>DASXJJ010000234.1:0-101149 GCA_036497465.1 Pseudonocardia sp. | reverse complement strand
CGCGGGTGCGCTCGTCGCGGCCGCCCCGGACCACCTGGCCGGCCTCACCGGCGGCCCGCACCCGGTGGCCTCCGTCGGACGGCCGGGATCGGCGCTGCCCGGCGACGAGCTGGCCCAGTACGACTACACGGTCCGGCTGCCCGCCGGCTGGCGGCACTCCGGCGGGGAGCCCGAGCGCAGGCGCACCCTGCTCACCCCGTCGGACACCCCGCTCGGCTCGGACCTGATCTCCGTCGAGCAGACCCCGCTCGGCTACGACAGCGCGGCCGAACCGGACCGCGCGTTCCGCGAGCTGCGGGACCGCTACGAGCAGGCCCGACGGGACGGGTCCGAGCTGGCCGACCTGACGCCGTCCACCCGGGTCGGCGGGCGGGACGTGATCGCCTACCGGCAGCGACGGCCGGCCAGGGACACCCGGGTCGACTGGTACGTGGTCTTCGACGGGGACGCCCAGCTCAGCGTCGGGTGCCAGCACACGACGGTCGGCGAGGCGACGGTCCGCGAGGCGTGCGCGGTGGTGGTGGGCTCGCTGCGGCTGCGCCGCTGACGTGCCGGGGGTCCCGGTTCGCGATCGCACACGGAATCCGTCGAACCGCACCATCCGGCGCCCCCGGCTGCGACCGTCGAACGTGACCGGACGGACGGCACGGCGGAAGGCAGTGATCGGCATGGCGATCGGCACGGCGGGTTCATTCGGGACCACCCCCGAGGAGATGCAGCGGGCGGCGCAGCAGGTACGGCAGGTGAACGAGCAGGTGCAGGCGGGCCTATGCCAGCTGCGGAACCAGCTGGCCCCGCTGGCCGGCGCGTGGAAGGGGGAGGCGGCCACGGCGTTCCAGGGGCTCATGGCCCGGTGGGACACCGACGCCCGGCAGTTGAACCAGGCGCTGCGCGGCATCGGCGACGCGATCTCCTCGTCCGGCGCCCAGTACCGCCGCGCGGAGGACGCGCACCGGCAGAGCATGTCCCAGATCACCAGCGCGCTGGGCTGAGACGAACCACCGAACGAAGCGGAGGAGACAACCGATGTCCGAGATCATGGTGACCTTCGGTGAGCTGGCCAGCGCGCAGCAGAGCGTGGCCGGCACCGTGCAGCGGATGAACAGCCAGCTGGACGAGCTGAAGCGTCAGCTGGCGCCGCTGGTGACTGGCTGGACGGGCGAGGCGGCGACCGACTACCGGGTCCGGCAGCGGCAGTGGGACGCCTCGGCCGCCGACCTCAACCAGGTGCTGGCCCGCATCGGGGTCGCACTGGGGCACGCCAACGAGGGATACCAGCAGGTCGAGCGGGCGAATGCGAGCCGCTGGGCATGACCGTCGGGTACGGCCGGCGGGAGTGCCCAGGGGACGCCGAACCGCCGGCCGGCACCACACCAGACCCGTTTTGACCCTCCACGACGCCGACGGGTACTCTCGTCAGCAGTTGTGCTGCGAGTGGCGGGTCCGCTCGCCCGAGCACCCCCGGGGCTTCCGGTCGTGACACCACCGCGTTCACGGCATCGAGCCCCAGGCAGCTCCCGGAAGCAAGAGACGACGAGGTAGGTCCGTGCGCACGTTCAGCCCGAAGCCCGGCGAGGTCACTCGCGCCTGGCATGTCATCGACGCTACCGACATCGTTCTCGGTCGGCTCGCCACCCACGCGGCGACCCTGCTGCGCGGCAAGCACAAGCCGACGTTCGCCCCGCACGTGGACACCGGCGACTTCGTGGTGATCATCAACGCCGAGAAGGTCGCCGTGTCCGGTAAGAAGCGTGACGACAAGTTCGTCTACCGGCACAGCGGCTACCCGGGCGGCCTCCGTCAGCGCTCGGTCGGGGAGATGCTGGACAAGCACCCCGACCGGCTGGTGGAGAAGGCCGTCAAGGGGATGCTGCCCAAGAACCGGCTCGGTCGCGCCCTGGGCAAGAAGCTCAAGGTCTACGCCGGTCCGACACACCCGCACGCCGCGCAGCAGCCGCAGCCCTTCGAGATTACCCAGGTGAGTCAGTGAGCGCCCCGGAGCAGAGCCCAGAAGTGCCAGAACCGACCGACGTCCCGGAGACGACCGAGGTTGCGGAAGCGACCGACGTCCCAGAAGCGACCGACGTGGACGAGACCACCGAGCTGAGTGCCCCGGTCGAGGAGACCCCGGCACCGGTTCCCGGTGGCCGTCCGGTGCAGACCGTGGGTCGCCGCAAGGAGGCCATCGTCCGGGTGCGCCTGGTCCCCGGCAGCGGTTCCTTCCGCCTCAACGGCAAGGACCTCAGCACCTACTTCCCCAACAAGGTGCACCAGCAGCTCATCAAGGAGCCGCTGGTGATCACCGAGCGGGTGGAGAACTACGACGTGCTGGCCAGCCTGCAGGGCGGCGGCATCTCCGGCCAGGCAGGTGCGCTGCGGCTGGGCATCGCGCGGGCGCTCGTCGAGCTGAACGCCGACGACCGGCCCGCCCTGAAGTCCGCGGGTTTCCTGACCCGGGACGCACGTGCGACGGAGCGCAAGAAGTACGGCCTCAAGAAGGCCCGCAAGGCGCCCCAGTACAGCAAGCGCTGACACCCCGGCTGGCATGGGTCGGCTTTTCGGAACGGACGGAGTCCGGGGCCTGGCCAACGCCGAGCTGACTCCCGAGCTCAGCACGGCGGTGGCCGCCTCGGCCGCCCGGGTGTTGTCGGAGAAGGACCGGTCCCACCGCCCGGTGGCGGTGGTCGGTCGCGACCCCCGGGCCAGCGGCGAGATGCTCGAGGCGGCGGTCACCGCGGGCCTGGCGTCCGCCGGTGCGGACGTGCTGCGCGTCGGGGTGCTGCCCACCCCGGCGGTGGCGTACCTGGTCGGCGCGCTCGACGCGGACCTGGGCGTGATGATCTCCGCGTCCCACAACCCGATGGCGGACAACGGCATCAAGCTGTTCGCCGACGGTGGGCACAAGCTGCCGGACGCGGTCGAGGACGCCATCGAGGCCCAGCTCTACCAGCCCGGTGACCGTCCGGTCGGGGTCGACGTCGGTCGGGTCCGTGACCTGCCGGACGCCGGCGACCGCTACCTGCGCCACCTGCTCGACTCGGCCGGCCTGGACGGCTCGCTGTCCGGCCTGCGGGTGGTGGTCGACTGCGCGAACGGCGCCGCCTCCGAGCTCGCGCCCAGAGCGTACCGGGCGGCCGGGGCCGAGGTCGTGGCGATCCACGCCGCTCCGGACGGGTTGAACATCAACGACGGCTGCGGCTCCACCCACCTGGACGTGGTCACCGCCGCCGTGCGCAAGCACCGGGCCGACCTGGGCATCGCGCACGACGGTGACGCCGACCGATGCCTGGCGGTGACCGCCGACGGCAGCCCGGTCGACGGCGACCAGATCATGGCCGTGCTGGCCCTGGCGTTGCACGAGAGCGGCGAGCTCATCGGCGACACGTTGGTGGCCACCGTGATGAGCAACCTCGGGCTGCACCTGGCCATGCGCGAGCGGGGTATCGCGGTGCGCACCACCGCGGTCGGCGACCGGTACGTGCTGGCGGAGCTACGGTCCGGCGGGTACGCCCTCGGCGGCGAGCAGTCCGGTCATCTCGTTCTGCCCGGTCATGCCACCACCGGCGACGGGGTACTCACCGCGCTGCGGCTGATGGCCCGGATGGCGGCCACCGGGCGCAGCCTCGCGGACCTCGCCTCGGTGGTCGACGTGCTGCCCCAGGTGCTGCTCAACGTGAAGGTGACCGACAAGGCCGCCGTCTCCGCCGCGCCGGAGGTGCGCGAGGCGGTGGCCAAGGCCGCGGCCGAGCTGGGTGAGCACGGGCGGGTGCTGCTGCGCCCGTCGGGCACCGAGCAGCTGGTGCGGGTGATGGTCGAGGCGCCCACGGCGGAGCAGGCGGGCCAGGTCGCCGAACGGCTCGCGGAGATCGTGTCCTCGGCGAGCTGATCTGCCACTGCGCGTCCGGTGCGTGCGATCGCACCTGATCCGGCCGATCCTCCCCCGCGGGCCCACCCGCCGGGGGAGGCTGCCCCGATGACGGACATCGAGCTGGACCCGGCGGTCCTGCGTGCCCGCGCCGCCCGGCTGGGCGTCCTGGCCGAACGGCTCGCCGAGTTGGCCGGTACCGCCCGCCGCGACGCGGCACGGGCCGGCCCCCGGTACGACGAGCTGGTCACCGGGGTCGGGCGCCATGCCACCGAACTGGCCTGGGTAGCCGACGGGCTCCGCCGGGCGGCGGCCGAGCTGAGCGCCGCCGACCGGGGCGCATCGGGTGGCCTCGGCGCGATCACCGAGGCGTTGACCACCGACAACGCGGTGCGCCGAACGGAATGAGTCGAGCCCCGCACGGAATGGCCGGAGTCCCGCTCGGCATGGGCTGTGCCCCGCTTGGCATGGGTGGTGCACCGCACGGAACCGGCGGCGAGCCGACCGCAATGAGCGGTGCACCGCACGGAACGGGCGGCGAGCCGACCGCGGGTGACGGCTGGACTACGCGTGGCAACGTCGCGCCGATGCTCCCCGGCTGGACGGACGAGGACCAGCGCCGGTGGGACTGGCTCACCGACGCGGACCCGGCCGCCACCCACGTGGAGGCCGACCGGCTGCGTCGATTCGGCGTGGAGCTCGAGCGCGTGGCCGATGAGATCGCCGCGGTGACGGCGGGCGTCGACTCGGCCGCCGGTGGCGGGTGGGCGGCCGGCGCGCTCGCCCGGTGCCGCGCGGTGAGCGATGCCGTGACCGCCTGGTCGGGTGAGGCGCGAGCCTTCGCGCACGGTCTTGAACAGGCGGCCGACCACCTGGCCGAGTCCGCCGACCAACTCGTGACGCGGGCGCTGGCCACGGCGGACGACGCCGGGCGCGGGGGGTCGGGCCGGAGTGCGGACGGACTCGAGGTGATTCGGGCGCTGTTGGGATCGGCCGAACGGGCCAGGAACTTGATCGACGACCAGTGGTCGGGACGGCCGGACGTCGGGCAGTGGCCGGGTGGTTCGGGTGGCTCTGTGACGAGCGCGGACCAGCTGTGGTGCGACGGCGATCGGTCGGGCGGGTCCGGTGATGGCGGGGTGGCGGGCGGGTTGTGGGCCGACGGCGATCAGTGGTCCGCCGGTGCGGGTGGCTCTCGTGCGGGCGGGGTTCAGGCCGAGGGAGATCGGTGGTCCGGCGGTGCGGGTGGCTCTTTCCCGCACGGCGTGGGGGCCGACGGCGATCAGCGATCGGGGCAGCCGGAGGTATCGGGTGCGAATGCGGCCTGGTGCGATGGCGGCCGGGGCGACCCGTCCCCTGGCGTGCCTGCCGGGTGCGCACCGCCCGGCGACGACGCATGCGGCGGCGGGACTCCCGGCTGCGCCCCGCCCTCCGTCGCCGAACCGCCCCGGCCGGGTGGCACACCGGGGACCGGTGCATCGGCGGCCCCCGGCTCGCCGGGCGTCACCCCGCCGGCCGGCGACCGGGACGGGGCCTGGACCCGGTGGCAGGCGCTGGCGCCGGATGTCCGACCCGGTGGCGGTGCGCGCCTGGGCGAAGCCGACGGGCAGCGGACCGACAACGCCGTCGGGGTGCGGATCGCCGAGCTGCCGGACGACACCCCGTGAGCAGCGAGAAGCGTGCCGGCGTCAGGTGAGCTGCAGGTCGGTGCCCTTGACCTCGCCCGAGGCCAGCTCGTCGAGGTCGGAGTCGTCGAGCAGGTGGCGCAGCAGGAACCCGGTGACCAGCCCGCGGGCCAGCCGGGCGGTACCGGGCTGCGGCTTGCCGGCCAGCACCGCATCCACGAGGCCCGGCCCGGACAGGAATCCGAGGTGGTTGGCCTTCGGCAGCGTGCGCAGCACTACCGGGCCACCCCACTCGCCGGCGATCGGCTCGGCGTTGCCCACCGGCGGGCTGACCTGGTCCTTGCCCGCCGCCAGGTGCAGGCTCGGGACGGTGACCGAGGAGGCGGCGGCGATGGCCGACGGGCGGGTCTCCGACGCCGCGAGGGTGACCACGGCGCCGACCAGCTCGTCGCCGGCCAGCCGGTCGGCGGCGGCGAGCACGGCGCAGCCGCCACCCATGCCGTGCCCGACCAGGCCCAGCCGCCTGCGGTCGACGCTGATCCTGCCCTCGCCGAGCCGGACCCCGACGCAGACGTCCAGCGCTGTGCGCAGGTCGGCGCTGAACCGCGCGTGGCTGGGGATCGCGCCGCGGCCGGTGGCCGGCGCGGCGACCACGATCCCCCACGAGGCCAGGTGCCTGAGCAGCGGAAGGTAGCGGTCGGGGGCCTGCAGCCAGTCGTGGCCGAAGGCGACGGCGGGTAACCCGAGCCCCTCAGCCGGCGCGAAGACGATCCCGGGCAGCCCGACCAGACCGAGCTCGCCGCGCAGGACGGTGTGCGGCCCAGGACGGGACAGTTCGTCGAGTGCCTTGCGGGCCGAGCGGGGCAGGGTGGGCGCCGCCGGCTGACGGTTTCGGGCCACTCGGAGACGCTATCCCATGCACCGTCCACCGGCCGGGTCGCGGCGCGCCGAGATCACCCGGCTCGGCGTCCTTCGGCACACAGCGGTGCTGAGTCGCACACGCTCGCCCCGGGCGGCGCGCGGTCGTTCGAGGTGCGCACGTTGGTTTCGGGCGGCGCACGGTCGTTTCGGACCGCGCACGTTGGTTGCGGGCGGCGCACGTTGGTTTCGGGCGGCGCACGGTCGTTTCGAACCGCGCACGTTGGTTGCGGGCGGCACCCGTTCGTTTTCGGGCGGCGCGCGGGCGTTTCGGACCGCGCACGTTGGTTGCCGGCGGCACCCGTTCGTTTCGGGCTGCGCACGGGCGTTCAGACGGCACCCGGACTTCGCGGACGGCGCTCGGTGATGCCGACCGGCACGCCGCCGTTGCGGGTCGCACACGCCTGCGCTTCCGGGCGGCGTCGGAGCACCGAACGGGTCCACCCGGCTAGCGTGGTCGGGCATGAGGCGGATGTGGACGGCGGACCATGTGCGGGCGGCCGAGGATGTGCTGCTGGCCCGTACCCCGGAGGGCACGCTGATGCGGCGTGCCGCGTACGGGGTGGCGCTACGGGCTGTCGAGCTGCTCGCCCGATCGACCGGTGGCGTCACCGGCCGGCGGGTGACCCTGCTGGTCGGCGCGGGCAACAACGGGGGCGACGCGCTGTGGGCGGGCTACGAGCTGCGCCGCCGGGGCGCCCGGATCACCGCTGTGCTGCTGAGGACGGACCGGGCGCACCCCGAGGGCCTGGCCGCATTTCGCCGGGCGCACGGTCGGGTGCTGGCGGCCGACGGACGCCGGCTCGGTGGGGACCGGGACGACGACGAGGGCGGCGGTCACAGCGGCGGTCACGGCGGCGGCGGTCGGAACGGTCACGGCGGCGACGGCGCGGACGCGCGGACGGCCGTGCGCGACGCGGACCTGGTGATCGACGGGGTGGTGGGCATCTCCGGCCGAGGGGCGCTGCGGGCGCCGGCCGACGCACTGGTGGCGGAAGCCGACGAGGCCGGGGTCCCGATCCTGGCCGTCGACCTACCAAGCGGCGTCGACCCGGACACCGGCGCGGTCGACGGCCCGGCGGTCACCGCCGCCGCGACCGTGACCTTCGGCGCCCGCAAGCCGGTGCACGCGCTGGCCCCGACCCGCTGCGGACCGGTGCACCTGGTCGAGTTCGGCCTCACCGAGCACCTTCCCGAGCCCGACCTGGTCGCGCTGGACGCGGTCGACGTGGCCACGCACTGGCCGGTGCCGGGGCCCGCCGACGACAAGTACACCCAGGGCGTGGTGGGCGTGGCGGCCGGCTCGGCCACCTATCCGGGGGCCGCGGTGCTGGCCACCGGTGCCGCGGTCGAGGCCACGTCGGGCATGGTCCGATTCGCGGGCAGCGCCGCCGACCAGGTGCGCAACCGCTGGCCGGAGGTCGTCGCGGCCGGTTCGGTGGCGGACAGCGGACGAACCCAGGCCTGGACCGTGGGGCCCGGGATCGGCACCGGTTCCACGGGGCGCGACACGCTGGCCGCCGTGCTCGAGCGGGGTGTCCCGGTCTGCCTGGACGCCGACGCCATCACCCTGATCGGATCCACGCAGGACCTGGCGGACGCGGCCTCCGAGGTGCCCGCCGTGTTCACCCCGCACGACCGGGAGTTCGAGCGGATCGCCGGCAAGGTCGGCGAGGACCGCGTGGGAGCGGTTCGCCGGGCCGCTGTCGACCTTCGCGCGACGGTCCTGCTCAAGGGCTACGTCACGGTCGTGGCCGATCCGGACGGTCGTGCGCTGGCGCACCCCTCGAACGGGGCCTGGGCCGCCACGGCCGGTTCCGGTGACGTGCTGTCCGGGCTGGTCGGCGCGCTCCTCGCGGCCGGGCTGGAACCGTGGTGGGCCGCCGGCTGCGCCGCGTTCGTGCACTCCCGCGCGGCCGAGATCGCCGCCGGCGCGGGTGCCGGGCCGGGCGTGCCGATCGGGGCGTCCGCGCTGTTGGCGGCCGTGCCCGAGGCGATCCGCGAGGTCCGTCGCGCCGGGTCGGGCTGAGCGCGCCGGCCGGACTCCCGGGAGCTCCGCCTCGGTTCGGACCGCGCCGCCGAAATCGGAGCGTGCCGCGCGCTCCGACGACGGGGGCAGCGACTCGGGCACCCGCTTCGGGGCTTGCGGCTCCCAGGGCCGCTGTACTTCGGGCGCGTTGTGCTTCGGGCGCGCGGTACTTCGGGCACGCGGTACTTCGGCGACGCGGCACTCGGCCAGGCGACATGCCGCATCGCGGGGACGGCGCTCTTCGGACTGGCTCGGCGGAGTCCGGTGCGCCGCATCGGGGGTGCGCCGCGTCTCGGGCACGCTGCTCCTCGGCCCGCCGCACTTCGGACACGCCGCGTCGCGGACACGCGGCTCCTTGCCCTCCGCACCTCGGGCACGGCGCCCCTCGGGCACGGCGCCCCTCGGGCACGGCGCACCTCGGGCACGGCGCCCCTCGGGCACGGCGCCCCTCGGGCACGGCGCCCCTCGGACCCGCCGCCCCTCGGGCACGGCGCCCCTCGGACCCGCCGCCCCTCGGACCCGCCGCCCCTCGGACCCGCCGCCCCTCGGAGACACGCCGCACCCGGGGGCCAGGCCCGCCCAGGTCCGGGCCGGCTCGGTGGACCGCGGGCACACTGACGGCCTGGACGCGCGGGTGAGACCATTGCCCCATGTCCGCCGATACCGGACCGAGCGCCGGGGCGAGCAGCCGGCCGTCCGCCAGCGCACGCGAAGCCCTGCGCACCGCCCCTATCGCGCCGCCCGACCCCCCGATCGAGCCGCGCACCGAGTCCCCGCTCGAACCGGACCTCGAGCGCCCGACCGCGCAACCCGCCCCCGCCACCCACGCCACCACGCCGGCCACCACGGCGGCCGCCACCCGAGCCACCACAGCGCCGGACCGGCCACGCGCCGAGGCGGCGGTGGACCTGGCCGCCGTCCGGCACAACGTCCGCCTGCTGTCGGCGGCCGCGGCCCGCTCGGGAGCGGCCACCATGGCCGTGGTCAAGGCGGAGGGCTACGGGCACGGCGCGGCCGCCGTGGCCGGGGCGGCGCTGGCGGCGGGGGCGACCTGGCTGGGCGTGTGCACGATGACCGAGGCGCTGCAGCTGCGCGCCGCCGGCATCACCGCACCCGTGCTGAGCTGGCTGGACCTGCCGAGCGACGACTACACACCCGGGGTGGCCGGTGGCGTCGACCTGAGCGTGTCGTCGATGCGGCAGCTGGCCGCGGTGCGGTCCGCCGCCGTGGCCGCCGGCCGACCGGCCCGGGTACACCTCAAGATCGATACCGGGCTGAGCCGGAACGGCGTCGCCGAGTCGGAGTGGCCGGCGCTGGTGGAGGCCGCCGCGGCCGCCGAGGCCGAGGGCACGCTGGAGGTGGTGGCCGTGTGGTCGCACCTGGCGAGCTCGGACACCCCGAGGAACCCGTCGCTGGACCGGCAGGCCGCCCGGTTCGACGCCGCGTACCGGCTCGCCACCGCCGCGGGGCTGCGCCCGATCCGGCACCTGGCCAACTCGGCCGCCACGATGACCCGCCCCGACCTGCACTACGACCTGGTCCGTCCGGGGATCGCGGTGTACGGGCTGGACCCGGTGGGGCCACCGCCGTCGAGCTTCGGGCTGCGCCCGGCGATGACGTTCCGCACCCAGGTGGTGCTGGTCAAGCGGGTGCCGGCCGGTGAGGGCGTGTCCTACGGGCACGAGTGGACCACCACCCGGGAGACCACGCTGGCGCTGCTGCCGGTGGGTTACGCCGACGGGGTGCCGCGCCGGCTGGGCAGCAGGCCCAGCGGGGTCGGCGGAATGCAGGTGCTGCTGGCCCGCCGCCGCCGCCCGGTGGTGGGCCGGGTGTGCATGGACCAGCTGGTGGTCGACTGCGGTGACGCAAGAGTGGCCGAGGGTGACGAGGCGGTGCTGTTCGGCCCGGGCGACCGGGGCGAGCCCACCGCTCAGGGCTGGGCCGACGCGCTCGGCACCATTCATTACGAGATTGTCACCGGGTTGCGGGTGGGCCGGGTGTGCCGCACGGTGGAGGACATGGGCCAGGGAGAGTCGACGTGAGTCGTCGCCGGGGCTGGCGGCTCGCCGGCCGGGTCGTCGGTGGCATGGCCGGGGCAGCCGCGACCGGGGCCGCCGTCGGCGGGGCCACCCGGTGGAACCGGCTCTCCCGCGAGCGCCGCTACGTTCCCGACCCGGAGGCGGACGACCGTCCCGACCCGGACGAGCTGGGTCGGCTGCCCGAGGGCACCCCGTGGTCGGTGACCGCCGACGACGGCATCCGGCTCAACGCCGAGGTGATCGAACCGGCCGGCGGCGACGCGGAGCTGACGGTGGTGCTGGTGCACGGGTTCGCGCTGGACCGCCGCTGCTGGCACTTCCAGCGCCACATGCTGGCCGAGCTGCAGTCACCGAGGGTGCGGGTGGTGCTCTACGACCACCGGGGACACGGCCGCTCGGAACGGGCGCCCCGGCGCAGCTGCACGATCACCCAGCTCGGCGAGGACCTGGACACGGTGCTGCGCACGCTCGCGCCGGAGGGGCCGCTGGTGCTGGTCGGCCACTCGATGGGCGGCATGGCGATCATGGCACTGGCCGAGCGGCACCCTCAGCTGTTCGCCGACCGGGTGCGCGGCGTGGGGCTGCTGTGCTCGGCGGCGGGCGAGGTGGCCTCGTCCGGGCTGCCCGGCACCTTCCTGTCCCGGCACAACCCGCTGACCAGGATGGTCGGCGGGCTCGCCAGCTGGCAGCCGAGAGCGGTGGAGCGGGCCCGCCGGATGTTGGGCAACCTGATCTGGGGGATCACCCGGGCCTACGCTTACGGCGACCGGTCGGTGCCGAGCTGGCTGGTCGACTTCGTGCACGCCATGATCAGCGCGAACGGGGTGGACGCGCTGGTCGCCTACATGGACACGCTGAACACGCACAACCGGCTGGCCGCGCTGCCCGCGCTGAGCAGCTGCCACGCGCTGGTCCTGGCCGGCGAGGCGGACCGGATCATCCCGCCGCGGCACAGCGAGGTGATCGCGGCCGAGCTGCCCGACGCCACGCTGGTCCGGCTGCCCGGGGTGGGGCACATGGCCATCCTCGAGCAGCCCGCCGCGGTGGACGAGGCCCTCGCCGAGCTGGTGGAGCAGGCCCGTCCGGCCGGCATGCTGCGCCGGATGCGGAAGCGGGCGTGACGGTACGGGCGGCGGCCGACCTGGCCCCCACCCGCGAGGTGCTGGCCACCGCGGCCGACACCGAGCAGCTGGGTGCGCGGATCGGCGGCCTGCTGTCCGCCGGCGACGTGGTGGTGCTGTCCGGGCCGCTGGGCGCGGGCAAGACCGTGCTGGCCCGGGGGATCGGTCGCGGCCTCGGGGTGGCCGGCCAGGTGACCTCGCCGACCTTCGTCATCGCGCGCGAGCACCCGCCGGCGCCGGGCGGACGGGGCGTGCCGCTGGTGCACGTCGACGCGTACCGGCTGGGCGGCCGGGCGGAGTGGGACGACCTCGACCTGGACACCGACCTGGCCGAGGCGCTCGTGGTGGTGGAGTGGGGCGAGGGCCTGGCCGACGGGCTGGCCAGCACCCACCTGCTGGTGCGGCTGGCCCGCCGCGACGACGACAGCCGGGTGGCGGAGCTGAGCTGGGTCGGCGAGCGGTGACCGGCCTGGACGCGGTGATTTTCGACTGGGGCGGCACGCTCACCCCGTGGCTGGCCATGGACCACCTGGCCGGCTGGCGCGCCTACGCCGACGTGCTGTACCCGGACGACCCGACCGCCGCCGGGGCGGTGGCGGCCGCGCTGTTGAGCGCCGAGGACGAGCGGTGGCTGGCGGTACGTGACACGCACCGCGCGTTCACCCTGGCCCAGGTCGCCGAGGACGCGGCCGGGGCGCTGTCCGGGCACGGCTACCCGGTGCCCTACCGGGACGACGCGCTGGCCGCCTTCCGCGACTACTGGACGGCCGTCACGCACACCCGCCCCGAGGTCGAGCCCACCCTGGCCGAGCTGCGGGACCGGGGCCTGACGCTCGGGGTGCTGTCCTCGACGGGCTGGCCGGCGGCCTGGCACGAGGAGTTCCTGCGCCGCGACCGGGTGCTCGACTACTTCGACGGCTGCGTGTGGAGCTCCGACCTGGCCTGGACGAAGCCGCACCCGGAGGCGTTCGCCGCCGCGATGGTGGCCGTCGGGATCAGCGACCCCGGCCGGTGCGTGTTCGTCGGCGACCGCCCGTACGACGACATCCACGGGGCCGCCGCGGTCGGCATGCGCACCGTGCTGGTGCCGCACAGTGACCTGCCGGCGCACCAGGTGGTGCCGGTGGACGTGCGGCCCGACGCCGTGCTGCAGCGGCTGTCCGAGCTGCCCTCGGTGCTGGCCCGGCTGACCCGCTCGTAGGCTGGTCGCGTGCTCGTTCTGGCCATGGACACCTCGACGGAGGCGGTGAGCGTCGGCCTGCTCGACCTGCCCGCCGACGGTTCGGCGCGGCTGCTCGCCCGGCGCAGCCGCCCCGGCGCCCGGCAGCACGGCGAACTGCTGATGCCCTCCGTGCTCGAGGTCTGCGCGGAGGCAGGCGTCCGGCTGCCCGAGGTGGCCGCCGTGGTGTGCGGCGTCGGCCCCGGGCCGTTCACCGGGCTGCGGGTCGGGCTGGTCAGTGCGGCCTCGCTGGGCGACGCGCTGGGCATCCCGGTGCACGGGGTGTGCTCGCTGGACGCCGTCGCTGCCACCGTGCACGCCGGTGAGCCGCTGCTCGTGGTCAGCGACGCGCGTCGCCGCGAGCTGTACTGGGCCGCATACGACGCGGCCGGTGCCCGGGTGGTCGGGCCGGCCGTGCACGCCCCCGACGCGGTGCCCGGTGCGCTGGCCGCCGCGGCGCCGGGGCTGGACCCCCGGTGGGTGGCCGGCCCGGTGGCCGGCGAGTTCGCCGAGCTGCTCGGCGGCGCACCGCTACGTCCCGGCGAGGGGCCCGACCCGGCCGGGCTGGTCGCGATGGCCGCCGCCGCGCTACGCGCCGGGGTCGCACCGGAGCCTCTCGAGCCGTGCTACCTGCGCCGGCCGGATGCCGTGCCACCGGCCGCGCGCAAGCGGGTCAGCCCGGTGGCGAGCCCCCGGTGACCCCCGAGGGGGTCGGCCTGGAGGTGGTGACCGACCAGCTGCGGGTCACCGACGCCGAGGGCTGCGCCGAGCTGGAGCGGCTGCTGTTCCCCGGCGAGGACCCGTGGTCGGCCGGGATGTTCCGCGACGAGCTCGCCGCCGGGCACTTCTACCGCGCGGCCAGGGACGGCGGGCGGCTGGTCGGCTACGGCGGGCTGGCGCTGCTGGCCGCGCCGCCGTCGGCCGAGGCCGAGGTGCACACCATCGGCGTGCACCCCGACTACCAGTCCCTCGGGGTCGGGCGGCGGCTGCTGGCCGAGCTGCTGGCCAAGGCGGACGAGCTGCGCGCCACGGTGTTCCTCGAGGTGCGCACCGACAACGACCCCGCGCTGGAGCTGTACCGTTCGGAGGGGTTCGAGCGGGTCGGCGTGCGGCGGCGGTACTACCAGCCCAGCGGGGCGGACGCCTACACGATGCGCCGCAGACCGGACGGGGCCGGGCCGAGCGTGGGGTTCAGCGCCCGCTGACCCCGCTGACCCCGCTGCCCGCCGACCCGCCGGTCAGGCCGGGTTGAGCCCGGCGCGCCGGTCCTCCACCACGAACCGGGCGCGCGTCTCGACCGGCGCGCCCGGGCGGGAGACGTAGGGCACCACCCGGAACTCGGCGGTCACGGCGTCCGGGGTGATCCGGGTGCTGACGTAGCCGCGCCGGTTGTTGAAGAACCGGATGTGCGGGTTCTCGGCCAGCAACGCCGCCGTGGCCGGCCGGTGCTCCGAGCCGTCGCCGCCGGAGGCGATCGAGGTGGTCACCAGCTCGGTGCCCACCACCGGCGCGGCCGGGTCGGTGAACCGGGTCCTCACGTCCGAGGCCCAGTGGCTGTGCACGTCGCCGGAGAGCACCACCGGGTTGCGCACCCCGGCGCGCAGCCAGCTGTCCACCACCCGGTCCCGGCAGGCCAGGTAGCCGTCCCAGGCGTCGAGGTCGAAGCCGTGGCCCAGTCCCGGGGTGAGGTCGAGCTGGGAGAACATCACCTGCTGGCCGAGCAGGTCCCAGCGGGCGGTGGAGCGGGCGAACCCGTCGGCCAGCCACGCCTCCTGCTCGGTGCCCATCAGCGAGCGGGCCGGGTCGCCGCGGGCCGGGCAGTCGGCGCCGGAGACGTCCCCGCAGGCCTGGTCGTCGCGGAACTGGCGGGTGTCGAGCATGTGGAAGGTGGCCAGCGCGCCCCACTCGACGCGGCGGTACAGCCGCATCGACGGCCCGGCCGGCCGGGCACCCACCCGCAGCGGCACGTTCTCGTAGTAGGCCTGGAACGCGGCTGCGCGGCGCTGGGAGAAGTTCGGCTCGCCGGCCGGCTCGGACACGACGCCGGCCCAGTTGTCCTCCACCTCGTGGTCGTCGAACACCACGACCCACGGGGCCACCGCGTGCGCGGTCTGCAGGTCCGGGTCGGCGTGGTACTGGGCGTAGCGGCGGCGGTAGTCGGCCAGGGTGCGCTCCGGTCCGCCGGCCAGCTGGCGCACCGACCGGGGCGTGGTGGCGTACTCGTAGCTGTAGTCGCCCAGGTGCAGCACCAGGTCCGGCCGGTCCTCGGCGAGCCTGCGGTAGGCGGTGAACAGCCCCTGGTCCCACCGCGCGCAGGACACGAACGACATGTCGAGCGAGCCCAGCTGCCCGGGGGGCGGTGCGGTACGGGTGCGCCCCGCCGGGGAGAGCTCCGAGGCCGGCCCGGAACCCACCCGGAACCGGTAGGCGAACTCCCGCCCGGCCGGCAGCCCCCGCGGCTCGGCGTGCACCGCGTAGCCCTGCTCGGGTCCGGTGCGGGCGGTGCCCGAGGCGAGCACGGTGCCGAAGCCCTCGTCGGTGGCCACCTGCCACTGCACGTCGACCGGGCCGCGCGGCATGCCGCCCAGGCCGTCCTCGTGCGCGGGGTCGCGGGCCAGCCGGGTCCACAGCACCATCCCGTCAGGGGACGGGTCGCCGGAGGCCACGCCGAGGGTGAACAGGGCCGGTCCCCGGGCCCGGGCCGCGGGCGCGCAGCCGGCCACTCCGGCGGCGCCGACCGCCGCCGTGACCAGCCCGGCCCGCAGCAGAGTGCGGCGGGACAGCGGCGCGGACCGTGACATGGTGACCAGGAAACCCTATCCTCCGGCGGAGTCGGGAACCATCGGTTCAACTCTCGGTGAACGACCGACCCCGGCCGGTGAGCGCGCTGCCCGGCCGGTGTGACCTCGGGTTTCCCGATCCATCGAACGGGGCCCGGATGCCGGGCGGGTCGCCGTTGAGGTCTGGCACTCTCCTCGGTAGAGTGCCAGTACGCGGCAGCACGGAGCCCCGGCACCCGCGACGGCGGGGCGCCTCAGCCGTCGTTCCCAACCAGAGGGATCCGATCCGGAACCCCATTCAGGAACACCCCAGGAAGGGGAGGGCACACACGTGGCGAGCGTGAACATCAAGCCGCTCGAAGACAAGATCGTCGTGCAGGCCAGTGAGGCCGAGACGACGACCGCGTCGGGCATCGTCATTCCGGACACCGCGAAGGAGAAGCCCCAGGAGGGCAAGGTTCTCGCGGTGGGCCCGGGCCGGGTCAACGACAGCGGCAACCGGATCCCGGTTGACGTCAGCGTTGGCGACGTCGTCATGTACTCCAAGTACGGCGGCACCGAGGTCAAGTACAACGGCGAGGAGTACCTCATCCTCTCCGCCCGCGACGTGCTCGCGGTCGTCAACTGACCTTCGGCACGACCACGACGCCGCTCCGGCTCCCGACGAGAAGAACCGGGCAGCCGGGGCGGCGTTCGTCGTATCCGGTAGACACCGAGAAAGGCAGACATGCCCAAGCAGATCAATTTCGACGAGTCGGCCCGGCGGGCGCTGGAGCGCGGGGTGAACCAGCTCGCCGACGCGGTCAAGGTGACTCTCGGGCCGCGTGGTCGGCACGTCGTGCTGGACAAGAAGTTCGGCGGGCCCACGGTGACCAACGACGGTGTCACCATCGCCCGTGAGATCGACCTGGAAGACCCGTTCGAGAACCTGGGTGCCCAGCTGGCCAAGACCGTGGCCACCAAGACCAACGACGTGGCGGGCGACGGCACCACCACGGCGACCGTGCTGGCCCAGGCCATGGTGAACGAGGGCCTGCGGAACGTGGCCGCCGGCGCCAACCCCGCCGCGCTCGGAGTCGGCATCGCCGCCGCCGCCGACAAGGTGGCCGAGGTGCTCAGCGCCAAGGCCACCCCGGTGAACGGCAGGGAGGGCATCGCCCAGGTCGCCACGGTCTCCTCCCGGGAGGCCGAGATCGGCGAGCTGGTCAGCCAGGCCATGGCGGCGGTCGGCGAGGACGGTGTGATCACTGTCGAGGAGGGCTCCACGCTGGCCACCGACCTGGAGGTCACCGAGGGCCTGCAGTTCGACAAGGGCTACCTCTCGCCGTACTTCGTCACCGACCAGGAGTCGATGGAGTCGGTGCTCGAGGATGCCTACATCCTGCTGCACCGGGAGAAGATCGGCGCGATCCAGGACCTGCTCCCGCTGCTGGAGAAGGTGCTCGGCGAGGGCACGCAGCTGCTGATCGTCGCCGAGGACGTCGAGGGCGAGGCGCTGTCCACCCTGGTGGTCAACTCGATCCGCAAGACCATCAAGGTCTGCGCGGTCAAGGCGCCGTACTTCGGCGACCGCCGCAAGGCGTTCCTGGACGACCTGGCTGTCTCCACCGCCGGCCAGGTGGTGAACCCGGAGATCGGGCTGAAGCTGTCCGAGGTCGGCCTGGAGGTGCTGGGCCGGGCCCGGCGCATCGTGGTCACCAAGGACAACACCACCCTGATCGACGGCGCCGGTGCGAAGGCCGACGTCGAGGCCCGGGTGGCGCAGCTCAAGTCCGAGATCGAGACCACCGACTCCGAGTGGGACAAGGAGAAGCTGCAGGAGCGGCTGGCCAAGCTCTCCGGCGGGGTCGCGGTGATCAAGGTCGGGGCGGCCACCGAGACCGCCCTCAAGGAGCGCAAGCACCGCATCGAGGACGCGGTGTCGGCGACCCGCGCGGCGGTCGAGGAGGGCGTCGTGCCCGGTGGTGGCTCCGCGCTGCTGCACGCCTCGGCCGAGCTGGCCGGCGGCCTCGGGCTGACCGGCGACGCCGCCACCGGCGTGGCCATCGTGCGCCGCGCGCTCGGTGCACCGGTCCGCTGGATCGCCGCCAACGCGGGCCAGGAGGGCTCGGTCGTGGTCGCCAAGGTGGCCGAGCAGCCGTGGGGCAGTGGCTACAACGCCGCCACGCTGACCTTCGGCGACCTGCTCGCCGCGGGCATCATCGACCCGGCGAAGGTGGCCAAGTCGGCCGTCATCAACGCCGCGTCGATCGCCCGGATGGTGCTCACCACGGAGAGCACCGTGGTCGACAAGCCCGAGCAGGAAGAGCCCTCGGGTGGCGGCCACGGGCACGGCCACGCCCACTGACCCTCCCCGGTTACCGGCTCCACACGCGGAGGCGGCAGCTCACTTCAGGGTGAGCTGCCGCTTCCGCGTCCGGATCAGTCCGTCGCGCTCCGACTCGGAGAGCCCGCCCCAGATCCCGTACGGCTCCTGGACCGCCAACGCGTGCCGCCGGCACTGCTCCAGGACCCCGCAGCCGCCGCAGACCTCCTTGGCCCTGGCCTCCCGGCTGGCCCTGGCCGGCCCGCGCTCGCCCTCCGGATGGAAGAAGAACGCGCTGTCCATGCCCCGGCACGCGCCGTGGAGCTGCCAGTCCCACACGTCCGCGTTCGGACCGGGCAACCTGCGCGTATCAGCCATGTTCCTACCCCCGGCATCCTTGCTGGAAGGTGCCCGGACCTGACGTGCAGGCCCGGCCGCCTGACGGGTCAATCATTTGACCGTCACATTAGGAGCGCGTTTCAACCATGACAAGGACCCAGCGGGACGGCATCGGAGCCAACCACGTCACACCCGGGCGGGGGTGGGGGACCGATCCCCGGGTCCCGCCGTGGCGGGTCGCGTTCGGTGACCGGCCGGAGGCCGACGTCCGTGCGGACGACCCGGACCCTCGGTGCCGGTGGCTCGCGGCGGTCGTCCTGGGCGCCCGGGGCCGGTACGCGGCCGCGGCCGTCGCGTTGCGTGGCCTGCTCGCCGACCCGGGGGTGCGGGAGGCGGTGCGCGCGCACGCGGCCGTGACCAGGGCGGCGCACCTGCGCCAGCTCGGCGGGCACGCCGCCGCCCGCCGGTGGGACGGGCTGGGGCTCGTCCTGGCCACCCGCACCGGTCAGCGGGAGCCGGCCGGGGGCGCGCCAGCCGCGGCGCGCGAGGCGCGCCCCGGGGTACCGGGGGCCGCCGCCGGGGCACTGAGCGACGCCGCCGGGCCGCCGGGGGACGCCGCGGCGCGCGAGGCGCTGCTCGGGCCGCCGGGCGCCGCCGGGGCGCCGCCGGGGGACGCCGCCGGGGCGGCCGGGTGCGGCATGGACCGGGCGGCGGCGCGGACGGACGCCCTCGTCGGGCTGGCCGCCGACGCCCTGGGGCTGGGGTCGCTCCCGCTCGCCGAGCGGCTGCTGCGGGCCGCCGGTCCCTCGGTCGACGCCCACCCGTCCTGGCGGCCCGCCGTGCGGTGGCACTGGGTGCGGGCCGAGCTCGCGCTGTGCCGGGACCAGGCGGCCGAGGCCGCCCGGCACGCGCGGCTGGCGGTCGACGCGGCGGTCGCGGCCGGTGCGGTGCGGCACGAGGTCAAGTCCCGGGTGGTCCTCGCGGTCGCCGAGGCCGGATCGGGTCACCCGCTGAGCCAGGTGGTGGACACGCTGGGTGATCTGTCCGAACGGACGCGTCGTACCGGGTTAGTGACCCTCGAATGGCCGATCGCCCTGCTGACGGGCGACTTGACAGCAGCCACGAAACCGGACGAAGCGGCCGCGCACCGTCGCGAAGCGCAACGGCTGGTGGGGGCAATCAGGCTGTTGACGGACCCCGACGGACGGTACGTACTCGACCGTTCACCCTGGGTGCCGCCCGCTGTCAACAGCTAGTTGCTCCATTAAGGGGCCTGTCACCCGGCCGATACGTGCCGCTTAGCGCAATCTTCTCGAATGGAGTGCAAAATTACGCCCTGATCGTGTCAAGGTAGATTCCCTGCCAGCCGATACGGGGGATGAGAGTCACCCGGCTGCAGGAAGCAGCTGTAAGAAGGGAGTCCCTGTGACGACGGTACTGATCTGCGACGACCGTCGCAGCGTTCGTGAGGGGCTCACTCGTGTGATGTCCGCGGTGCCGGGGGTGCACCGGATCGATTGTGTGGCGCATGGTGACGAGCTACTGGCCCGGTACTCCCGGCAACCGGTGGACGTCGTCCTGGTGGGGACGCAACGCGCGGTACCCACCGGGGTAGAGGCGACACGTCGACTGGTTGCAGCGCATCCACAGGCAAACGTCATCGTCTTCGGGGCCCCCGACGACGCTGGCAGCATCGCCGCGGCCATTGCTGGGGGAGCCCGAGGCTATCTGCGCTGGGACGCGTCGCGTCCAGAGCTGGTGGCCGCGTTGGCGCACACATTGGCCAGCACCGCTGTGCCTACACCACGCGCCCCGACCGATCCTGGCGTGCAGCTCACCGAGCGGGAGCTGCAGGTACTCCGGGGGATGAGTCAGGGCAAGAGCAACGGTCAGATCGGACGGGAGCTCTACCTGTCCGAGGACACCGTGAAGACGCACGCGCGGCGGCTGTTCCGCAAGCTCGGCGTTCGAGACCGCGCGCAGGCCGTCGCGCACGGTTTCCGGCGGGGCCTGGTCTCCTGACCAGCTCCGTCGCGCTGAGCAGCCCGATCTCTGGGCGTAAAACGGGACCGGGAGGGGTTGTGCAGGCAACCTCTTCCGGTCTCGTGCGTCTTAGTACCCGTAATAGGTGCGGGCCGCGCCCGGTGGACAGGCTACGGTTGGTGCCGTCGGGGGCGTTGGGGCTTGCCCCGCCCACCCTCCAGTAGTCTCGCCGGGCACTGGAGTAGCCGTGTCGGTAACACCTGGACGACAGTCGACGATGAACGATTCGAGGGACCACGAGTTCGACTCGTACGTGGCCGCCGCCATCCGCGGCGATCGCGTTGCGGTCGACTACGTCCTGAGAACCATCCGCCCGCTGGTGGTTCGCTACTGCCGTGCCCGCCTCGGGCGCACGGAGCGGACCTTCGCGTCGGCGGACGACGTCGCGCAGGAGGTGTGCATGGCCGTGCTCACGGCGCTGTCCACCTACCGCGACCAGGGCAGACCCTTCCTCGCCTTCGTCTACGGTATCGCCGCGCACAAGGTGATTGACGCCCATCGCGCCGCCGGGCGTAACAAATCCGAGCCCGTGCCCGATGTACCGGACAGCCCCGAGGCCTCGGACGGGCCGGAGCAGCGCGCTCTGCAGTTCGAGACCGCGGGCGAGATGGGTCGGTTGCTCGAGGTACTGCCGGAGAAACAGCGTGAAATCCTGGTGTTGCGGGTGGTGAACGGACTGTCCGCGGAGGAGACGGCGGAGGCCGTGGGGTCCACCCCGGGCGCCGTACGAGTGGCACAGCACCGGGCGCTGGCCCGGCTGCGCAAGGCGATGGCGGAGGGCAAGTGATGCTGTCGGTGGAGAGGGGGTGGTCCGGGAATGTCCGCCCGTAGTCGCGGGGACGACCCCGCGCGGCGCTTCGCGCGCCGCTCCGGCCCGACCGCCCCCGGCTCGCCGTTCGACTTCAGTGTCGAGGACGGCGAACAGGTCGACCCGGTCGATCTGATGTCCATCCGCGCCGACGACGAGCTGCTGGACGCGCTGGCCGGCGGCCGTGGCGGCCCGTCCTTCGTGCACGGGTTCGACGACGGCCAGGACGGCTACCGCGACGACCAGCACATGCTCACGATGCTGCGCGCGCTGCACGACGAGATCGACGACGAGCCGTTCCCCGAGCTGGTGTCGGTGGAGGAGGCGTCCCAGGCGATCGCCGCCGGAGCCCGCTCCGCCCAGGCCTCCCGGCCCCGGCGCCGCCTGGTCCCGGTGGCGGCGGCCGCCGCGGTGGTCGTCCTCGGCCTGTCCGGGGTGGCCATCGGGGCGGCGAACGCCCAGCCCGGCGACGCGCTGTGGGGCGTGTCCACCGTGGTCGACGGCAACCGCGCCAAGTCGGTCGAGGCCGCCTACCAGGTCAACCTGGCGCTCGCGGCGGCCCAGAAGGCGCTGGCCGAGGGCCGGGTCTCCGAGGCCCAGCAGATGATAAGCAAGGTCACCCCGCAGCTGTCCGAGATCCAGGACAACCAGCGCAAGAACGAGCTGTCGCAGCGGAGCTCCAACCTGCTGAACGCGGCGGCCAGCGCGCCCGAGGGCCAGGCTGTCGCCACCGACGAGACCGGCCACGCCCGGAAGAAGGACGGGTCCGGCTCGTCGCCGGCCAGCTCGCCGAGCGGCCCGAACCAGAACGGCCAGCAGGGTGCCCCGAACCAGGGCGGTCAGCCCGGTGCCCCGAACCAGAACGGCCAGGGGCAGGGCCAGAACGGCGGCCAGGGCGGCGCCGGGCGAGGCCAGGAGCACGGTGGCAACCCGGGCCAGCACCGAGGGGACGACCCGCGCCGGCACGGCGGTCAGCAGGGTGGCCAGCAGCAGGGCGGTGGCCAGCAGCAGCAGGGCGGTGGCCAGCAGCAGCAGGGCGGCGGCCAGCAGCAGCAGCAGGGCGGCGGCCCGCAGGGTGGCGGCTCGAACGACACGCGGCGCGCCCCGGAGCAGGGTTCCAAGCCCCCGTCGAAGCCGGACAAGCCCGCCGGAGGTCGGACCGACGCGCGCAACGAGCGCCCGGGCGGCAACGGCGGTGCCCACAACGGGGGCAACAACGGCGGCCCCAAGGGCGGTCACGGCGAGGGACGGCCGAGCGACGACGCGGGCAAGAACAACGACGACAAGACGACCAACAGCGGCGCGAAGAAGGACGACAAGAAGGGCGCCGACAAGAAGGGCGGCGGGGGCTCGAAGGATCCGGTCGGTTCGGCCGAGCTGAGCCCGCCCAAGACGCCGGACGCGCCGGTGAAGGCCCCGGCGTCGGCCCACTGAACGGCGGCCGCGCGGTCCACCCGGCCGGCCGCGGCCCAGGTGCGCGATGACCCCCGGTCAGCTCGCGCTGAACACCGCGTCCGCGTAGCCCCGGCAGTACTCCCAGGTCACGTAGTGCGACGGGTCGGGGTTGAAGGCCGGCTCGTGCTTGCGCATCTGGCCCTCGTCCAGCAGCTGCTGCAGGCTCGCGCGCAGCAGGTTCCACTCGTGGAAGTGCTGCTCGCCGCAGTCGGTGCAGTCCACGACGAGGCCGCGGACCCCCCGGTTCTCCAGCAGCGCCTGGTAGATGGCAAGGTCGCTGAGATCTTCCACGATCTCGTCGCGCTCCTCGGCCGTCAACGGCTCGAGCTCGTCGGACTCGGCCAGGCTCTCCAGAGCCCGCGTGGGGTCCTCGGGATCGCCCGCGAACGGGTCCGGGGGGAGGGCATCCTGCGACACGGGCCATACCGTACCGGTTCTCCCGATGCAACGCGGCGCGCGGAGGTACCTAGCCGACATGGGAGGTGTGGCGTCCGACGCGCGCGGACAGCCCCGATGGACGTCTAGGATTGACCGAACCCGAGCCCCCGCCGACACCACCGCCGAAGGGTTGCCCGCAATGACCACCGAGCTGACCTCCGGATTCCCGCCGAAGTTCGCCCGGCTGGGGCTGACCTTCGACGACGTGCTGCTGCTCCCGTCCGAGTCCGACGTGCTCCCCAGCTCCGCCGACACCTCCACCCAGCTCAGCCGCAACGTTCGGCTGCGGGTGCCGCTGGTGTCCTCGGCCATGGACACCGTCACCGAGGCCCGCATGGCGATCGCCATGGCCCGCCAGGGCGGCATGGGCGTGCTGCACCGCAACCAGCCGGCGACCGACCAGGCCGCCCAGGCCGAGGTGGTGAAGCGCTCCGAGGCGGGCATGGTGACCGACCCGGTCACCTGCACCCCGGACGCGACGCTGCGCGAGGTCGACGCGCTGTGTGCCCGCTACCGCATCTCCGGGCTACCGGTGACCCACCCGGACGGCACCCTGCTGGGCATCATCACCAACCGGGACATGCGCTTCGAGGTCGACCACGACCGCAGGGTCAGCGAGGTGATGACCCGCCAGCCCCTGGTCACCGCCCAGGTCGGGGTGACCGCGTCGGCCGCGCTGGGCCTGCTCCGCCGGCACAAGATCGAGAAGCTGCCGATCGTGGACGGCGCCGGCATGCTGCGCGGGCTGATCACCGTCAAGGACTTCGTGAAGACCGAGCAGTACCCGCTGGCCACCAAGGACCCGGACGGCAGGCTGCTGGTCGGCGCGGCCGTCGGCGTCGGCGACGACTCCGTCGAGCGGGCCATGCTGCTGGTCGAGGCCGGGGTCGACGTGCTGATGGTCGACACCGCCCACGGCCACTCCCGGCGGGTGCTGGAGATGGTGTCCCAGCTGGCCAAGGAGACCGGCGACGGGGTCGACGTGGTCGGCGGCAACGTGGCCACCGCGCAGGCGGCCCAGGCGCTGGTCGAGGCGGGCGCCGACGGGGTGAAGGTGGGTGTCGGTCCGGGGTCGATCTGCACCACCCGGGTGGTGGCCGGCGTCGGCGCCCCGCAGATCACCGCGATCTACGAGGCGGCCCAGGTGTGCGCCCCGGCCGGCGTACCGGTGATCGGCGACGGCGGCATCCAGTACTCCGGCGACATCGCCAAGGCCATCGCCGCCGGGGCCAGCACGGTGATGCTGGGCAGCCTGCTGGCCGGCACGGCCGAGGCTCCGGGCGAGCTGATCCTGGTCGGCGGCAAGCAGTTCAAGACCTACCGGGGCATGGGCTCCCTCGGCGCCATGCGCAGCCGCGTCGAGGACACCGGCGGCAAGTCCTTCTCCCGTGACCGGTACGCGCAGGACGACGTGCTCAGCGAGGACAAGCTGGTGCCGGAGGGCATCGAGGGCCGGGTGCCGTTCCGGGGTCCGCTCAACCAGGTGATGCACCAGCTGCTGGGCGGGCTGAGGTCCGGGATGGGCTATACCGGCTCGGCGAGCATCGCCGACCTGCAGCAGGCGCAGCTGGTCCGGATCACGGCGGCGGGGCTGAAGGAGAGCCACCCGCACGACATCACGATGACCGTCGAGGCGCCGAACTACGTCACCCGCTGAGTGACCGGAGCGCTGGCATACCCTTGCCGGCGTGCGTGACCTTGTGGAGATCGGGATGGGCCGCAGTGCCCGTCGCGCCTACGACCTGCAGCAGATCGAGATCGTGCCGTCCCGGCGCACCCGCACCTCCCAGGAGGTGTCGACAGCCTGGCAGCTCGACGCGTACCGGTTCGAGATCCCGCTGGTGACCCACCCGACGGACGCGATCGTCTCGCCGTCCACCGCGGTGCGCATCGGCCAGCTCGGCGGGCTCGGCGTGCTCAACGCGGAGGGTCTGTGGGCGCGGCACGCCCGCCCGGAGGAGGTGCTGCAGCGGCTGGTGCGCACCGCCGAGCAGGACGAGGACCCGTCCGCCGTCGTGCGGCTGCTCCAGGAGCTGCACACCGCGCCGATCCAGCCCGACCTGCTCGCCGAGGCGCTGCGGCCGGTGGGCGAGGCGGGGGTGACCGTGGCGGCCCGGGTCAGCCCGCAACGTGCCCGCGCGCTGACCCCGCACCTGCTCGCCGCCGGGGTGGAGATCCTGTTCGTGCAGGGCACCATCATCTCCGCCGAGCACGTGTCCATCGGCGACGCGGAGCCGCTGAACCTCAAGCAGTTCATCGCCGACCTCGACGTGCCGGTGGTGGCCGGTGGCGTCGGTGACCACCGCACCGCCATGCACCTGATGCGCACCGGGGCGGCCGGCGTGCTGGTCGGCTACGGCGAGTCGCTGGCCACCACGACCGACGCGGTGCTGGGCATCGGGGTGCCGATGGCCACCGCGATCGTGGACGCCGCGGCCGCCCGCCGCGACTACCTGGACGAGACCGGCGGCCGGTACGTGCACGTGATCGCGGACGGCGGCATCTTCGGCTCCGGGGACATCGCCAAGGCGATCGCCTGCGGGGCCGACGCGGTGATGCTCGGCGAGCACCTGGCGGAGGCGTCGGACACCCCGGCCGGCGGGCTGTACTGGACCCCGGCGGCCGCGCACCCGTCCCTGCCGCGCAGCGACGTCATCGGGCTGGCCCGGGGCGACCGGTCCCTGGAGACCCTGCTGTTCGGGCCGTCGGACGTCCCGGACGGCACGGTCAACCTGTTCGGTGCGCTGCGCCGGGCGCTGGCCAAGACCGGCTACTCCGACCTCAAGGAGTTCCAGCGGGTCGGGCTGACCACCAAGAGCTGAGTGCCCGCACCGGCCGCCGGTCACCCGGCGTCGCTGTGCCACCTCAGGCTTGATCACCGCGACCCGATCTTCCGCTGTACCTTGTTCCTGTCGGGTGGCCGGCCGAGGTCCGCGGGTCACCCCGCGCGCAGGAATCCCCAGTACGCCGACGTCGAGGGGTGGTCGCTGGTGGCTCGCTGGCCGTACCGGGTCGTGTTCTGGTCGCGAGCCAGCCCGGACGGCAAGCCGGGGGTGATCCCGCGCTCCAGCCTGGAGGCGGCCCAGGTCGAGGCGCAGGCGATCGCGCGCGACGGTGGGACCGCCGAGGTGCGGTACGTGGCCGAGAGTGGCGAGCAGCGGATCGTGGCGACCTACCGGCCCGCCCGCGCCGAGCCGGTGCCCCTGGCCGATCGCGCGAGGACGGTCCTCGGCACGCCGAGGGGGCGCACGGCCTGCGTCCTGGTTGCGGCCGCGGTGGCCGCCGGGGTCGGGGTGTGGGCTCGCCGCGGCCGCCGGCGACCCGGCGGCGGGTGACCCGGACCCGCCGGTGGGAGGCGACCCGGACCGCGAGCCCTCGCGGCGCGCCGGTACCCGCCGGGAGATCGGCGGCGCGCTAGCTGTACCCGGTCATGACGTTGGTGGCGAGGCGATCCGATCACCGGCAACTGATCAGAGCCAGCACCGCCCGCGACCGCGCCACCAAGGTCGGGTTCGACTACGTGCACTCCCTGGTCGATGACCGCTCCCGACTGGCCTACGCGAGATCCTGACCGATGAGAAGGGCACGACCTGCGCGGGGTCGTGGCAGCGCGCTATTGGGCGTAGTACTGACTCACCTCGACCAGGTTGCCGTCGGGGTCTCGGAAGTAGACGGACCGCATGCGGCCCGTGGCGCCGTCGCGATCGATGGGTCCCAGCTCGATGCTTGCACCGTGTGATGTCAGTCGCAGGATGGTGTCTTCCAGTGGAGTTGTAGTGATCAGGCAGAAGTCCGCTGACCCCCGCGTGGGTCGCTGGGCTGTCGGGTCGAAGGTGTGGTCGGCCTGGTGGATGTTGAGCTTGTGACGGCCGAAGTGCAGCGCGGTGGGCCCGTCTGTGTTGTCGACGCGGATAAAGCCGAGGCAGGCTCTGTAGAACTCGCAGGTCGCGTCTACAGACTGCACCGTGAGTACGAGGTGGTCGATTCGGTCGATCATTGCTCCTGTCTACAGAGTGCGCTGGACTCCGGCCGGGGCCGGGCGCGGCCAACCTGACGGCCGGGTACAGCTAGCGGGCCCAGCCCACGCCCACCCCGAGCACCAGCCGGCCGCCGCTGAGCTGGTTCAGGTTGGCGGCCATCCGCGCGGTGAGCAGCGGGTGCCGGTACGGCACGATCAGCACCGTGGTGCCCAGCCGGATCCGGTCGGTGACCCGGCCAGCCAGGACAGCGTGCCGAACGGCTCGTAGAACGGCGCCGGGTACTGCCGCGCGACGTCCGGGGTGACCGCGATGTGGTCGGACACCATGAGCAGGTCGTAGCCGAGGCCTCCACCGTGCGCGCCCACTGACGCAGGACGCCGGGTTCGGTGCCCGGGCCGAAGTTCGGCACGTTCACGCCGATCCGCATGTACCGAGGCTATGCCGGGCCGAGGTCGACCTGGGGAAGCTGGGCTCCACCGTGGTCTACCGGCAGAGGCTGCCGTGCCGGGGGCCGCGGGGTCGGCCCCACGACCCCCGGTAGGGGCTCCCCAGCGTGCTCAGAGGTGGTTGGCGTCCAACCAGGCGTTCATCTCGTCGTCGAACTTCCGGTGCTCCCGGCTGAACGCGACCGCGTGCCCGGTCTCCGGGATGACCTTGACGGTGACCTTCGGGCTCTGCGCGTAGGTGGCGGCCTGCAGCGGCAGGTTCCCGAAGAACTTGTCGTTCGCACCGGCCAGCAGCAGCACGGGGACCTTGATGGTGCTGTTGCGGATGCCGTTGCCGCCGATGGCCTGGGGGGAGTTGCGCAGCCCGGCGCAGGCGTCCTTGGAGCGGTTGCGGGCCAGGTCGCGGGCGACGTCCGGCTCGACGTTGTACAGGTGGTCGCTGGCGAACTCCTCGTCGCTGGCCTCGAGCGGGGCGTACCCGTCGGGCGAGGTCAGGCAGCGGGCCTGCTCCTGGCCGACCCGCACCGCCACCAGCGGCTTCGCCGAGGCCTCGCCGGAGTCGAGCACGCCCAGCGCGTCGATGTCGTGGAACCCGGCGGCCTCCTGCTCGGAGATCAGGCCGCTCGCGGAGTGCCCGACCAGGCCGACCCGGCCGAACCGGGGGGACGCGTCACCGTGGTAGTCACCGCGCCGGAGCTGCCCGATGATCTGGTGCAGCACGTCGGCCTCGGTGCCGAAGCAGGCGGAGTTGCCGTTCGGCTTGTCGCTGTCGCCGTAGCCGAGCCGGTCGATGCTCACCGAGACGTGGCCGCGGTGGGCCATCTCCTCGACGTAGTTGTAGTCGGGGTTCTTCTCGTAGCGCCAGAACGTCTCGTCGTAGCCGTCGCCGTGCGAGTACAGCGTGCCGTCGACCCGGTCGGAGTGCAGCTCCGAGCCGGGTCCGGTGAGGTGGCCGCGCACCGTGAAGTGCTGGCCGCCCAGCGGGAACGTGGCACACGGCAGCCCGGAGTTGTTGGTGCTCACCACGTCGAACGACACCGGCAGCGAGTCCGTACCGCCGCCCGGGCCGTCGGCGTAGGCCACGCCACCCATAGCGGGTACCACCGCCGGCGCCAGCGCCGTGAGGCCCGCCAGCATCGTCGCGCCGAGCCCCATCGCCAGCGCGCGCCCCATCCTGATCCGCATGCTCGTAACAACTGTGTGGTGCACAACCCAGTTGCTCTGATCACCCGGGGTCCAACCGAACGAGTACACCCAATTGCGGGGGGTGACCGTGTGGGTCGGTCAGCCCACCCGCATCCAGGGCTGGCAGCCGCTGGTGCTGAACACCTCGTCGGTGGAGCGGACGGTCACCGTGGCCGGCCCGCCGACGTTGTCGTGGGTGATCAGCGAGCTCATCTCGCCGGAGTCGTCCCGCTGGCGCGCCCAGTAGCAGTACGGCACGGCGGGGGACACCGGGCCGGCGCTGTGGTAGACGCCCGGCTGGATGTCGGTGCCGACCAGGTAGCTGCCGTCGCCGATCCGGCCCGGCACCGCGCGCTGGGCGGACGGGGACGGGGTCGGCGCCGGCCGGTGGCCACCGAAGGACACCAGCAGCGCGCTCTGTGTGGTCACCGCCTGCAGGGTGACCACCACGCCCCAGATCCCGAGGGCCAGCGCCACCGCGGACAGCCCGGTGCCGACCCGCGCGGCCCAGCGGTTGTCCGCCGTGCCCCGCCGCACCCGGGCCAGACCCACCGCACCCAGCACGATGCCCAGCGCCCCGCACAGGCACGCCACGAACCCGGTCAGCGGTAGCAGCCCGAACACCAGGCCGCCCACGCCCAGGGTCAGCGCGAGGCCGCCGCAGCGGTTGCGCGGGGCGGGCGCCGGTGGCGGCAGGGACGGTTGGGCGGACGGCCGCGGCGACCGCTGCGCGGGCGATCCGGTGGACGACCGGGTGGACGGCTGGGGAGACGACTGGGGGGATCGCTTCGCGGACGGCGGGGTGGGCGGCTGTGCCCGGTGCGGCCCGCGCGGGGCCGGGATCAACCCGGCGGGCATCGGCGGGAACTCCCGGTCCAGCACCGGCTCCGTCGGCCGGTACGGCTGGGAGAACGGGCCGGGCTGGGTCATGTGGAGTCCCCGTCGGGTGAAAGAACGGACGCTGTCGCCACCGGTGCCGCGATCAGCGCCGTTACAGCTGACCAGCCATATTCCCCGCCGGACCGCCGTGAGCCAATAGGCCGCCAGGGCGACGGCCGCACGGAGTACCGGGTGATCCGCGGTGGCGCCCCGGCGTGGGGACGGGTGACCGGGGCTCGCGGGCCGGCGTGGGACGGGTGACCGGCGTTTCGGGCGGATCGACCCCGCTCAGCGCGGTGCCACCGCCCGAGACGGCGATCACGGCCGGACGGCCGGACGGCGGGCGCTCAGCGCGGTGCCACCGCCCGAAACCGTGATCACGGACGGGACGGCCGGACGGCGGGCACCTCGTCGACGGAGCTCCGGGTTCAGCTCTGGGCGGCGCGCACCTTGTCGGAGATCTCGCCGGCCAGCGCCACGTCCTTGCCGGTGATGCCACCGTCGGAGTGGGTGGAGAGTCGGAAGGTCAGCGTCCGCCAGCGGATGTCGATGTCCGGGTGGTGGTCGGCGGCCTCGGCGGCCTCGGCCACCTGATCGACCACCCGGATCGCGGTCAGGAAGCTGGGCAGCTTGGTGGTGAGCACGAGCGCGGCACCGTCGCGGGTCCAGTCGGGCAGGGTCCGCAGTGCCTCGGTGACGGCACTGTCGTCGAGTAGTTCGGCCATCCCGGCATGCTGCCGCACCTCCGGCACGCCCGCCGGGCAGGGCAGGGCACGGCCGGGCAGGGCGTGGCCGGTCAGGGCACGGCGGCGGGTGCTCAGCCCTCCCGGCGCACGAGGCCGGCCACGGCGGCCACCAGCCCGACCACCAGGTACCCGGCCGCCAGCAGCGCACCGCGCAGCAGGCCGTCGGTGGGCATCGGGTCGCGCAGCACGTCGGGCAGGGCGGTCCAGGCGGTGGTGAGCAGCCAGGGGTGCAGCCAGCCCAGCGACGGGATGGTGTCCAGCACGCCGAAACCGATCGCCCCGCCCAGTACCGAGGCCACCACGACCAGCGGGTGGTCGGTCACCGAGGACACAGCCAGCGCCACCGCCCCGACGGCCGCCACCTGCAACGCCGTCCAGCCCACCGCGAGCGCGATCCTGGCCAGCGCGTCGCCGGTGCCGACCACCGAGCCGGAGAGGGTGAGCAGCTGGCCGGCCCCGCCCAGCACGGCCGCACCCGTCGCCAGCCCGACGAGCGCCACCACCAGCACCGCGAGCACCGCGACCACGCACACCGCACAGGCCTTCACCGCGACCAGCCTCGGCCGGCTGACCGGGGCCAGCAGCCGGCCGCGCAGCGCGCCGCAGGCCGCCTCGCCGGCGAGGATGTCGGCGGCGGCCAGGCTGACCGCGAGCGGCAGCAGCAGGTCCAGCGTGGCGGCCAGCGCGGCGACCGGCAGCAGGAGCCCGTTCCCGCTGGCCGCGGTGATCAGCCCGGACACCCGGCCGGTGCCCGCCGAGCCCTGGGCCGCTACCCCGGCGCCGATCAGCACCGGGACCAGCGCCAGGACGCCGAGCGCGACCAGCGTGCGCCGTCGGCACAGCGCGGTGCGCAGCTCGGAGCGCAGCAGCCGGCCCAGCGGTGCCGTCGAGCGGGTGGCGGGGCGGGCGGTCACGCTCATCCGGCGGCCTCGGCGAGCTGGACGAACAGGTCCTCCAGGCCGGTACGCCGACGGCGCGCCTCGCTGACCGGCACGCCGGCCTGCACGAGCACCCGCAGCACCAGGTCCGCCGCGGTGTCGGTGAGGTCGACGACCACGCTGCCCCGCTCCGGGTACGAACCGCTCACCCCGGCGGCCCGCAGCGCGGCGAGCGCGGGCCCGGGCTCGGTGGTGCGCACCACCAGGGTCGGGCTGTCGGCGTTGAGCAACGTCTCCAGCTCGCCGGCGGCCACCACCGCACCGGACATCAGCACCGCCACGTGCGTACAGACCTCCTCCACCTCGGCGAGCAGGTGCGACGACAGCAGCACCGTGGTGCCCGCCGCGCGCAGCTCGTGGATCAGCCCGCGCACCTCCCGCGCCCCCACCGGGTCCAGCGCGGTCGTCGGCTCGTCCAGCACCACCAGCCTGCGCGGCACCAGCAGCGCGGCGGCGAGGCCCAGCCGCTGTCGCATGCCCGGCGAGTAGGCCCGGTACCGCCGTGCGGCCGGTTCGTCCGGGCCGCCGGCCAACCCGACCCGGTGCAGCGCGGCGTCCACCGCGGGCGCGGCCGGGGAAGCCAGCAGCGGCTCGGCGGCGGCGCAGCGGGTCAGGTTGTCCCTGCCGGACAGCGACGGCAGGAAGCCGGTGCCCTCCACCAGCGCGCCGACGTGCGGCAACGCCGTGGCAGCGCCGTCCGGCATCGGCTGGCCGAGCAGCTCGACACGGCCCGAGGTGGGCCGGGACAGCCCGAGCAGCAGGCGCAGCAGGGTGGTCTTGCCGGACCCGTTCGGCCCGAGCAGCCCGAGCACCGAGCCGGCCGGTACGTCCAGGTCCACCGAGTCCAGCGCGACCGTGCCCCGGAACTCCTTGCGCAGCCCGCGCAGCCGGGCCGCCGGGACCGCCGCCCGCGCGCGGCCGCCGCCCTCGGGGCCACCGGAGCCCGGCGGGCCGTCGGTGGCCCGGGGACAGAGGGTGACGCTGTCCCGGCCGGTCATCGGGTGAGTGCCGCGATCAGTACCTGCGCGGGCACCGCCCCGGAGGCCACCCTGCCGTCCGAGGTGATCACCGTGTTGCCCAGCGGGCTGCTCACCAGCCGGCCCCGGCCCCACGGGCCGCTGATCGGGCCGTCCGTCTCCCGGGCGGTGGCGGCCACCGCGGTGACCGTCCCGGCCGTCCGGCCGTCCGGCTGCTCCGGACCGAGCACGCCGGCCCCCGTCGCGCCGGGAGCGGCGGCCCCCGTCGGGCCGGGAGCGGCGGCCCCGGCCGGGCCGGGAGCGGCGGCCCCGGTGACGCCGGGGGAGCCGGGACCGTACGCGGCGGTGAGCCCGCCGCCGCCCGCGGCGAGCCCGGCCGGGTCGGCCGGCATCCGGCGCACCATCACCGTGTCCCAGCCGGTGCCGACCATCGTCGGAGCGGTGTCGTGGCGGGCCGCGACGGCCGGCAGCACCCGCACCCCGACCGCCGGCTCGAAGCGGAACAGCCCGGGGTCCTGCGCACCGAAGCTGACCTGGCTGAACCCGATGCGCAGCGCCGGTTCGGTCGAGCCGTTCGGCATGACGGAGACCTCCAGCGGCAGCCGGGTCTGGGCGTCCACGGCGACCCGGATCTCGCGCAGCATCGTGCGCTCGGTGGGCACCGGGTCGAGGACCAGCTGGTAGGCGGGCCGGTCGGCCACCACCGCCGTCGGGTCCACCCGGGCCGTGCTGTCCGGGGCCAGCATGGTCAGCAGCGCGGCGGTCGCGTCGGCGGGGTTGCCCAGCAGCTCGCCGCCGCGCAGCACGCCGAACGGGACCGGCCCGAGCGGCGCGACCGGCGTCGCCGCGAGCCGGGCCGGCGTCCGCGTGACGGTGCGGGTGACCGAGTCCCACGACCACAGCGTGCGGCCGTCGTCGACCAGGGTCCGCTCGCCCTGCGGGTCGGGCACCGAGATCCGTCGCCTGCCTGCCCCGTCGGTCCACAGCCGGGCGAGGCGCGAGCCGTCGGCCGACGTCGTGCCGACCGCCGGCGATCCGGTCGCCGTCCCGGACCCGGAGCCGACCCCGAACCGGGTGTCCAGCCGCACCGTGGCGGCCATCGGACCGGGCCTGGCCGTGCGCACCGAGGCGATCAGCTGGGCGGCGGTCAGCGGGGGCAGAGCCTGCGCGGACGCCGGCCCGGCGCCCCCCGGCATCGCCGCCGGGTGCACCACCCCGGTCGAGGTGATGATCGCCGCGAGCGCGATCGCGACGGCTCCGGAGAGCGCGAACGCGAGGCGGCCCCGAGTCATGCGGCAAGCGTGAACCATCTGCTCTGAGAACCGCCTGAGAAGTTGTGATCTGGTTGAGAGCCGGAGCGCGTAGCGTTCTGGTCGATGCCAAGAGTGCTGGTAGTCGACGACGAAGCCGGGGTGCGTACCGCCCTCGGACGGGGCCTGACGGCCGAGGGCCTGGACGTGGTGACCGCGGCCGACGGGCCGACCGCGCTGCGCGCGGCGCTCACCGGCAGCTTCGACCTCATCCTGCTCGACATCATCATCCCGGGCCTGTCCGGCTACCGGGTGCTCGAGCAGCTGCGCAACGAGGGCGTCGACACCCCGGTGCTGCTGATCTCGGCGAAGGACGGCGAGGTCGACCAGGCCGACGGGCTCGACCTCGGCGCGGACGGCTACCTGGTCAAGCCGTTCTCCTTCATGGTGCTGGTCGCCCAGGTGCGCGCGTTGCTCCGCCGTCGGGACGCCGAGCGCGGCCAGTCCGGGCGGCGGCTGCGGCTAGGCGAGCTGCTGGTCGACCCGTCGACCAAGCAGGTCAGCTGGTCAGGCCGGCCGGTGGAGCTGAGCCCGCGCGAGTTCGCCGTGCTGTACGCGCTGGCCAGCCGGCCGGACACGGTGCTGAGCAAGGACGAGCTGCTGCGCCTGGCCTGGGGCGGCGAGCAGGCGGCGAGTCGGAACGCGGTCGAGGTCTACGTCGGATACCTGCGCCGTAAGCTGCAGGCCGTGGGCGCCGGACATCTGCTGCGCACCGTGCGCGGCCACGGCTACCGGGTGGGAGCCACGGGGTGATCCGGCCGGCGGCCTTCGCCGGCTGGTGGGCACGTCGCAGTCTGCGCGTGCGGATCACGATCACCGTGAGTGGCGTCGCGTTGATCGCACTCGGAGCACTCGCCTGGCTGGCCACCGGTCTGGTCGGGATCACCATCACCGGCGCGGTGGACGTCGAGCTCGCCCGCGCCGCCGCGACCGCCACCGGCCGGCTGTCCGCGGGCGTCCCCGAGGACTCCGTGGTGCCGCCGGACAGCTCGCTGGACGGGGTGTCCGGGCAGATCGCGATCCGGGTCTCGGACACCGCGGGGCGGCCGCTGGACGACGGGCCGCAGCTGCCGCTGGACGGCGTGCTGCTGCGCAGGCTGGCCGCCGGCGACTCGGTCACCGTGGACGGCCCGCACGGGCCCACCCGCTGGCTGGGCGTGGTGGCGATCGCCCCGGACGGCACTCCCCGGCTGGTGCTCGCGGCCGCCGACATGGTCGGCTACAACGCGGTGCTGCGCCGCGGCGCGACCGGCCTGGGGCTGGCCGCGCTGCTGGCCGGGATGGGGGTCGCGCTCGCCGCCTGGACGGCGGTCGGGCTGGCGCTGCGCCCGGTGGACCGGATGCGCGGCGCGGCGACCACCCTGCCCGCGGGGAAGCGGCTGCCGGTGCCCCCCGCCCGCGACGAGCTGCGCGCGCTGGCCGAGGAGCTCAACGAGCTGCTCGCCCGCAGGGACAACGCCTCGGCGCGGCTCGAGCGGTTCACCGGCGACGCCGCGCACGAGCTGCGCTCACCGGTGGCGTCCATCCGCGCGCAGGCCGAGGTCGCCGTGGTGCACCCGGACCCGGCGCTGGCCGAGGAGACGCTGCGTTCGGTGGCCACCGAGGCGGCCCGGCTGTCCGAGCTGCTGTCCGATCTGCTCGCGCTGGCCAGGGCGGACGCCGGAGCGCGGCCGCCCGCCTCGCCCGTCGACCTGGTGGCCGAGGCGCGCACCGCGATCGCCAGGGCGGCGCCGGTCCCGGCGGGCGTGCCGGACGACGTGCTCGACCAGGTGCCCGGCGCCGTCTGCGAGGGGGACCCGGTCGCGATCACCCTGACCGCGCCGGTGCCGGTGTGGGCCGCCGCCTCACCCGGCGAGGTGGCCCTGGTGCTGGACAACCTGCTCACCAATGCCCGCCGCTACGCCCGGGACCGGGTGTGGGTGTCGGTGCTGCCGGCCGGCCGGGACGTGCGGCTGGTGGTGGACGACGACGGGCCGGGCGTCCCGGAGTGCGACCGGCAACGTGTGTTCGACCGGTTCACCCGGCTGGAGGCGGACCGCGGCGGCAAGAGCGGGGGCGCCGGCCTGGGGTTGGCCCTGGTGTCCGCGCTGGTCACCGGCCGGGGCGGGACCGTCCGGATGGCGGCGGGCCCGAACGGCGGGGCGCGGGCGGAGGTGCGCTGGCCGGTCGCGGCCGGGCCGGACGAGGACGAGGACGAGTCCGACCTTGTCTGAGAACGTTCCTGAGGACGATGGGCGGGCCCGTGGCTGAGAGCGGTGCTGAGAACCGGGCGGGCGCTGCCGTTGCCGGTGGTGCTGTTGCCGGTGGTGCTGTTGCCGGTGGTGCCTTCGTCGGTGGTGCGGCGGAGGGTGCCGTCGCCGGTGGCGCCGGGGTGAAGGTGGTCGTGGGCGCGGCCATCGTCCGGGACGGCCGGTTGCTGGCCCAGCGCCGGTCCTGGCCCGCCGAGCTGGCCGGCCGGTGGGAGCTGCCCGGTGGCCGGGTGGAGCCGGGGGAGTCGGAGCAGGCCGCGCTGCGCCGGGAGTGCGCCGAGGAGCTCGCCGCGGAGGTCGCCGTGGCCGGTCGGCTCGGCCCGGACCTGCCGCTGTCGGCTCGGTCGGTGCTCCGGATCTACGCCGCGCGGTTGCGGGCGGACTCGCCGGAGCCGCGCGCGGTCGAGCACGCCGAGCTGCGCTGGGTGGCCGCCGCCGAGCTGGCCGGGCTGGACTGGCTGGACGCCGACCGCGGGCTGCTCGGGGCGCTGGCGGACCTGCTGTCCGCGCGGTGAGCCTGCCGCGGTGTTGCGGGTGCCCGCTCCGTGGGTGCCGCTCTGTGGGTGCCGCTCTGTGGGGTGCCGCAGTGCGTGGGTGCCGCCCTGTGGGTGCCGCCCTGCGGGTGCGAGGGCGGCCCGTTGACAGTGCCCCGGCGCGGGAGCCAGGGTGACCGGCATGCCGCCGGCGCTCGCCCCGATGATCGACCACACGCTGCTGCGGCCGGACGCCGTGGCCCCCGACGTGGAGCGGCTCTGTGAGGTGGCGGCCGGGTACCGGTTCAAGGCGGTCTGCGTGAACCCGTACTGGGTGCGGCTGTCGCGGCGGCTGCTGGCCGACTCCCCGGTGCTGGTCTGCTCGGTCGTGGGTTTCCCGTTCGGTGCCGCGCGCGCCGAGGTCACCGCCACCGAGGCGGCCCGGGCGGTGGACGACGGGGCCCACGAGATCGACATGGTGCTCAACCTGGGTGCGCTGCGCGGCGGCGACCTCGCGGCGGCCGAGGCGGGCGTGAGCGCCGTGCGGGCGGCGACCGAGGGGCGGGTGCTCAAGGTGATCCTGGAGGCCGCCGCGCTCACCCCCGACGAGCTGGCGCGCGCCGTCGAGCTCGCCGCCGATGCGGGCGCCGACCTGGTCAAGACCTCCACCGGCTACCACCCCGCCGGCGGCGCCCGGGTGGCCGACGTGGCGCTGATGCACTCCACGCTGGCCGGTCGCCCGGTCGGGATCAAGGCCTCCGGCGGTGTCCGGAGCAGGGAGTTCGCGCTCGAGCTGGTCGACGCCGGAGCCACCCGCCTCGGCGCCAGCGCGAGCGTCGCCCTCGTCACCGCCGAAGACTGACCGCCGCCGGGCCGGGTACCGCCGTCGGGCCGGGTACCGCCGACTCCGGGTGACCGCCATCGGGTTGCGTACCGCCGCTCCGGGTGACCGCCGTCGGGTTGGGTGAAGGCGTGTCCACCGACCGGATCGATCGTCTGGTGGCCACCGGGCGCTGGCGGGTCCTGCACCCCCCCGTCTACCTCGCCGCCTCCGCTCCGTACTCCGACGAGGCCCGGCTGCGCGCCGCCGTGCTCTGGTCCGCACCGGACGGCGTGCCGAGCGGGGCCGCCGCCGCGTGGTGGCTCGGCATGCTGGACGGGCTACCCGACCCGGTCACGCTGATCGTGCCCCGCCGCGCCGGTCGCCGGGATCGGCCGGGGGTGCGGGTACGTCGGCGCGACCTGCCGTGGAGCGACGTCGAGCGGGTGCGCCACCTCTGGTCGGCCTGCTCAAGGGCGCGCGGATCACCGGTTGGCGGCTGGGACACGTGGTCGAGGGCTACCTGCCGGACGTGGCGTTCCCGGCCGCCCGGCTGGCGATCGAGGTCGACGGGTGGGCCTGGCACCGCGACGGCGAGCGGTCCCGCGCGGGCCGGCGGCGACGGAACGCGTTGGTGGCGGCGGGGTGGACGGTGCCGCGCTTCACCTGGTACGACCTCACCGAGCGGCCCGCCGAGGTGCTCACCGAGGTCGTCGCCGCCCTCCGGCGGGCCGCCGTCCCACGCCGGCCGGGTCCACCGGTGACCTCGGGCCGCGTGGTCGGCGTGTCGGGCGGGTAACCGCGCTCAGCGCGGCTCGAGCGCCCGACACGGTGATCACCCCCGCGACGGCCGCCACGACGAACGGTGAGCGACGGGGGCCCGACGGTACGGCGGACGAAGGTCACAGCGCCCGCGCGGCAGGTGCCCACCGCCCACTGGGTACCCTGAGGAGTACCGCCGTCCACTTTTCCCAGGAGTTTCCGCGTGCCCACTCAGGCTCCGGCCCGTCCTCAGGCCCCCGCGCTGTCGCGAACCGCGCTGCGCAACGTGGCCATCGTGGCGCACGTCGACCACGGCAAGACCACGCTGGTCGACGCGATGCTGCGCCAGTCCGGTGCCTTCGGTGAGCGCACCGAGCCCCGCGACCGGGTGATGGACTCCGGCGACCTGGAGCGCGAGAAGGGGATCACGATCCTCGCCAAGAACACCACGGTGCGCTGGCGGGACATCACGATCAACGTGATCGACACCCCGGGCCACGCCGACTTCGGCGGCGAGGTCGAGCGCGGGCTGTCCATGGTGGACGGCGTGCTGCTGCTGGTCGACGCCAGTGAGGGGCCGCTGCCGCAGACCCGGTTCGTGCTGCGCAAGGCGCTGTCCGCGCACCTTCCCGTGGTGCTGGTGGTGAACAAGACCGACCGGGCCGACGCGCGCTGCCAGGAGGTCGTCGACGAGTCGCTGGAGCTGCTGCTCGAGCTGGCCGACGAGCTGGAGCTGGGCGAGGACGTCACCTCGGGCCTGCTCGACCTGCCGGTCGTGTACGCCAGCGCCCGCGCCGGCAAGGCGTCGACGCTGCGCCCGGTGGACGGCACGGTGCCGGAGGCCGACGGGCTGGAGTCGCTGTTCGAGGTGCTCACCGTGGCCGTGCCGGCTCCCGCCGACGACCCGGAGGCGCCGCTGCAGGCGCACGTCACCAACCTCGACGCGAGCACCTTCCTGGGCCGCATCGGGCTGTGCCGCATCCGGGCCGGCCGGTTGCGGCGGGGCCAGACGGTGGCCTGGTGCCGCGAGGACGGCTCCGTGCAGAACGTGAGGATCACCGAGTTGCTGCGCACCCAGGCGCTCACCCGCGAGCCCACCGACGTGGGCGAGGCGGGCGACATCGTCGCGGTGGCCGGCATCCCGGACCTGATGATCGGCGACACCCTCGCCGACCTGGACAACCCGGTCCCGCTGCCCCGCATCGAGGTGGACGAGCCGGCCATCTCGATGACCATGGGCACCAACACCTCCCCGTTGGCCGGCCGCGACCCGCATCCGGGCGCCAAGCTCACCGCCCGCCAGGTGCGCAACCGGCTGGACAGCGAGCTGGTCGGCAACGTCAGCATCCGGGTGCTGCCCACCGAGCGTCCGGACACCTGGGAGGTGCAGGGCCGGGGCGAGCTGGCCCTGGCGATCCTGGTCGAGACGATGCGCCGGGAGGGCTTCGAGCTGACCGTCGGCAAGCCCGAGGTGGTCACCCGCACCGTCGACGGCAAGCTGCACGAGCCGTACGAGCGGCTGTCGGTCGACGTGCCGACCGAGTACCTCGGCCCGATCACCCAGCTGCTGGCCGCCCGCAAGGGCGAGCTGATCCAGATGACCCACGGCGAGCTGCGGGTACGGCTGGACTACACCGTGCCGTCCCGGGGCCTGATCGGCTTCCGCACCGATTTCCTGACGGTGACCCGGGGCTCGGGTATCGCCAACCACGTGTTCGACGGCTACCGGCCCTGGGTCGGCGAGCTGCGTACCCGCCACACCGGCTCACTGGTGTCGGACCGCTCCGGTCCGGTGACGGCCTACGCCTGCACCCAGCTGGCCGACCGGGGCACCATGTTCGTCTCGCCCGGCACCCTGGTCTACAACGGCATGGTCGTCGGTGAGAGCACCAGAGGTGACGATCTGGACATCAACATCACCCGGGAGAAGAAGCTCACCAACGTGCGCAGCTCGACCTCCGACGTGTTGGAGACGCTGACCCCGGCGACGGTGCTCAACCTGGAGCAGGCGCTCGAGTTCTGTGCCTCGGACGAGTGCGTCGAGGTCACGCCGGAGTCCGTCAGGGTGCGCAAGACCGAGCTGGACAGCCACCTGAGGGCCCGCGCCCGGGCTCGTGCGCGCAGCCCCCGCTGACCGGTCAGCCGGCCTGACATCGAGCCCTCAGGTTCGTTTGGCAGGATGACCACTCCGTCCACGGAGGAGGTCATGTCGGTGCGCGTGGCTGGTCGCGGTCGGGGGTGCCCGTCGGTGGTCGTCCTGGTGGCGGTGCTGCTGGGGGGGCTGCTGGCGGTGGTGGCGCTGGCCGGCTGTGCCGACATCGCGCGCATCAAGCCGGCGCCGGCCCCGCCCGTGCTGCCGCCACCGCCCCCGCCGCCGGCCGCCACCGGCGAGGGCACCCGGCTGATCGTGGGCGTCGGTGAACTGGGCTCCGGGTTCAACCCGCACCTGGTGTCCGACCAGTCGCCGGTGTCCACCGCGGTGGCGACGATGACGCTGCCGTCGGTGTTCCACCCCGGCCCGGGCGGGGAGCCGCAGCTGGACACCACGGTGGCCACCAGCGCGTCGGTCACCTCGACCGCCCCGTTCACGGTGAGCTACGAGCTGAACCTGGCCGCGTCCTGGTCGGACAACACCCCGATCGCCGCGGAGGACTTCGTCTACCTGTGGCAGCGGATGCGCACCGAGCCCGGCGTGGTCGACTCGGCCGGCTACCGGCTGGTCACCGACGTGCGCTCGCGGGCCGGTGGCAAGGCCGTCGACGTGGTGTTCTCCCAGGCCTACCCGCAGTGGCAGCGGATGTTCAACGACCTGCTCCCCGCGCACATCCTGAAGGACGCGCCGCAGGGCTGGGGTCCGGCGCTGGCCGAGAGCATCCCGGTGTCCGGTGGGCCCTTCGTGGTGACCTCGGTCGACCGGGCGCGCGGCCAGATCGTGCTCGTCCGCAACGACCACTACTGGGGCACCCCGGCGGTGCTGGACAACCTCGAGCTGCGCCGGATGGACCCCACCGGGATGGTGGACGACCTGCGCTCGGGCGACCTCGGGATCGCGCAGGTGTGGCCGGACCAGGCGTGGCTGGCCGCGTTGCGGCAGCTCGCCGGGTCGGTGCGGCTTCAGCAGGTACCGCAGCCCACCGTGGTGCAGCTGGCCATGCGCACCGACCAGGGCGTGATGACCGACTCCCGGGTGCGCCGCGCGGTCGGCGCGATGCTCAACCGCGACACGCTGATCGGGCTGGGCTCCGGCAACGGCGCGGGCGGGGTGCGCTCCGACGCCCAGCTGATGGCCCCGTTCGACCCGGGATACCGCCCCACCGCCCCGAATGGCGCCCCGCTGCGCCCCGACGCCGGGCTGGCCCAGGAGCTGCTGACCGCCGCCGGGTACGTGCGCGACGCGCAGGGCCGCTGGAGTGTGCTGGGCACCCCGCTGAAGGTCACCCTGGGCGCGCCCACCGACCGCCCGCGCTACCTGCAGATCGCCCAGGAGGCGGCCAGGGAGCTGCAGGCCAACGGGGTGGCCACGCAGGTGGTGACCGCGCCCGGCCCGCAGCTGTACACCGACCCGACGGTCGTGCCCAGCCCGAGCCCGGCCCCGAGCAGCCCGGCCCCGAGCAGCTCCACCCCGGGCAGCCCCGCCCCGGCCGGCGCGGTCCCGGGCGGCGCGGCCCCCGGCGGCGTCGCCCCGGACGGTAGGCCGGCCCCCGGCGCCGGGCACGGACCCGCCCCGGCCCCGGCCACCGGTGGCGCCCGCCCGGGCGCCGCGCCCGCGCCGGTGCCGCTGGCCCCGACCCCGGTCGCGCGGACGATGGCGGCCCCGCCGCGGCCGACGCCGACCCCGGGTCCGCCCGCCCCTGGCCAGCCGGCGGCGGGTCAGCAGCCCGGCCAGGCCGCACCCGCCCAGGCCGCACCCGGCCAGGCGGCACCGCCGAGCACCGGCCCGGCACCCACCGGTGCGCCGCCCAGCTCGTCGGCCGCCGCCGCGCCGCCGGCCGCCCCGGTGGGTGTGGTGGTCGACCTCGAGGTGATGCCCCGCCCGGCCGGCGACGACGTGGCGACGGCGGCCGCGTCCAACTACGGCTGCCCGCCCCCGATGGCCGGCGTGCCGCGCCCGGCCCGGAGCCCGACCGGGTTCTGCTTCGCCGCGCTGCAGCCGCTGCTGGACGCCGCGCTGGCCGGCGCGCTGACCGACGAGCAGGTGGACGCCACGATCGAGCAGATCCTGTGGCAGCAGCTGCCGGCCATCCCGCTGTTCCAGGAGGTCACCACGCTGGCCACCACCCAGGCCGGGGACCAGGCCGCCGGTACGCCGGGTCCGGGGCCGCTGACGATCGGGCCGTTCGGTGGCGCGCCGAGCTGGCGTCCGCTGGCGCGCTGAGCCGTGCCGGGCCACCCGTTACCAACCGGCCGCAACTCGCCGGGATGCATGACAACGCAGGTCGGACCTCCTAGCCTGCCCACCGCGTGCCCGGTGGCGGAGATGCACCGGCGGCGCCGAGCTCTCCCACCACCCGAGCATGAGGGGCTACCCGCATGACAGGCCGCAGGACGCGATCGGGATCCACCGGCCGGAGGGCGCGGATGGTCGCGCTGGCCGCCGTCACGTTGCTGGCACTGGCCGGCTGCGGCGGCGGGGCCGGCGGCCAGGGCGGTGCCGGCGGCGGTGACGGTGATGTCGGCCGCGAGCAGAACCTGAACCCGGGCTCGATCGGCGGCGAGGACAAGCCGTTCACCCGGCCCAGGGTGCCCGACATCGGCGACGCGTCGATCTCGCTGGACGAGAGCCTGCAGGACTACAACAACAACACCGGCGCGGCGAACAGCCTGGCCAACGCCTACTTCTCGCCGCTGTGGGCGCCCTCCCCGTACTTCATGGACTCCGACTTCAGCCTCAAGGTCGACAGGGACTACATGGAGTCGGTCACCGTGAAGTCGACCGATCCGCAGGTGGTCGAGTACAGGTGGCGGCCCGAGGCGGTGTGGTCGGACGGCGCGCCGGTCGGCTGCAAGGACATGTACCTGCTCTACCTGGCGGCCACGAGCCCGGTGAAGCAGAACGGCGCGCAGATCTTCGACTCGGCGCCGCAGGGCTACGACCAGATCGGCGGGTTCGAGTGCTCGCCGGACGGCAGGACCGTGACGGTCACCTTCAAGGCGCCGTTCGCGGACTACCGGGGCATGTGGTCGGCGGCCTGGGAGGCCGGCGGCCAGCTGCTGCCCGCGCACGTGCTGGAGCAGCGCACCGGCATCCCGGACATCACGAAGGTCCCGGTGGACCGGGACACCCCGGAGGTGCGCAGGGCCGCCGACTTCTTCACCCACGGCTGGACCGACGTGAACCCGGCGGTCGACCTGTCCGCCGGGCCGTACCTGGTGCAGAGCTCGGTGCGCAACCAGCAGGCGGTGCTGGTGCGCAACCCGAGGTGGTGGGCCAACCCCGGCGGGCCGGCCCGGATCACCGCCCGCGCGCTCACCGACTCGCAGGCGATGGTTCAGCAGCTGATCAACAAAGAGGTGCCGATCATCGCGCCGCAGGCCGACTCGGCGGTGGCCGAGCAGGTCCGCGCGGCCGGTGACTTCAACGTGTTCGCCCGGGGCGGGCAGACCTACGAGCACCTCGACTTCAACATGGCCCGGCCGCTGTTCGCCGGCCACCCCGAGCTGCGGCACGCGGTGGCGGCGTGCGTGAACCGCCAGGACATCGTGGACAAGCTGGTCCGGGGCGTCGACCCGAACGCCAAGCCGCTGGGCAACCTGCTGATCAACCCGAACGAGGCCGGCTACCAGGACCACTACGCCGGGGTGGGCACCGGCGACGTGGCGGCGGCGAAGAAGCAGATGGAGGACGCGGGCTGGCGGCTCGGCCCGGACGGCGTCTACGCCAAGGGCACCGAGCGGGCCAGCTTCCGCGTCGGGCACAAGCTCGTGGACCGGCGCAACCAGACGGTCCAGCTGATGAGCGGCAGCTGCAAGCCGGCGGGCATCGACATCCAGGACGCGGGCGCCGAGTCGTTCAACGACCAGGACCTGCCGGCGGGCAACTTCGACGCCGCGCTGTTCGCGTGGGTGGGCTCGCCGGTGAAGTCGATCTCCTCGCCGAACTACATGTCGCGGGCCAAGGGGGGCGTGGCGAACTACGACAACTACAGCAACCCGGCGGTCGACGACCTGCTGGCGCGGTCGAACTCGCAGCTGGAGTTCACCCAGCGGATCGGCACGCTGAACCAGGCCGACCAGGTGATGGCGGGCGACATGGCGAGCCTGCCGCTGTTCCAGCTGATCGACTTCGCCTGCGCGGACCGCGGCTACTCGCCGATCAGCTTCCAGACCACCGGCGGGGCGCTGTGGAACGCGTTCGCCTGGACCAAGACCCAGTAGCGGGCGCATGATCCGGTACGTCCTGCGGCGGGTGCTGATCGCGGTACCGGTGCTGCTCTGCGCGTCGGTGCTGACCTTCACGCTCACCACGATGATGGGCGACCCGCTCGCCGAGTGGAAGGCGCAGCGGGCGCGCGCGCCCGAGGAGGTGGCGTCGCAGTACCACCGGATCGGCTGGGACCGCTCGCCGGTGGAGCGCTACGTGGGCTGGGCCGAGGGCTTCGTGACCGGCGACTGGGGGCACACGATCATCCCCGGGGACGGCGACGTCGCGGTCCGGCCGGAGATCTTCCGGGCGCTCGGGGTGACGCTCAAGCTGGTGCTGGTCGCCGAGGTGCTGGCGCTGCTGATCGGGGTGGCGATCGGGGTGGTCGGGGCGGTGCGCCAGTACTCCCGGTTCGACTACGCGGCCACCGGCGTGGCGTTCGTGATGTTCTCCATGCCGCTGTTCTGCATCGCGGTGATCCTCAAGGCCGGCGGCATCACGCTGAACAACGGGCTGGAGGACGCCGGGCTCGGCCGGTGGATCGTCACCGCGGGGCCGCCGCCGGGTGGCTTCGGCGGCGGCGGGGTCGGGCACCTGCTCTACCAGTACTCCGGGGCGTACCTGCTGCCGGTGCTGTCGCTGATCGCGGTGCAGTTCGCGCTGTACAGCCGGTTCCAGCGGGCCTCGATGCTGGACGCGCTGAACGCCGACTACGTGCGTACCGCGCGGGCCAAGGGGCTCACCCCGGCGCGGGTGGTGGTCCGGCACGCGCTGCGCAACGGGCTGATCCCGGTGGTCACGGTCTTCGCGCTGGACCTCGGCGTGCTGCTGGGTGGGGCGGTGATCACCGAGACGGTGTTCGGCTGGCGCGGCATGGGGCTGCTGATCGTGCAGAACATCGAGCACAAGGAACCGTGGATGGTGCAGGGCTGGATGATGGTGACCGCGGTTGTCATCGTCGCGTTCAACCTGCTCGCCGACGTCGTGTACGCCTACCTCGACCCGAGGATCCGCCTTGGTTGACCTGGTCCCGTCGCCCACCGCCGAGGAGTCGGCCGGGTTCGCCGACTCCGCCGCGCGCGCCCAGTGGCGCACCGTGCTGCGCCGGTTCCGGCGTCACCGGGCGGCGGTGGCCGGCATGGCGATGTTCGCGCTGCTGCTGCTGTTCGCGTTCGTCGGGCCGCTGCTGTGGCCGGTGGGTCTGCTGCCGGGGCCGGACGCCAAGGCACCCCCGGGCGGTGCGCACCCGTTCGGCACCGACCGGATCGGCCACGACATGCTGGCAGCGGTCCTCGCCGGCACCCGGCTGTCGCTGCAGATCGCGCTGGTCGTGGCGGTGGTGGCCACCCTGCTCGGCGTGGTGCTCGGCGCGCTGGCCGGCTACCTGCGCGGCTGGGTGGACGCCACCATCGGCCGGCTGATCGACCTGCTGCTGTGCATCCCGCCGCTGGTGATCACCGCGGTGCTGGCCCGGCGCTCGTTCACCCTCGCCCCGACGGCGGAGCACCAGAGCAACTGGATCACCGTGGCGATGATCCTGGCGCTGTTCACCGCCTGGTTCCCGATCGCGCGGACCATCCGGGGCATGGTGCTGTCGCTGCGCGAGAAGGAGTTCGTGGAGGCGGCCAGGGCGCTGGGCGCCTCCACCCCCCGGATCGTGTTCCGGCACATCCTGCCGAACACCATCGACGTGATCATCGTGAACGCCACGGTGACCGTGGCCCAGGCGGTGCTGCTGGAGTCCGCGCTGTCGTTCATCGGGCTGGGCGTGCACCGGCCGGACGTCTCGCTGGGCCTGCTGATCAACGAGAACAAGAACGAGCTGGCCACGCTGCCCTGGCTGTTCTGGATCCCGTTCGTCTTCATCGTGCTCATCTCGCTGTCGGTGAACTTCATGGGCGACGGGTTGCGCGACGCGTTCGATCCCCGGCAGCGGCGGGTCCGGGCATGACCCCGCTGCTGGAGGTGGCCGACCTCGGGGTGGACTTCGGCACCGAGGACGGCGTGGTGCGGGCGGTGCGCGGGGTGTCGTTCACGCTGCGTGCTGGCGAGGTGCTGGGCGTGGTCGGCGAGTCCGGCTGCGGCAAGTCGGTGACGGCGTCGGCGATCATGGGCCTGCTGCCCCGGACGGCGACCGTGCGCGGCTCGATCCGGCTGCTCGGCGAGGAGATGGTGGGCCGGCCGGCCGAGCAGCTGCGCCGGTTGCGCGGCAACCGGGTCGCGATGATCTTCCAGGACCCGATGACCTCGCTGAACCCGGTGTACCCGGTCGGCTGGCAGCTGGCCGAGGCGTACCGGGCACACCACCGGGTGGCCAAGCGGGAGGCGACGGCGAGGGCGGTGGCGGCGCTGGACGAGGTGGGCATCCCGGACGCGGCCCGCCGCGCCCGGCAGTACCCGCACGAGTTCTCCGGCGGGATGCGGCAGCGCGCGATGATCGCGATGGCCGTCATCAACCGGCCGGACCTGATCATCGCGGACGAGCCGACGACGGCGCTGGACGTCACCGTGCAGGCGCAGATCCTGGACACCCTGGTGGGCATCACCGGCGAGGCGGGGGTGGCGATGATGCTGATCACCCACGACCTGGGTGTGGTGGCCGGCGTCGCCGACCGGGTGCAGGTGATGTACGGCGGCGCGGTGGTCGAGGCGGCCGGGGTGGACGAGCTGTTCGCGCACCCGAGGATGCCGTACACGGTGGGGCTGCTCGGTTCGGTGCCGCACCCCGAGCAGGTCGGCGCGCGGCTCACCCCGATCGCGGGCGCCCCGCCGTCGCCGCTGCACCTGCCGCCGGGCTGCGCGTTCGGCCCGCGCTGCCCGCTGGTCCAGCAGCGGTGCACGGCGGCCGAGCCGGACCTGCTGCCGGTGACCGTCCCGGGCGGCGGGCCGGGCAGCGGGCACCCTGGGACCCCTCGGACAGCGGACGGCGCGGCCGAGCACCTGGCCCGGTGCGTGCGCTGGTCCGAGCTGCCCGGCGACCGCGCGGCCCGGACCCTGTTCGAGCACGCGGAGATCGGTTCGCCCCTGAACGCGGAGCCGGTCGGCCGGGAGGGGCAGCGGTGAGCGGCCCGCACGAGCCGCCCGCGCTGCCGGTGGCGGAACCGGCCGGGCCGGGCGCCGACGGCTCGACGTGCCCGCTGCTCGCGGTGCGCGACCTGGTGAAGGACTTCCCGGTGCGCGGCGGCGGCATCGTGCCGCGCACGGTGGGGCGGCTGCGCGCGGTGGCCGGGGTGTCGCTGGAGCTGCGTCCCGGGGAGACGCTCGGGCTGGTCGGCGAGTCCGGCTGCGGCAAGTCGACGGTGGGGCGCTGCATCCTGCGGCTGCACCGGCCCACCTCCGGCTCGGTGCGGTTCGCCGGGGAGGAGCTGACCACCCGCTCGGAGCGGCGGATGCGGGCGCTGCGCCGGGACCTGCAGATCGTCTTCCAGGACCCGTACGCCTCGCTCAACCCCCGATGGACGGCGAACGACATCGTCGCCGAGCCGTTCCGCATCCACTTCCCGGAGCGCTCCGACGTGCAGGCCTCGGTGGACGAGCTGCTGGCGGGCGTCGGGCTCAACCCGGAGCACCGCAACCGGTACCCGCACGAGTTCTCCGGCGGGCAGCGCCAGCGCATCGGCATCGCCCGCGCGCTCGCCCTGCGGCCCCGGCTGGTGGTGCTGGACGAGCCGGTGTCGGCGCTGGACGTGTCGGTGCAGGCCGGCGTGGTCAACCTGCTCGCCGAGCTGCGCGAACGGCTCGGGGTGGCCTACCTGTTCATCGCGCACAACCTCTCCGTGGTGCGGCACATCTCGGACCGGGTCGCGGTGATGTACCTGGGCCGGGTGGTGGAGACCGGGGCCCGGGAGCGGATCTACACCGCGGCCGTGCACCCGTACACCCAGGCGCTGCTGTCCGCCGCGCCGGTGGCCGACCCGGTGGCGGAGCGGCGCAGGGCGCGGCGGCGGATCGTGCTCGGCGGCGAGGTGCCCAGCCCGCTGCACCCGCCGTCCGGCTGCCCGTTCCGCACCCGCTGCTGGAAGGCCCGGGACGTCTGCGCCGAGGTCGAGCCGCCGCTGCTGCCCCAGGGCGCGGACGGGCATCTCGCGGCCTGTCACTTCCCGGAACCGGTCGGTAGCGGCTGATCACCGGGCGCGCGCGCCGGCAGCAGCCGGTTGGCCCGGATGCCGGGCGTGCGTTGGGCTGATCGGTTGGTGTGTTCTGCCGTCGCCCCGATGGCCCTAGCCCACATGCCGGGGGCAGGACTACCCCTATCACGACCGGGTGCCGCCGCGCCTGGGTCGGGCGGGTGGGCCGGAGGTGCGGTGATGGTCAGACTGGGGCTGCGGTCACGTTCGACCGACGCGGGGACGAGGGCGGGGACCGAGGGGACGCCGCGACCGAGGGAGGTCCCACCGCTGTCGCCGGCCCGGCTGCACCGGGTGCGCGGCTACGCGCGGATGAGCGGGCTGTCCGGGATCGCGTTCGCGGTGCTGTTCGCCGTCGCGCTGGTGCTGGTGCGGCAGGGGCCCGCGCTGGCCGCCCCGGACAGCGACTACCTGAGCTTCTACAGCGGGAGCAGCGACGTGCTGGCCACCGTCGGGCTGTACGTGGTGCCGTTCGCCGGTATCGCGTTCCTGTGGCACCTGGCCGCGACGCGGGCGATGTTCCGGGCGTTCCCGGGTGGCCCCGCCGAGCCGACGGCCTGGCTGCAGCAGGGCTCGGGCCTGGTGTTCGTGTGCATGCTGTTCGCCGGCACGGCCGCGGTGGGCGCGGTGGCGCTGCTCAGCACGTTCGGCGCCGCGCCGCTGCCACCGCCGGACGTGGCCAGGGGGCTGTCCGGCGTCGGCTACGGGCTGATGTTCGTCTTCGGCGTCCGGGTCGCCGGCATGTACATGATCACGACGACCACGCTGGCCAGGGCAGTGGGGCTGCTACCCGGCTGGGTGGCGGTCCTCGGCTACCTGCTGGCGGCGTTCCTGCTGGTGAGCACCACGTTCCACCCGGCCGTCCTGCTGGTCTTCCCGGCCTGGCTGGTGCTGCTGGGCATCGTCCTACCCCTGCGTGCCGGTCACCGTCCGGCATCCGACACCCCCCAGGAGTGAGCCGCATGGCGACACCGCTGACCGTCGAGGAGATCCCCGGCCCCCGAGGCGTACCGCTGCTGGGCAACGTGTTCGACATCGACTCGCACAGCCCCTTCGAGAGCCTGATGGACCTGGCCAGGGAATACGGCTCGATCTACCGGCTGTCGGTGCGCGGTGCCTCCCGGCTGATCGTCTCCGACCCCGCGCTGACGAACGAGATCTGCGACGACTCGCGGTTCGACAAGCAGGTCGGCGGCGGTCTGGGCGGCCTGCGGAAGAGCGCCGTGGGCTCGGGCCTGTTCACCTCCGACACCGCCGACCCGCTGTGGCGGCGGGCGCACAACATCCTGCTCTCGCCGTTCAGCCTGCACTCGATGCACGAGTACCTGCCGATGATGCTCGACCTGGCCCACCAGCTGATGGACAAGTGGGAGCGGCTCAACCCGGACGAGGAGATCGACGTCCCGGCCGACATGACCCGGCTGACCCTGGACACCATCGCGCTGTGCGGGTTCGGCTACCGGTTCAACTCGTTCTACCGGGACACCCAGCACCCGTTCGTGGCCGCGATGGTCCGCACCCTGAGCACCTCCCAGGCGCGGGCGCGGCAGCTGCCCATCCAGCAGGCCCTGGACGTGCGCACCCGCCGCCAGATGGAGGAGGACCAGGCGTTCATGGACGCGCTGGTCGACCAGCTGGTCCGGGACCGCCGGGCGCAGGGCGAGGCGGGCGGGACGCGCGACCTGCTCGGCCGGATGCTCAACGGGGTGGACAAGCAGACCGGGGAGAAGCTGCCGGACTCGAACATCCGCGAGCAGTGCATCACCTTCCTGGTCGCCGGGCACGAGACCACCAGCGGGCTGCTGTCGTTCGCGGTCCAGTTCCTGCTCAAGCACCCCGAGGTGGTCGCCAGGGCACAGGCCGAGGTCGACGAGGTGCTGGGCGGCACCGTTGACCCGACCTACGAGCAGGTGCACCGGCTGACCTACTGCACCCAGATCCTCAACGAGTCATTGCGGCTGTGGCCGACGGCTCCCGGGTTCACCCGGGCCCCGCTGGCCGACACGGTGATCGGAGACCGGTACGCGCTCCCGGCGGGCACGCCGCTCACGGTGCTCAGCGCAATGCTGCACCGGGACCGGGGCGTGTGGGGCGAGGACGCCGAGGAGTTCAACCCGGACCACGTGTCGCCGGAGCGGACGGCCACGCTGCCGCCGAACGCGTTCAAGCCGTTCGGCACCGGGCAGCGGGCCTGCATCGGCCGCCAGTTCGCGATGCAGGAGGCCGTGCTGGTGCTCGGCATGCTGCTGCAGCGGTTCGAGTTCGTCGACTTCCTCGACTACAAGCTGCGGATCAAGACGACGCTCACCATGAAGCCGGACGACCTGCGGATCCAGGTGCGCCCCCGGGCGAACCGGCTGATCGAGGCGCCCACCGGGGGCGCGGCGGTGGCGGCGCCGAGGACCCGCGCGGCGGAGCCGGCCGCCGGCCCGGCCACCCCGGTCGTGTCCCACGGCACGCCGCTGACCGTGCTGTACGGCTCGAACCTGGGCACCGCCGAGGGCCTGGCAATCACGCTGGCCGGCGAGGCGACCCAGCGGGGCTACCAGGTGACCCAGGGTGCGCTGGACGAGTACGCCGGCCGGCCGCCGGACGGCGCGGTGATCGTGGTGAGCTCGTCGTACAACGGCACCCCGCCGGACAACGCGGGCGCGTTCTGCCGCTGGCTGCGGGACCCGTCGACGCCGGCGGACGCCTGCGCGGGGATGTCGTACACGGTCTTCGGCTGCGGCAGCACCGAGTGGGCGGCCACCTACCAGGCGGTGCCGACGCTGCTGGACGACGGGCTGGCCGCGCGCGGCGCGCGCCGGCTGCTGCCCCGGGGCGAGGGCGACGCCGCCGGTGACTTCGACGCGCAGTTCCGCTCCTGGCACGCCGGGCTGTGGGCCGGTGTCGCGGAGGGGCTGGGGCTGCCGGCCGGGGTGGCCGCGCCGGCCGCCACCGCGCCCCGGCTGTCGGTCTCGCTGGTCAACCGGCAGCTGGCCAACCCGGTGATCATGTCCTACAGCGCGCGGCCGTCGACGGTGCGGGAGAACCGCGAGCTGATCAGGACGAACGGGGCTCCGCCGGACCGCTCCACCCGGCACGTGGAGGTCGCGCTGCCCGACGGCGTGGGCTACTCGGCCGGCGACCACCTGGGCGTGCTGCCGCGCAACAGCCTGGAGCTGATCCGCCGGGTGATGCTGCGCTTCGGCCTGGACGCCGGCCAGTACGCCACGATCATCCCGAACGGCGGTGCGTACACCCACCTGCCGGTCGAGGAGCCGACGCCGCTGCTCGGGGTGCTGGGCAGCTGCGTGGAGCTGCAGGACGTGGCCACCCGGTCGCACATCGAGGTGCTGGCCCGGTACACCGCCGACCCGGCCGAACGCGCCGACCTGGCCGCGCTGGTCGGCGACGACGAGCGGTCGCACCGGCTCTACCGGGGGCGGGTGTCGGCCGCGAACCGGTCGGTGCTGGACCTGCTGGACGAGTTCCCGTCCTGCGCGCCGCCGTTCGACGTCTACCTGGACCTGCTGCCGGCGCTGCGCCCCCGGTACTACTCGATCTCGTCGTCGCCGCTGGTCAGCCCGGAGGTCTGCAGCATCACCACCGGGGTGCTGCGCGGGCCGGCCCGGTGCGGCACCGGCGAGTTCCACGGGGTCTGCTCGAACCACCTCGCGCTGGCCGCGCCGAACAGCACGGTGTTCACGTTCGTGCGCCGGCCGACCATCGCGTTCCGCCCACCGGCCGACCCGGCCACGCCGATGATCATGGTGGGGGCGGGGACCGGCCTCGCGCCGTTCCGCGGCTTCCTGCAGGAGCGGGCGGCCGAGGCCGACCGGGGCGAGCAGGTCGGCAACTCGCTGCTGTTCTTCGGCTGCCGTGACCCGCAGCGCGACCAGCTCTACGCCGACGAGCTGCGCGATCTGGCGAAGCTCGCCTCGGCGCGCGTGCACACGGTGTTCTCGAACCGGCCCGAGGACGGCCGCAGGTACGTCCAGCACGAGATGCTGGCCCGCCGGGACGAGGTCTGGGACCTGGTCGAGCGGGGCGCGGCGATCTTCGTCTGCGGCAACGCGAACACCATGGCGCCGGGGGTGCGGGCCTCGCTGGCCGACATCCACCGGCAGCGGACCGGCGGCTCGGCCGAGGACGCGCAGCGCTGGCTGGCCGACCTGCGCGCGACCGACCGGTTCGTGGAGGACATCTGGGGCGGCTGACCGGATGCGGTCCCGGCGGAGCACGCACACCCCGCGCAGGCGCGAGGGGTCAGTGCTCCGCCGGGGCCACGTCGAGCGCCGGGTTGCGGTCGAAGAACCCGGCCGGCGTGAGCCGGAAGGACACCGTGTCCGCCGGCATCACCGGCCAGTCCTCCACCCGGGGCACGTGGTGGATGCCGAAGACGTACCAGAGCACGACGTCGGTGTCCTCGATCGGGCGGTCGGCGGCGGTCCACACCGGCAGGCCCTCGTCGTCGGCGCTCTGGTTGACGAACTCGCCGCACGGCCAGCGTTCCTCGGGGTGGTACCGGGTGACCCACAGCGTGTGCTCCAGCACCCGGGCCCGCCGCAGCACCGGCGAGGCGGGGTCGAGCATGGCCGGTACCGCCGCGGCGGGCGCCAGCTTGTAGGCCACCGGGGCGCCCACCCGGTTGCGCCGGGACGGGTTGGTGACCTTCCACGCGCGCTGGGTCTCCCACTTGTAGTCCTGCCGGCCGTCGGCCTCGGTGCGCAGCGGCACCGCGCGCTGGGTCAGCGCCAGCCCGTGCGGGTTGTCCGGTCCGATCGGCGGCTGCGCGGTCTCGGTCATCACCACGGTGTTGTCCGGACCGTCCACCTCCATGTCCAGCCGGGCGACGATGAAGTGCTGGTGGATCGGCGCGTAGGTGCGCACGTCGACGACGGTGCCGTAGGGCGGCGGGTCCTCACCGGTGAACGGGGTGGTCACCATGATCCCGGTGGCCCGCACCTCGCACTCGACGGCGCCGTCCTCGTGGAACCGCCAGTAGATCAGGTACTCGTAGTTGGCCACCGTGACGTGCGTGGACACCACCAGCCTGCGCATCCGGCGCACCTGCGCCCCGGCGCGCTCGTCGACGTGCTTCCACAGCACGCCGTTGTCCTCCTCGTGGACGCAGATCGCGTTGCGCACGGTCACCGGCCGGCCCGCCGTGTCGGGCAGCACCGCGTCCAGGTAGGTGATCTCCCCGAGGCAGTCGCAGCCCAGCGAGAGCGAGGTCGTCATGAACCCGAGACCCCACTCGCCGATGTCGTAGGCGGTGCGCCGGACGTGGTCCGGGGTGGGGTCGCGGTAGGGCACGACCATCTCGGCGAACGACAGCCGGTGCGCCACCGGGCGCAGCCGCGCGCCGTCCGGGCCGGTGCCGCCCGCATCGTCGTCGAGGTACCCGACCCGGTGCAGCACCAGGCCCTCGCGGTAGTTGAAGCCCAGCCGCATCCGCCACTTCTGCCAGCGCAGCTCGTGGCCGGTCAGGGTGAACGACGGCCCGTCGGGCTGGGTGATGTGCAGCGGGCGCCGGTCGGTGCGCGTCCGCAGGCCGGGCAGGTGCTCCGGGGCGTACTCGCCGCGCACCGGCGGTAACCCGGCACCCCCGGTGTCCTCGACCTCGAGCAGCTCCAGGGTGTTCAGGTCCACCACCAGCGTCAGCCCGTTGACCGGGTGCGCGTACGGGTTGGCGGTGGCCGACCGGCGCAGCCACAGGTCGCACCAGCCCAGCCTGCGGCCGGCGTACCGGGGCGGGACGAGGTGCGCGCCGTAGGTCCACACGTCGACCAGCACCAGCGACGGATCGGTGATCCCGCGCCGGGCCAGCGCGGCCACCACCTCGGGGTGCGCGCGCATCGCGGCGTCGCAGTCGTGCCACTCGTCGGGTGTGGCGCCCGGCTGCCGCCCGGGCAGCGCCTCCCAGCCGGCCACGACGTCGCCGGTCAGCGACACCAGCGCGCGGAACGCGAGGCCGTCCCGGGTGTCCCACAGCACGACCCGGGCCTCGCGGGTGATCGGGTCGCCGGGGCGGTGGTCGCGGGCCACCTCCTTGGCCGGCTCGCGGAGCTCGATCGAGCCGATCCGCCAACCGGGGCCGACGTCCCTGTCCCTGGCCAGGATCGCGGTGACCCGGCTGATCTCCCCGGCGGACAGTGGGTCGAGCGGGTGCGCGTCGGAGGTGCGCGCCGCGGCGGACTCGGTCAGCGGGTCGGCGGACACCGGCTCAGCGGTCCCGGGGCGGGGTGCCCTCGCCGGGCTCGTACGGCTCCTGGCCGGGCGGCAGGTTGGACCGGTCGGGGGCGATCACCGTGGACATCGACCCGGAGTCGGGCAGCCCGATGTGCGGGCCGCTGACTCCGGCGTCCAGCAGCAGGTCGGCCGAGCCGCGGGGCAGCGTCTCGCCGCGGAAGAACGGCGGTGCGACGCGGCTGTAGACGACCATCAGCACCGCGCCGACGAGCAGCGCCCCGATGCCGATCACGAACACCCCGCCGATGCCGAACACGGTGGTGCCGCCGGCGTCGGGGCGCGCGTAGTCGATGCTGGACAGGATGAACGCGGCGAGCAGCATGACGCCGCCGAGGCCGGGCAGCACGCCCTTGACCCACAGGTCCCTGCCGTGCAGCTGGCGGCGGAAGAACCACACGCAGGCGAACCCGGTCAGGCCGTAGTAGAAGGAGATCATCAGACCGACCGCCGAGATCGAGTCGGCCAGCACGTTGGTGCTCGCCGTGGTCAGCAGCACGTAGAAGGCGATCGACGCGATGCCCATGCCCCAGGTGGCCCAGGTCGGCGTCAGGTAGCGGGGGTGGATCTTGGCGAACCGCTGCGGGATGGCCCGGTAGGCGCCCATGGACAGCGCGGCGCGGGCGGTGGGCAGGATCGTGGTCTGGGTGGACGCCGCCGACGAGGTGAGCACCGAGATGATCAGCAGCACCACGAACACGTGGCCGATCCAGCTGTCGCCGAACACGGCGGGGCCGATGGCGGCGAACACGTCCTCGGCGTTGTCCGGGTTGCCCAGCCCGATCCCGGTGGTTCCGGTGCCGGCGAAGGCGACGGTGGACGCCGCGACCAGGGCGTAGGTGACCAGCAGCAGCACGGTGGACAGCACGGCGGCCTTGCCCGGGGTGCTGCCCGGGTCGTCGCTCTCCTCGTTGCAGGCCACCGCGGTGTCCCAGCCCCAGTAGAGGAAGACCGCGATCAGCACCGCGGAGGTCAGCTCGGTCAGCCCCAGCCCGCCCGGCCACAGCCAGGACAGGCTCGGGGTGATCGAGCCGGGCGGGGCGTCGCCGTCGAACACCTTGACCAGCGCGATCACCGCGAACGCGCCGAGCACGACCAGCTCGGTGCCCAGCAGCCCGTACTGCAGCCGCGCGGACACCTCGATGCCCCGGTAGCAGATCCAGGTCATGATGGCCATCCAGAGCACGCCGGCCACGGTCGTCCACAGCGTGCTCTGCGCCAGCTCGTCCAGCCCGAACAGCAGGAACGAGTACTGGCCGGCGATCTGGGCCAGGTTGGCCATCACGATGATGTCCGCGGCGATGATCCCCCAGCCGCCCATCCAGCCGGCCCACGGCCCGAAGGCGCGGGCGGCCCAGGTGAACGTGGTCCCGCAGTCCGGCTCCGCGTGGTTGAGCTCGCGGTAGGCCACCGCGATCAGGTACATCGGGACGAAGGCCAGCAGCAGGATCGCCGGTGCCTTCACCCCGGCGAGCACCACGATCAGCCCCAGGCTGGCGGCCAGGCTGTAGGCCGGCGCGGTCGAGGCCATGCCGATCACCACGCTGGACAGCAGCCCGATCGCGCCGCCCTTGAGGCCCTTCTGGCCGGGCGCGGTGCCCCCGCTCCCCTCGACCGCGGCGGAAGTGTTCATGCTCACGGCAGGCCTCCGGTCACCTCGGCCGCGGCGGGCTCGGTGAGTGGTCCGCCTCTGGGTGCGGGCTGGATCGTAAGTCCTCACCGGCTACGAATTCGAGGTCCATGACGGGCCAACTTCGGCTAAATTCGTGTAACTGGTTCGATTCACAACGATTTCATTCGTTTGCGAGGTCTGGTGGATCCGCGTCGTGTGTGCTCGACGGCGCCCGGTGACGAGGGGGCCCCGCCGTCGGGGCCGTCCGGCGCGTCGGGGCTGTCCGGGCTGTCCCTGTGGCACGAGCAGGTGGTGGGCGACGGCGACCCGCTGCGACCCCGGCCCGCGCTGGACGGGGACGCGCGGGTCGACGTCTGCGTCGTCGGCGCCGGCTACACCGGGCTGTGGACGGCCTACCACCTGCTGCGCGGCGACCCGGCGCTGCGGGTGCTGGTGGTGGAGCGGGAGGTGGCCGGCTTCGGCGCCAGCGGCCGCAACGGCGGCTGGTGCTCGGCGCTGTTCCCCGCGTCGGCCGCCGCGCTGGCCCGGCGGCACGGCCCGGAGGCCGCGGCGGCGATGCGGGCGGCGATGCGCGCGGCGGTGGACCGGGTGGGCGCCGTGGTGGCCGAGGAGGCGATCGGCTGCGACTGGGTCAAGGGCGGCACGGTCACCCTGGCGCGCACCCCGGCGCAGCTGGCCAGGGCGCGCGCCGAGGCCGCGCGCGGCGGCGAGGACCGCGTGGAGCTGCTGTCGGCCGGCGCGGCGTCGGCGCTGGTCGGGGCGACCGGCGTGCTCGGCGCCACGGTCACCCCCGACTGCGCGCGGGTGCAGCCGGCGCGCCTGGCCCGTGGGCTGGCCCGCGCGGTGGAGCGGCGCGGCGGGCGGATCGTGGAGGGCACCTCGGCGGTCGAGCTGCGGCCCGGGGTGGTGGTCACCGGCCGGGGCGTGGTGCGCGCGGGGGCCACCGTGCGCGCCACCGAGGCGTGGAGCGCGACGCTGGCCGCGCGGTCGGTGGCCCCGGTGTACTCGCTGATCGTGGCGACCCGGCCGCTGCCCGCCGCGTTCTGGGACGCCGGCGGGCTGGCCGGCGGGCAGACCTTCACCGACCACCGGCACCTGGTCGTCTACGGCCAGCGCACCGCCGATGACCGGCTGGTGTTCGGCGGCCGGGGCGCCCCCTACCACTGGCGCTCGGCGATCCGGCCGGCCTTCGACCGGGACGAGCGGGTGTTCGCCGGGCTGCGCGCGGCCGCGCGTGAGCTGTTCCCGGCGCTGCGCGAGGACGACTTCAGCCACGCCTGGGGCGGCCCGCTGGCCATCCCCCGGGACTGGCACGCCGGCGTCGGGCTGGACCCGGCGACCCGCGCGGGCTGGGCGGGTGGCTACGTCGGCGACGGGGTGGCCACCTCGGCGCTGGCCGGGAGCACCCTGGCCGCGCTGCTGCTCGACCGCGACGACGATCCGCTGACCGCGCTGCCCTGGGTCGGTCACCGCTCGCGGCGCTGGGAGCCGGAGCCGCTGCGCTGGCTGCTGGTCAACGCGGGGCTGCGGGTGATGACGGCGGCCGACCGGGAGGAGCGGCTGACCGGCCGGCCGAGCGTGCTGGCCGGTGCGATGTCGCGGGTGCTGGGCGGGTGAGTCCGGTGCGCCCGCCCGCCGCCCCGCCGTGCGCCGTTCAGCCCGGCCGCCACCACCGAATGGACCATTGCCCGTTGCGCCGTTCGGCGGCTCCGTGCGTCCAGCTCTTCTCAGCGCGCGGGGATGGGCGGAACCTGAGGCTCCCCTTCGGCCCCGGGAGACAGCGATCATGACTCGGACCGTCGAGCACCGCACCGGCAGGACACCGGCGGCGGCTGCCCCCCGACCCTGGGACCGGTTCACCACCCGCGTGCCCGACCTGCTCGCCGGCTACCTGGCGTTCGTCGCCACGTTCTGCCTGGTCACCGCGCTGATCCCGGCGCTGAGGGCACCGCTGTACTGGGTGCGCGTGGTGATCGAGATCCTCTCCTTCGGCGCGCCGCCGAACCTGGCCACGGCGGCCTTCCTGGGCATCCTGGCGGCCGCGGTGCGCAGGCGGATGCGGGCGGCGTGGCGGTTCGTGATCGGCTACCTGGTGCTCGGGCGGTTGCTCGGCCTGGTCGACGTGCTGGTGTCCACCGACGCGCCGGAGCCGGTCGAGGTCACCTTCGGTGGCGACGTCGACGTGTGGCTGCGGGCGCTGTTCGGGGCGCTCGCGCTGGTCGTGCTGCTGCTGGCCCGCAACCGGTTCACCGCGCGCGCCCAGCCCGGCAACGGCTGGCGGGCACTGCGGCTGTACCTGGGGCTGCTGGTGGCCGGCACGCTCGTCGGCTTCGGGGTGCTCAGCGTGTTCCCCGGCACCCTGCCCACCGCGGGCGACCGGTTCGGCTACGCACTGACCTACGTGCTCGGCGGGCTGGGCACACCGGAGGTCACCGGCGTCGACGGGACCGGTCCACGCGCGGTGATGGGGCTGTGCGGGCTGTTCGGCGCGCTCGCCGTGCTGGCGGCGGCCTACGTGCTGTTCCGGCCGCGCTCCGAGCGGCGCAGGCTGGAGCCCGACGACGAGCAGCGCATCCGGGTCCTGCTGGACGGCTACGGCGACGAGGACTCGCTGGCCTACTTCGCCACCCGGCGCGACAAGGCGGCGGTGTTCTCCGCGACCGGGAAGTCCGCGATCACCTTCCGGGTGGTCGGCGGGGTGAGCCTGGCCAGCGGCGACCCGCTCGGCGACGCCGAGGCCTGGCCCGGCGCGATCCGGGTGTGGCTCGACGAGGCACGCTCGTACGGCTGGATCCCGGCGGTGATGGGCGCGGGCGAGCACGCCGCCAGGGCCTACGCGGCGGCCGGGCTGAGCGCCCTCGAGCTGGGCGACGAGGCGATCGTGGACGTCCGGGAGTTCAGCCTGGAGGGTCGCGCGATGCGTACCGTCCGGCAGGCGGTCGGGCGGGTGGAGCGCGGCGGGTACACCGTCCGGGTCCGCCGGCACGCCGAGCTGTCCGCCGAGGACATGGCCGAGGTCATCGCGCGCGCCGACGCGTGGCGGGACACCGACACCGAGCGCGGCTTCTCGATGGCGCTGTCCCGGCTGGGCGACCCGGCCGACGGGGCGTGCGTGCTGGTGGAGTGCCTCGGCCCGGACGGCGAGCTGTGCGCGCTGCTGTCCTTCGTGCCGTGGGGCGCCCGGGGGCTCTCGCTCGACCTGATGCGCCGCGACCGGGCCTGCGAGAACGGCGTCACCGAGTTCATGGTCGTGTCGCTGGTCGAGCGGGCCAGGACGCTCGGGGTGGACCGGGTGTCGCTGAACTTCGCCATGTTCCGGGCGGCGTTCGAGCACGGCGAGCGGATCGGGGCCGGCCCGGTGCTGCGGCTGTGGCGCGGGCTGCTCGTGCTCGGCTCGCGGTGGTGGCAGCTGGAGTCGCTGTACCGGGCGAACGCCAAGTACCGGCCGGCGTGGCGGCCGAGGTACCTCTGCTACGCGACCGCGCGGGACCTGCCCCGGATCGGCATCGCCTCGGCCGCCGCGGAGGGGTTCATCGCCACCCCGAGCATGGGTGCGCTGCACCGCAGGGGGGCCGGCGCCGCCGAGGCGCGAGCCGCCGCCCTGGCCGCCGCTCCGGCGCCGACCGGGTGAGCGGACGCCGGCCCGCCCGAGGCGGTCGCTGCCGGGACGGCACCGGTCGACCCGGTCGAGGCCGCGCTGGCCGCCGCCCGGTCGCGGCTGCCCGAGCAGGCCAGGGTGCGGCTGGACAAGTACGACCGGCTGACCGCCGCCGGGGTCGACCCGTACCCGGTCGGCCACGCCCGCACCGCGACCGCCGCGCAGGTCCGCGCCGCGCACCCGGACCTGCCGCCGGATGCCGCCACCGGCGCGCGGGTGTCGGTCACCGGGCGGGTGGTGCGCAGCCGGGTGCTCGGCGGGCTGTGCTTCGCGGTGCTCCGGGACGGCACCGGTGACCTGCAGGTGATGCTGACCGCCGACCGGCTCGGCGCGGACGGGCTGCGCGCCTGGCGCCACGACGTCGACCTGGGCGACCACGTCGGGGTGGACGGCGAGGTGGTCACCTCCCGGCGCGGCGAGCTGTCCGTGCTGGCCGGCTCGTGGGCGATCACCGCCAAGTGCCTGCGGCCGATGCCGGACAAGCGGCGTGGCCTCGCCGACCCGGAGGCGCGGGTCCGGCAGCGGTACCTGGACCTGATCGTCAACCCGGACGCCACCCGGATGATGCGGCTGCGCTGCGACGCGGTCCGCGCGGTCCGCGAGCAGCTCGGCGCGCGGGACTACCTCGAGGTCGAGACACCCATGCTGCAGCCGGTGCACGGCGGGGCCAACGCGCGGCCGTTCGTCACCCACATCAACGCCTACGACATGCGGCTGTACCTGCGCATCGCGCCCGAGCTGTACCTGAAGCGGCTGCTGGTGGGCGGCGCGGAGCGGGTGTTCGAGCTGAACCGGAACTTCCGCAACGAGGGCGCGGACGCCACCCACAACCCGGAGTTCACCATGCTGGAAGCCTACCAGGCCTACGGCGACTACGACTCCATGCAGACCCTGATCCAGGAGATGATCCAGGGCGCCGCGCGGGCCGCGCTGGGGGGCACCGTGGTGCGCCGCGACGGCGTCGAGCACGACATCGGCGGCACCTGGCGGGCGGTGACGGTCAACGAGGCGATCTCGGGTGCGCTCGGCGAGGAGGTCACCGCCGACACCGGGGTCGAGGAGCTGCGCGGGCACTGCGACCGGGTGGACATCGCCTACGACCCGAAGTGGGGCCGGGGCGCGGTGCTGCTGGAGCTCTACGAGCACCTGGTGGAGAGCCGCACCGTGGAGCCGACGTTCTACCGGGACTTCCCCACCGAGGTCTCCCCGCTGACCCGCCAGCACCGCGCGGACCCCCGGCTCGCCGAGCGGTGGGACCTGGTGTGCTTCGGCGCCGAGATCGGCACCGCGTACTCCGAGCTGATCGACCCGGTGGAGCAGCGCAGGCGGCTGACCGGGCAGTCGCTGCTGGCCGCGGGAGGGGACGCCGAGGCGATGGAGCTGGACGAGGACTTCCTCACCGCGCTGGAGTACGCGATGCCACCGTGCGGCGGGTTGGGCATGGGGGTGGACCGGATGATCATGATGTTGACCGGACGGACCATCCGCGACACCGTGCTGTTCCCGATCGTCCGGCCCGGGTCATGATCGCGCTCTACCAGGCGCACATCGTGGTGCCCGGCAAGCAGGCGCTGTTCCTGCTGCTGGTGGCGTTCATCCTGACCTTCCTGTTCATCCGGCTGAGCGTGCGGATGATCCGGGCCGAGGTGAGCTGGTGGCCGGGCAACATCAGCTCCGGCGACGTGCACATCCACCACGTGGTGTTCGGCACGCTGGCCATGCTGGTCAGCGGGGTGCTGGCGTTCGCGCCCGCAGGCTGGGAGTCGCCCTGGTGGGACATGCTGGGCGCGCTGTTCGGCGTCGGCGCCGCGCTCGTGCTGGACGAGTTCGCGCTGATCCTGCACCTGGACGATGTGTACTGGTCGGAGAAGGGACGCACGTCGATCGACGCGGTCGTGCTGGCCGCCGCGATCACCCTGCTGCTGGTGCTCGGCGCGCTGCCGTTCGGGCTGGAGGCCAGCACGCTCGGCGGCCAGGAGGCCGAGGGCCGGTGGTCCTGGATCAGCACGGTGCTGGTCAACGGCTCGCTGGTGGTGATCGCGCTGCTCAAGCGGCGGGTCTGGCTGGGCGTGCTGGGGCTGATGTTCCCGCTGTTCGCGCTGTGGGGCGCCGTCCGGGTGGGCAAGCCGGACTCTCCGTGGGCGCGCTGGCGGTACCGGCCGGAGTCGCGGCGGATGGCGCTCGCGGTGGCTCGCACCCTCCGCCAGGAGGCCCGCTGGGAACGGCTCAAGTTCAAGATCTTCGATGCGATCGCCGGCCGGCCGGACACCGAGCCGCCGAGCCGCCGGCGCTAGGGCGCGCGATGGTGGAGGACTCCCGGGACGGCGCCACCGAGGCCGCGCCCGCACGCACCTCGGACGCGCGGGCGCTGCTGTGGTCGGTGTGGGCGTCGGCCGGCTTCGCCGTGCTGTCCCTGGGCTGGGGGCTGGCGCTCGGCTCGCAGATGATCATGTTCGACGGGCTGTACTCGTTCGCCAGCGTGCTGCTGTCCCTGCTGGCCGTGCTGGCGCTGCGCACCTCCGCCAGGGGCGCCGACGAGCGTTACCCGTGGGGCCGCGAGGTATGGGAGCCGCTGACCATCGCGGTCAAGGCGGCCGCTCTGGGCGGGTTGTGCGGCTACGCGCTGGTCGGCGGGGTGGCCGACATCCTGGCCGGCGGCCGGGAGGTGGCCGCCGGCTGGGCGGTGCTGTACGCCGTGGTGGCCTCCCTCGGCGGGGTCGCGGTGTCGCTGTACCTGCGCAGGCGGGGCAGCCAGGGCTCCGACCTGGTGCGCGCCGAGGCCGCCGAGTGGATGGGCGACACGCTGCTCAGCCTCGGCGTGCTGGCCGGGTTCCTGGTCGCGCTGGGGCTGGAGGCGACCGGGCGCGGCGACCTGGCCCGCTACGTGGACCCCGGGCTGGTCGTGCTGATCTCCGCGGCGTTCCTGCGGGTGCCGGCCCGGCTGCTGCGCGAGGCGCTGCGGGAGGTGCTGACCATGTCACCCGCGCCGGACATCCGGGACGCGCTGTGGTCCTCGGTGCGCGCGGTGGAGCGGGAGTACCGGTTCGCCGAGTCGTTCCTGCGCACCTCCAAGGTCGGCGGCCGGCTGGACGTGCAGGTCGACTTCGTGGTGGACGCCGGGTCGAGGGCACAGACCGTGGACCAGTTCGACGCCGTGCGCCAGGACCTCGCCGACCGGCTGCGGCCCAGCGGATACGCCGTCTCGATGGCAGTCAACTTCACCGGTGACCGGAGGTGGGCGCTGTGAGCCCGAAACAACCGCGCGAGCTGGTGGTCCGGCTGGCCACCCCCGACGAGCTGGTCGGCGTCGACCCGCGCGGGGTGCTGTTCGGCGCCGGGCGGCTGCACAGCGGGCTGGAGGAGCTCGCCGACCGGCTGCTCGCCCAGCGGAAGGCGCCGCGCGGGCAGCGGATCGTGTTCGAGCTGGCCACCGGGGCCGGCTCGGCGGGCCTGGCCGGCTGGTTCGAACGCGCCGTGCGCCGCTACGGGCAGCTGCGGATCGAGGAGAGCAGGCGGCAGCAGGCGATCAGCAAGCGGCAGGGGATGGCCTCGCTGCTCAGCGGCAGCATGCTGTTCTTCGTCGGGGTGGTGCTGTCCTACTGGTTCACCCGCCCGGACAGCCCGGAGTTCTGGCAGGAGCTGCTCGGCAACGGGGTGTTCCTGGTCGTGGCCTGGGTGGGGCTGTGGTACCCGCTGGACATGCTGTTCATCTCCCGGCAGCCGCTGAAGCGGGAGGTGCGGGTGCTGTCCACGCTGGCCCGGATGCCGGTCGAGGTGCGGGCGGTCACCGTTCCGGCCGTCCCGGGGCCCCGGCCGCCCTGGCCGCCGCCCGGGACGGCCGCGAACGGGGCCGAGGACGCGGCCGCCGGGAACGCGACCGCCGGGGACTCGACGACCGGGGACGCGACCGCCGGGGACGCGACCGCCGGGGACTCGACGACCGGGAACAGGGCCGGGGCGCCGGCGGCCGACCCCGGGTAGGACCGCTCAGCGGCGCACCCGGCCGAGCACCAGCTCGGTGGCGGCGACGACCAGGTCCGGCTCGTGCCACTGGATGTAGTGGTCGCTGCCGGTGGCGAACACCTGCGGGATGCCCGGTTGCGCCCGGACCAGGGCGGTCTCGGCCGACTCGTACAGCCGGTTGAGCTCCTCGCTGGTCAGCCCGGCCGGCGGGACCAGGGTGGTCCGGAACGGCTCGGTCTTGGTCAGCACCACCATCGGCATCGGGCGCAGCGGCGGGGCCGCGGTCACCTGGGCCACGCTGGCGTCCTCGTCGACCTGCTCGGCCGAGGGGGTGGCCAGCTGGGTGCCGGCGGGCGCCGCGTTGAGGTAGTCCCGGTAGAGCGGCCACTTCGCGCCGAACACCGCCGGCACGGTGGGGCTGAACGCGTCGTCGAACACGATGCCGCGCACCTCGTCCGGGTAGGTCCGGGCGTAGAGAAGGGCGAACAGCCCGCCCATCGAGTGCGCCGTCAGCACGTACGGCCCGGGCACTGCGCCCGATCGCAGCACCGCGTGCAGCTCGGCCACCACGTCGGCCGCCGTGCGGGGCTGCGGGACCGGGGTGCTGCGGTCGGTCAGCGGGTTGCCGTCGACGCCGTAGCGCAGCGTGCCGGGGCGGTCGTAGGTGCACACCCGGTTCCGGGTGGCCAGCGCCTTCGGCACCGGGGGACCCACCGCCGGCGGGGCGGTCAGCTCGTCGACGTCCCAGGCGTCGCCCGCGTCGTGGTACCCGGAGATCAGCACCACGGTCGGGCCGCCGGGCGCGGAGCTGCCGTGGCACTCCAGGTAGACCTGGCGACCGCCGATGTCCACGCCGCGCGCGATCTCGGTGGAGGGCGCGGCCGGGCCGCCGGCGGGGGGGCTGCCCGGGCCGCCGGCGGGGCCGGGGCCGGTGGGGCCGGCGCAACCGGCCAGCGTCAGCACCGCCAGCACCGCCAGCACCGCCAGCACCGCCAGCACCGCCAGCACCGCGACGGCCGGGGCCGCGCCGGCGGCACGCGGCGCCGATCGGTTCATGCGGAGGACCGCCGGTGCGCCGTGGGCGGGCATCGGGTGCTCAGCCGGCTTCCCACAGCGCGGTGACCACCGAGCCCACGTCCCGCGCGATGCCGAACACGTCCTCGATCGCGCCGATCGGGGTGTGCATCACGTATACCGCGACGACCAGCTCACGGCCGCTCCGGGAGGTCATGTACCCGGCGTTGCCCCTGGTCATCACGAGCGCCCGGGCGTTCATCACGTCCCCGGCCACGGTGGTGCCGCTCTTCGCGGCCACCTTGCCGGCGACCGGGCTGCCGGCGGGCACGACGGTGCTCTCCGTGCCGTCGACCCCGAACACCGGCAACGAGGCGTGGTAGGCGGGGAAGTCCGGCCGGGTGGCCATGTACCGCAGCAGGGTGGTGACGGTACGCGGGCTGAACAGGTCGGTGTACTCGTTGCCCCGGCCGTCGCTCAGCGACAGCGACGCCGGATCGATGCCCGCCGTGCGCACGAACGGGGCCAGCAGCGCCATACCGTCGTCCAGGGTGCGCTTGCCGCCGTGTGCCGCGATCAGCATGACCAGCGTGTCCGCCTGCACGTTCATGCTGACCTTGTTGATCAGTTTGATGTTCTGCGCGAACGGCAGCGACCGGTGCACCGCCACCCGGTCGGCGGCCGGGTAGGAGCCGGGCGGGGGCAGCGTCGCCGCCGGGTTCGCCCCGCCGGCGGCCGCGGTGACGGCGACCCCGGCGCGGCCCAGTGCCTCGATGAACAGGGTGCGGGCGAAGGCCGGCGGGTCGGGGACCTGGGCGGTGCGCAGCACCGGCGGCCCGGCGGGGACCTGGCCGGAGACGGTGATCCCGCCGGCGTCGAGGGACGCGGTCACGGTCGGCGGCTGCCCGGCCGCGACGGTGGTGACGGTCGACCGCACCGGGTAGGCGGCCGACTGGGGGCGGACGACCGCGGTGGCCGGTGTGCCGGCCGCCCCGGGGGTGAGGGTGACGTCGACCAGGTTGTCGTTGATCATGGTCGGGGTGAGGACGTAGCCGTCCTTGTCGGTCTGGTCGAACAGCCGGGCGTCGACCACGACGTCGCCGACGACCCGGCGGATCCCGGCGGCCGCGACCTGCCGGGCCAGGTCGTCCAGCCCGGCCAGCGGGTCGGGGGCGGTCAGGCTGGCTCCCGGGATGGCGTTCGCCTCGCCGTGGTCCAGCGGGGTGAAGGCGATGGTGCCGTCCGGCAGGTCCCGCCCGCCCATGGTCAGGTCGCCGCTGGCCACCAGCACCAGGTCGCCGGTGAGCTGGTCGCCGGCCGTCGTGCCGCGCCGGTAGACGGGCGTCTCGAACCGGAAGTCCGGGCCGAAGGTGTCCAGCGCGGCGGCCGTCGACCACAGCTTCGTGGTGGACGCCGGCAGCACCAGGTCGCCGCCGTTCAGGTCGTACAGCGGGGCGCCGGTGGCCCGGTCGGCCAGGTAGGCGAACCAGCGGCTGAGCGCGTACCGGGGCCCGCGCATCACGTCGGTCGCGGCAGCCGGCAGCGCCCCGCCCCCGGATCCGGCCGGGCCGGCGGGCGGCGCGGTGGCCGGCGGGGTGGCCGGGGGAGCCGTCGAGGGGGCCGAGCAGGCGGCGACGGTGACCACCGCGGCACCCGAGCCGGCGGCGTGCAGGAAAACCCGCCGGCTGGTGGGACGGGCGTCGGGCATGAGGGCTCCGGGGTCGGGCGCCCCCGGCGGCGGCGCTGATCAGGACACTAGATTCGCGGGATGCCCGGTGTCCGCGGGCCGAACGGGTCATCTGTGGCAGGGGTTACTCACTGTGGCGGACCGGGTACGGCTCCCGGGGGCCAGTCCGGCGCGCCGCACCCGGGCCGGCCTCCCCGGCACGGCACGGCGCGCGGGCGGCACCGTAGGCTGCGCCGGTGCCACCTACCGCCGGTCGCCGGCTGCTGCTGGTGCACGCGCACCCGGACGACGAGTCGATCACCACGGGCGGCACCATGGCCCGCTACGCGGCCGACCCGGGCACCCACGTCACCCTGGTCACCTGCACGCTCGGCGAGCAGGGCGAGGTGATGGTCCCGGAGCTCGCCGGCCTGACCGCCGACCGGGGCGACCAGCTGGGCGGCTACCGGATCGGCGAGCTGGCCGGGGCCTGCGCCGCGCTCGGGGTCACCGACCAGCGTTACCTCGGCGGGGCCGGGCGCTGGCGGGACAGCGGCATGGTGGTGGTCAAGGGCGTGCACGCCGCCGCCCCGGACACCCTGCACCCCCGGGCGTTCGCCGCGAAACAGGCCCGCGCCGCGCAGGTCGACGCGCTGGCCGCCATCCTCGACGAGGTGGAACCCCAGGTGGTGATCGGCTACGACTCCGGCGGCGGTTACGGGCATCCTGACCACGTGCGGGCACACGAGATCACCATGGCCGCGGTGGACGCCGCCCCCAGCGTGCGCAAGGTGTACTGGGCGGTCACCTCCCGGTCCCACGTCCGCTCCGGGCTGGCCGCGCTGTCCCGCGCCGGGGCCGACGGGCACGGCCCGCCGTGGCGGGTGGGCGAGCCGGACGAGCTGCCCGGGGTACCGGACGCCGTGATCACCACCCAGGTCGACGTGCGCGCCCACCTGCCGGCCAAGCTCGCCGCGCTGCGGGCGCACGCCACCCAGCTGACCGTGTGGGGCGGCGCGGGTGACGGGCAGCCGGCGTTCGCGCTCACCAACGAGATCGCCCAGCCGGTGTCCGACGTGGAGTCCTTCACCCTGGTCGGCGCGGCCGGGTCGGTGCGCCCGGTCCGGGAGAGCGACCTGTTCGACGGCATCGAGCCGGACGGGATCGGAGAGCCGGACGGGATCGGAGAGCCGGACGGGATCGGGGCGCCGTGACGAGCAGCCACGCCATGCCGGAGGGCACCCGGCCCGAGCCGGTCGACCCCGCCGAGGTGGCCAACTCGCGGCTGGTCACCGCCGTGCTGGTCGTCGACGCGGTGCTGCTGGCCATGATGGAGCTGATGTTCCTGCAGCTCATGATCGGATCGGTCCCGGTGCCGCTGAGCGCGCTGGTGGCCCTGATCAGCAACCCGTGGCTGGTGCGCAGGGCCGGCGAGCTGACCGGTGCGGTCGGCGCGGCGCTCCCGCTGATCGCCTGGATCGTCACCATCTCGGTGCTCGGGCTGTCCGGCCCCGGCGGAGACGTGCTGCTGCTCGGCGACTGGCCGTCCATGCTGCTGATCCTGGCCGGCCTGGTCCCGGCCGCGTTCGTGCTCGGCCGGGTGCTGCGCACCCGGCGCACCGCGGCCTCCCGATGACCGCGGTCATCAGCGACCGCGCGGTGGTCGCCGTGCTGTACCCGTTCGTCCGCGCGACCACCCCGGTGCTCGGCGCGCTGCGCGAGTCCGACCCGTTCGGGCTGCGGGCCCGGATGGCCAGCGGTGCGGAGCAGGTGGACGGCTCGCTCTCCGGGCGGGTGCTCGCCGCGCTGGCCGCCGCGCGCGTGCCGGGCACGCCCGCCTGGGCCGCGATGAGCGTCGAGCAGCGGTGCCGCTGGTGGGTGCGCAGGGTCGGCCGGTTCACCACGCTGCTGGCCTCGGTGCCCGGCATCGGCGGCGCGCTCGCCGACCGGCTGCCGGTGCGCTCGGCGCTCGGCGCGGCCGGGCAGGGCCTGCTGCTGGTGGCCGTCGCGGGTGAGCACGGCGTGCACGACGAGTCCGAGCTGGTGGCGCTGCTCGGCGCGGTGCTCTTCCGGCGTGACGTGCGCGCCGCGCAGGTGGCCCGGACGGCCGGCACCGGCGGGCCGGACAGCCACGAGATCGACGAGCAGGCCGCTGAGCTGACCGGTGAGCTGGCCGAACCCGGCCGGGCGCCGACCCTGAAGCGGATCGGCGGCGCGGTGTGGCGGCTGGGCCGCGCGCTGGTGGCGCTGGGCGGCGAGCTGGACAAGCGCCCGCGCGGCCGGTGGTACCACCAGATGGTCGGGATGCTGCCGCTGGTCGGGATGCTGGGCGAGTACCTGGGCGAGTGGTCCGGGCTCAAGCGCGCCGCCCGCAAGGGCGGGAGGTGGCTGCGCCGGTACCCGGCCCCCGAGGCGATCGCCGCCGACCCCGGCCGTTAGCCCGGCCCGGCGGTGAGCCCGGCCGCCGGCTGGGCCCCTACCGGGAGGGCGGGCGGAGGTACTGGTAGCGGTGGTGCCGGCGGAAGCCCAGCCGCTGGTAGAGCGCCAGCGCGCCGGCGTTGTGCTCGGCCACCTGCAGCACGCACCAGCGCGCGGAGCGGCCCGCCGCCCAGCGTTCGCCCGCCCGCATCAGCGCGACCGCCAGCCCGCGCCGCCGGTGCGGCCCGGCCACCGCCAACCGGGCCACGTGCAGGTGCTCGCCGACCACGGCGAACCGGGCGACCCCGGCCACCTCGCCGGTGCCGGTACGGGCGACGGCGAACCCCACGTCGGCCAGCCCGGGCGCGGTCAGGACGTGCCGCGCGGCCGGGCCGACCGGGGCCGGCTCGGTGAGCGGCCACCAGTCCTCCTCGGGCCGGTCGGCGACCGTCAGGGTCATCCCCTCCGGTGCCGCACCCGGGCCGGCGGTCCCTGGCGCGGCGCCCGGCCCGGCGTCCTCGGACGCGGCCAGCTCGGCGACCAGCACCGCCACGTCGGCGCCCGCGGGGTGGGCGTCGTGCCGCACCCAGCCCTGCCCGGCCGCCGCGCGCCGGTTCGGCGAGCCGTGCGGGACCTGCAGCAGCGGGGGGATGCCGTGCCGCAGGGCGAAGTCGGCCACCCGGTCCAGCGCCTCCGCGATCGGCAGCCCCGGATCGCCGACCGCCAGCGCGGAGTTCGCCCGCCCGGTGAACCCGTCGGCCGCCCGCAGCCGCCACCGCCCGACCGGCTCGTCGTACACGGCCGGCCAGGCGTCGGCGCACAGCCGTTCCAGGTGCTCGGTCGCCGCCAGGGACGCCCGCCGCTCCGGCGCCGGCGGTACCTCGCGGACCGCGACGACGGCGTCCCGGCGCACCCGCACCGCGCCGCGCCGGGTGTGGACCAGCACCGTCGTGGGGTCGTCGGACGTGAGTTCGCCCACCGCATCGGTCAGCGACGGGCCGGAGCCGGGGTCGGCCAACCGGTGCCGCAGCGCGACCCGACGGCCGAGCAGCGCGGTCAGCCGCTCGGCGGCACCAGGCCCTCCACCACCCAATTCGGACACCCGTGGAGGATGCCGCGGCCGCCGGCCCCCCGCGACCGGATCCGCCCGGCGGCGGCCGGTTGTCGATCACATCGGGGGCGGTGCGGGACGGGCGAGGTCAGGGCAGCCTTATTGCGCGGAGGGCCGGACGAGCAGACATACTGGGCCGGAGACTGTTTTGCGCCCATCAGCGGGAGAACGCCGTGACCTACGTGATCGCCGAGCCATGTGTCGACCTCCTCGACAAGGCGTGCATCGAGGAATGCCCGGTCGACTGCATCTACGAGGGCGGTCGGATGCTCTACATCCACCCCGACGAGTGCGTCGACTGTGGAGCCTGCGAGCCGGTGTGCCCGGTCGAGGCCATCTACTACGAGGACGACGTCCCGGACCAGTGGAAGGACTACACCAAGGCGAACGTCGACTTCTTCGACGAGCTGGGCTCGCCGGGTGGCGCCTCCAAGGTGGGCAAGATCGACCGTGACGTTCCGCCCGCCTCCGGCCTGCCGCCGCAGGAGCACGACGAGTGAGCTCCCCGGGGGCCGATCGGGCTCCCCGGTTGCCGGAGTTCCCCTGGGACTCCCTGCTCGGTGCGAAGGCCCGCGCGGCCGCCCACCCCGGCGGCATCGTGGACCTCTCGGTGGGGACGCCGGTCGACGAGGTGCCCGCCCTGATCCGCGGTGCGCTGGCCTGCGACGCGGCGCAGGCGCCCGGGTACCCGACGACCTGGGGCACGCCGGAGCTGCGCGAGGCGGTGACCGGTGCGATGCACCGCCGGTACGGCGTGGCCGGGCTCGACCCGGACGCGGTGCTGCCGACCATCGGGTCGAAGGAGCTGGTGGGCTGGCTGCCCACGCTGCTCGGGCTCGGCCGGGGCGACACCGTCGTGGTGCCCGAGCTGGCCTACCCGACCTACGAGGTGGGTGCGCTGATGGCCCGCGCCGGGGTGGCCAGGGCCGACTCCACGGTCGCGCTCGGCCCGGCCCGCGTCCGGCTGATCTGGGTGAACTCGCCGTCCAACCCGACCGGCCGGGTGCTGCCCGCCGAGCACCTGCGCAAGGTCGTGGCCTGGGCGCGGGAGCGGGGCGCGGTGGTGGCCTCCGACGAGTGCTACCTGGCGCTGTCCGACCCGGACCAGGGCGCGGTGTCGGTGCTGCACGAGTCGGTGTCCGGCGGCGACCCGACCGGGCTGCTGGCGGTGCACTCGCTGTCCAAGTCGTCCAACCTGGCCGGCTACCGCGCGGGCTACGTCACCGGTGACCCCCGGCTGGTCGCGGAGCTGCTGGAGGTGCGCAAGCACACCGGCATGATGGTGCCCCGCCCCGTGCAGGAGGCGATGGTCGCGGCGCTGAACGACGACGAGCACGTGGCCGTGCAGTGGGGCCGCTACCGCGCGCGCCGGCAGCGGCTGCGCGAGGCGCTGCTCGGTTTCGGGCTGAAGATCGAGCACTCGGAGGCAGGGCTGTACCTGTGGGCGACGGCCGGCGAACCGTGCCGCACCACGGTGGACCGCCTGGCCGAGCGCGGGATCCTGGTGGCGCCGGGGGAGTTCTACGGACCGGCCGGGGCCGAGTACGTCCGGGTCGCGGTGACCGCCACCGACGAGCGCATCGACGAGGCCGTCCGGCGGCTGTCCACCCGGTCCTGACGGGGCCGGCGCCCAGCCGCGGCCGGCGCCAGCCCGATCGGCGTGCCCGTGGCGGCCGGGGCGGTGGGTGACCACCCCCCGACCACGCACCGGTCAGATCGCGGCGGCCCGATCGCGGACCGTCAGCCAGGCGTCCCACCACAGCGTGCGCTGGTGCTCCGCCCGCCGGTGCTCGCGCTCCACCATCCGCCCGGCCACGAACGCCACCGGGGCGGCCGGCCCGTCCAGCGCCTCGATCAGCTCGCGCAGCCGGTCCTGGGCCACGCAGGCGTCCTGGTGGTCGCCCAGCACCTCCTGCAGGCCGCTGGTGGCCGAGAGCAGCCGTCGCACCGGCTTGCCCAGGGCGGGCTCGGCGAGCTCGCCGGTGTAGCGCAGCCGCTTGCCCTTGATCCGCAGCGCGTGCAGCACCGCGTCCGGCGGGTTCGGCCCCGCGCGCTTGACCGCCTTGGCGAGCGACCGGTACTCGCCGCGCACCAGCTCGGCCAGCTCCGGGCGGGCCTGGGTGGCCGTCGGGGTCGGCAGCGGTAGCCGGATGGCATCGGCCAGCCGCTCCAGCAGCACGGTGTACCGGGACGTCTCCAGCGTGGCCACCATCTCGGCGCGGGCCACCCGGTACTCCTCGTCGAGCGCGGCGAGCAACACCTCGGCGGCGGCCCGCTCCCCGTCGGGCAGGTCGGCGGCCAGCGCGCGCAGCCGGGGCAGCAGCACGTCCAGGTCGCGCACCGGCCCGAGCGAGCGGCCCACCCAGCCCAGCTCGGCGCGCAGCCCGTCGGCCCACTCGGCGTCGAGCAGCGGCCGCGCGGCCTTCAGCGCGGCGCGCATCCGGCGGACCGCCACCCGCATCTGGTGCACGTCCTCCACCTCCTCGCCGGTCCGGGCACCCGGGTCGTGCCGCAGCAGCGCGCGCAGCCGGGTGTCCAGCGCGACCCGCACGTGGTGCACGGGCGGGTCGGTCGGGACCGCGGCGAGCCGCTCCGGCAGCTCGATCGCGGTGGCCGGGACGGCCCGCCCCCGGGCGGCCCCGCGTCCCGCGGTGGGGGGTTCGGCGGTCACGGTCACGTTCTCATCCTGCGTTCGGTCAAGGTCGGTCCACCGTCAGTTGTGGGCATGCAGTGCCTCGTTGAGCTCCACGGTCCCGCCGGCGCGGGGCTTCACCAGCACCGCCCCGCTGACCGAGTCGCGCAGGAAGAGTAGGCCGGAGCGGCCGGAGAGCTCCCGCGCGGGCACCACCGCGCCGTCCGGGAGGGTCACCTTGGCCCCGGCCGTCACGTACAGCCCCGCCTCCACCACGGAGTCGTCGCCGAGGGAGATGCCGAGGCCGGCGTTGGCGCCGATCAGGCAGCGCTCGCCCACCGACACGACCTCCTTGCCGCCGCCGGACAGCGTGCCCATGATCGAGGCTCCGCCGCCGACGTCGGACCCGTCGCCGACCACCACGCCGGCCGAGATGCGCCCCTCGACCATCGAGCTGCCCAGCGTCCCGGCGTTGAAGTTGACGAAGCCCTCGTGCATCACGGTGGTGCCCTCGGCCAGGTGCGCGCCCAGCCGGACCCGGTCGGCATCGCCGATGCGGACGCCGGCCGGGATGACGTAGTCGACCATCCGGGGGAACTTGTCCACCGAGTACACGGTCACCTGACCCCGCGCGCGCAGCCGGCCGCGGGTCAGCTCGAAGCCGGGCACCGGGCACGGCCCGTGGTTGGTCCACACCACGTTGGCCAGCAGCCCGAACTGCCCGTCCAGGTTGACCGTGCGGGGCCGGACCAGCCGGTGGCTGAGCAGGTGCAGCCGCAGGTAGACGTCGTGCGCGTCGGCCGGTGCCTCGGCCAGCGACCCGATCTCGGTGCGCACCTCGACCAGCTCGACGCCCCTGGCCGTGTCCGCCCCCAGCAACTCGCGCAGCTCGGCCGGCAGCTCGGCCGGCGGCCCGGACCCCAGCGCGGGCGACGGGTACCAGGTGTCCAGCACGGAGCCGTCCTGGGCGATCGTGGCGATTCCGGCGCCGTGGGCGCCCTCGGTGATAAACACACCGGAGACGTTAGTCGAGCCGGCCGCGCCGGCCGAGCCGCCGCGAACCCGCCGGCGGCGGGTAGCGTCGCGGCGTGATCGAGCGACTGCCGCGTACCGGCGCCGGGGCCGTCCGGAGCCCCCGGTGAGCCCCGCCGCGCTGGACCTCGCCGCCGACCCCGTGGAGCTGACCGCCGCGCTGGTCGACGTGCCCAGCGTGTCCGGCGACGAGACCGCGCTGGCCGACGCGATGGAGGCCGCGCTGCGCGCCCAGGCACCGGGTTTCGAGGTCGTCCGGGACGGCGCGGCGGTGCTCGCGCGGACCACCGGCGACCGGCCGACCAGGGTGCTGCTGGCCGGGCACCTGGACACCGTGCCGATCGCGGACAACCTGCCCAGCCGGCGCGACGGCGGGCTGCTCTACGGCTGCGGCACCTCGGACATGAAGGCCGGCGACGCCATGATCGCGCACCTGGCCGCCACCCTGCCCGACCCGGCGCACGAGCTGACGCTGGTGTTCTACGACTGCGAGGAGGTCGAGGCGGAGCGCAACGGGCTGGGCCGGATCGAGCGCCGGCACCCCGACTGGCTGCGCGCCGACCTGGCCATCCTGGCCGAGCCCACCGACGGCGCGGTCGAGGCCGGCTGCCAGGGCACGATCCGGGTGGTGCTGGACACCGAGGGCCGCCGGGCGCACTCGGCCCGCTCCTGGCTGGGCAGCAACGCCATCCACGCCGCCGCCCCGATCCTGGCCCGGCTGTCGGACTACCGGGCACGGCAGGTGGACATCGACGGCTGCGCCTACCGGGAGGGGCTGCAGGCGGTGCGGATCGCCGGCGGCGTCGCGGGCAACGTGGTGCCGGACGCCTGCCAGGTCACCGTCAACTTCCGGTTCGCGCCGGACCGCACCGAGGCCGACGCGGTGGCGCACGTCCGCGAGGTGTTCGACGGGATGTACACCGGCTTCGCGGTCACCGACTCCTCACCGGGCGCGCTGCCCGGGCTGGGTGCTCCGGCCGCGCGGGGGTTCCTGGCCGCGACCGGGGCGACGCCGGTCGCCAAGTACGGCTGGACGGACGTCTCCCGGTTCGCCGCGCTGGGCATCCCGGCGGTCAACTTCGGGCCGGGCGACCCCAACCTCGCGCACACCCGGGAGGAGCACGTGGCCGTCGACCGCATCACCCGGTGCACCGACCTGCTCCGGCGCTATCTACTGACGGCCGCGCAGTAGGGTCGGGGGGTGTCCGTTCCCCCCAGACCGTCCGATCCCGCCGGCACACCGGATCGCTCGAACTCGATCGGCGACGACGACGAGCATCCCCGCGAGAGGCTGCGCGGCCCCGTCCTGCTCCGCCGCGAGCGCGGCCTCGAGTCGACCACCACCGACCAGCGGCTGCTCGACTCGCGCGGCCCCTCGGACTGGGTGCACACCGACCCGTGGCGGGTCATGCGCATCCAGGCCGAGTTCGTCGAGGGCTTCGGCATGCTCGCCGAGCTGCCCCGCGCGGTCACCGTCTTCGGCTCCGCCCGCACCCCGCGCGACCACCCCGAGTACCAGCTCGGCCGGGATCTGGGCGCCGCGCTGGCCGCCGCCGGGTTCGCCGCGGTCACCGGGGGTGGCCCGGGCACCATGGAGGCGGTCAACCGGGGCTGCTCGGAGGCCGGCGGACTCTCCGTCGGGTTGGGCATCGAGCTGCCGTTCGAGCAGGGCCTCAACCCGTGGGTCGACCTGGGCATCAACTTCCGCTACTTCTTCACCCGCAAGACCATGTTCGTGAAGTACTCGCAGGCGTTCGTCTGCCTGCCGGGCGGGTTCGGCACCCTGGACGAGCTGTTCGAGGCACTGACCCTGGTGCAGACCAAGAAGGTCACCAAGTTCCCGGTGGTGCTGCTCGGCTCGCAGTACTGGGGCGGGCTCTACGACTGGCTCAAGGGCACCGTGCTGGACAACGGCAAGATCGGCGACAAGGACATGGCGCTGGTCCACCTGACCGACGACATCGACGACGCGGTGCGGGTGGTCAACGACGCCTACCGGGCCTGGGAAGAGGCGCATTGACCGGCGGGTGGGGCGCGCGCGGGGCGCCGGGGTGAGCCGGTTCGCGGTCTGCGTGTACTGCGCCTCCTCGGACGGGGTTGCGGCGGAGCACCTGGCACTGGCCGACGCGGTGGGCCGGGCCGTCGCCGCGCGCGGCTGGACGCTGGTCTCCGGCGGCGGCCGGCGGTCGATGATGGGCGCGGTCGCCCAGGGCGCGCGCACCGGCGGCGCCCGGACGGTCGGGGTGATCCCCCGGTCCATGGTCGAGCGGGAGTGGGCCGACCACGACTCGGACGAGCTGCTGATCACCGACACGATGCGCGAGCGCAAGGGTCTGATGGATGCGCACGCCGACGCGTTCCTCACCCTGCCCGGCGGCCTGGGCACGCTCGAGGAGCTGTTCGAGACGTGGAGCGCCCGGGTGCTCGACCTGCACACCAAACCGGTCGTGCTGCTCGACCCGGACGGCCACTACACGGGGCTGCTGGCCTGGATGCGCGGGCTGGTCACCGGCGGCTTCGCCCGCCCCGGGGCGCTGGACCGGCTGGTGGTGACCGCCGACGTCGACGCCGCGCTGGACGCCTGCGTCCCGCCGCCCGCGCGCTGACCACCGTCGGGGTTGACCGCCGTTTCCGGGGTGATCACCGTTCGGGGCTGGCCGCCGTTTCCGGGGTGATCGCCGCTTCGGGCGGCAACTGTGCGGTCGCGGCCGAACCGCCCCGAACGAACCCGCGACCGGTGGGGCGGCGGGGCGGCGGGCGGCCGCGGCGCGTGTCAGGATCCAGGGCGTGACGCCTCCGACCGGTTCCGCCCTGCGGTTCGGCGCGCGGGAGCCGGCGGCCGACCGCGCGCTGGTGATGGCGATCGTGAACCGCACCCCGGACTCGTTCTACGACCGCGGCGCCACGTACGGCGAGGACGCCGCGCTCGTCGCCGTCGAGCGGGCCGTGGCCCACGGCGCGGACATCGTGGACATCGGCGGGGTCAAGGCCGGCCCCGGCACCACCGTGGACGCCGAGGAGGAGATCCGCCGGGTGGTGCCGTTCGTGGCGACCGTCCGTTCCCGGCATCCCGGCCTGGTGATCAGCGTGGACACCTGGCGCGCCGAGGTGGGCCGGCTGGCCTGCGAGGAGGGCGCGGACATCCTCAACGACACCTGGGCGGGCGCCGACCCGAAGCTGGCCGAGGTGGCCGCCGAGTACGGCGTCGGGGTGGTCTGCTCGCACACCGGCGGAGCGGTGCCGCGCACCCGGCCGCACCGGGTCAGCTACCCGAGGCTGGTCGAGGACGTGCTCCGCGAGCTGGTCGGCCAGGCCGAGCGGATGGTCGCACTCGGGGTGCCCGCGCGGGGCATCATGATCGACCCCACGCACGACTTCGGGAAGAACACCTGGCACGGGCTGGAGCTGCTGCGCCGTTGCGGCGAGCTGGTCGCAACCGGCTGGCCGGTGCTGATGGCGCTGTCGCACAAGGACTTCGTCGGCGAGACCCTCGGCGTCGGGCTGGAGGAACGCGGCGAGGGCACGCTGGCCGCCACCGCGCTGGCCGCCGCCGCCGGGGCCCGCGTGTTCCGCGCGCACGACGTGGCGGCCACCCGACGTACGGTGGACATGGTGGCCAGCATCCTCGGCACCCGCCCGCCCGCCGGCTGCGTCCGAGGGTTGGCGTGAGGAGGGTCCGGTGGACGCGCGGCAGGAGGACTGGTTCGCCCGGCACACCTGGCAGCGGCCGGGCTGGGGCGTCGATGAGCTGCGCGCCGCCAAGCGCGGCCGGACCGTCTCGGTGGTGCTCCCCGCGCTCGACGAGGAGGCCACGGTCGGGCAGATCGTGGCCGCCGTCGAGCCGCTGACCAGGGGCACGCCGCCGCTGGTCGACGAGTTGCTGGTGCTCGACTCCGGCTCCGCCGACCGCACCCGCGAGGTGGCCGCCTCGGCCGGGGCGCGGGTGGTCGGCCGCGAGCAGGTGCTGCCCGACCTGCCGCCGCGACCGGGCAAGGGCGAGGTGCTGTGGCGCTCGCTGGCCGCCACCCGGGGTGACCTGGTCGTCTTCCTGGACTCCGACCTGGTGGACTTCGACCCGGGGTTCGTCCCGGCGCTGCTCGGGCCGTTGCTCACCGGGCGCGGCATCGACCTGGTCAAGGGCTTCTACCGGCGGCCGCTGCGGATGGAGACCGCCGAGCAGGACACCGGCGGCGGGCGGGTCACCGAGCTGCTGGTCCGCCCGCTGCTGGCCGCGCTGCGCCCCGAGCTGTCCGGGGTGGTCCAGCCGCTGGGCGGCGAGTACGCGGCCACCCGCGACCTGCTGGAGTCGGTGCCGTTCGCGGCCGGTTACGGGGTGGAGATCGGCCTGCTGCTGGACACCCACGCGACCCGGGGCCTGGATGCGTTGGCGCAGGTCAACCTGGGGGTCCGCAAGCACCGGAACCGGTCGCTGCTGGCCCTGGGGGTGATGGCGCGGCAGATACTGGCCGCCGCGCTGCACCGCTGCGGGCTGCCGGACGCGGGCGGCGCGATCACCCAGTTCCGCCAGCTGGCCGGCGAGTGGGTGCCGACCAGCCAGCGCGTGGCCGTGGAGGAGCGGCCGCCGATGCGCGAGGTGCTGGCCCACCGGCGGCGGTAGCCGGCGCACCCGGGACGGCCCGGTTCCGTCACCGGTGCGCGCTAGGGTCGGGTGCATGGGAACGGCGTTGATCTACCTCGTGGTGCTGCTCGGGGTCGCTGCCGTGTTCTTCGTCGCCGCGTCGGCGGTCTTCGGCCGCGGCGAGGAGCTCGCGCCGATCCCGCCGAACGCGACGCCCACCCAGCTGCCCGAGCTGGCCGTCGGCGCGCCGGACGTGCGGGCGGTGCGTTTCCAGCAGGTGGTCCGGGGATACAAGATGGCCGAGGTCGACTGGGTGCTCGAGCGGCTGGCCGGCGAGCTCGATCGGCTGGCCGGCGAGCTGGGGCAGCTCGCCGACGAGCGCGACGGGTTGCGCCGCAGGGTCGCCGAGCTCGAGTCGGCCGCACACGACGGGGGGATCGGATGAGCCGGGGCGACCTGGAGCTGGCGGTCGACGTGCCGGGGGTGCCACCGCGCCGCACCTGGCGGGCGGTCACCGACTGGCCGCGCCAGGGGGAGTGGATGCTCGGCACGACCGTCGAGGTCACCGAGGGCAGCGGCCACGAGGTGGGCTCCCGGCTGGCCGCGCGGACCGGGTACGGCCCGGCCGCGTTCGTCGACACCATGGAGATCACCACGTGGGACCCGGCGGCGCGGCGCTGCGTGGTGTTCCACGACGGCCACCTGATCCGGGGCGAGGGCGAGTTCTCGGTCACCCCGAGGCCCGGCGGCGGGTCGACGGTGCGCTGGGCGGAGCGGCTGGAGCTGCCGTTCGGGAACGCCGGCCGGGTGGGCTGGCCGGTGGTCCGCCCGGCGTTCGCGGTCGGGGTGCGCTGGTCGCTGCGCCGGCTGGCCCGGTTCGCCGCGCGGTACCCCGATGAGTGAGCCCGCCGACGGCGCCGCCCCGGGCGCGGTGCCCGGCGCCGACGGCCGGCTGCGCTGCCCGTGGGGGCTGTCCGCGCCGGACTACGTGGAGTACCACGACCAGGAGTGGGGCCGGCCGCTGCACGGGGTGGTGGCGATGTACGAGCGGCTCACCCTGGAGGGTTTCCAGTCCGGGCTGTCCTGGCTGATCATCCTGCGCAAGCGGGAGGGGTTCCGCAGGGCGTTCGCCGGCTTCGACCCCGAGCGGGTGGCCGCCTTCGACGACGACGACGTGGCGCGGCTGCTGGCCGACCCGGGCATCGTGCGGAACCGGATGAAGATCGAGGCCGCGCGGCGCAACGCGCGGGCCGTGCTCGCCCTCGACGTGCCGCTGGACGAGCTGCTGTGGTCCTTCGCCCCCGAACCGGCCGGCCGCCCACGCACCCTCGCGGACGTCCCGGCGACCTCGCCCGAGTCCACCGCGATGGCCAAGGAGCTCAAGCGGCGGGGCTTCGGATTCGTCGGACCGACGACCTGTTACGCCCTCATGCAGGCCGTCGGTCTGGTAAATGATCACCTGGAGGGGTGTATCGCGGGGTCGACCTCGGAGAGGTCCGGCACGGTCGCCGCCAGTTCGTGATCGCCTCGGTTACAACTCTCATCAGGCGATGAGGGAGAATACCTGCGCCGATCGGTAATGGAGGGAGCTCGACATGGCGGCCATGAAGCCCCGGACCGGTGATGGTCCCCTCGAGGTGACCAAGGAAGGCAGGGGCATCGTGATGCGTGTTCCCTTGGAGGGCGGTGGCCGGCTGGTGGTCGAGATGTCCGCCGAGGAAGCGAGCGACCTCGGCGACGCGCTGAAGGCGGCCGCGGGCTGAACACCACGACTACCGACCGCACATCGGTCGACGGCGGGACGGCCGGTGCGGGGACGATGCCCCGGATACCCTCCCCGCTGCTGGTGGTCGTCGCCGTGGCGGAGCCCGACGGGCGGGCCGAGCAGGTCCTCACCCTGGACAGCGGCGGCGCGCTGCGCGGACCGGACGGCGCCGGGGCGGACCGCTCCGGCACCGACCCCGGCGTCGACGCCACCGCTCTCGATCGGCTGGGCGCCACCGGCAAGGCCGGCGAGGTCCACCGGCTGCCGGACGGGCGCTGGTTGCTGGGCATCGGCGCGGCGGACGCCGCCGCCGCGCGCCGGGCCGGCGCGGCGCTGTCCGGCGCGCTGCACGGCCGGGCCGACCGGGCGGACGCGGCCGGCTCGGACGCGGCCGGCTCGGACGCCGTGAGCCCGGACACGGCCGGTTCTGACGCCGCCGGGCCGCTCGTGGGCCTGGGGGTTGCCGGGCTGCCCGAGGAGGTGCATGAGGCGCTGGTGATCGGCCTGGTGCTGGGCTCGCACCGGTTCCGGGTCAGCCGCACGCAGCCGCCACCGCCCGGGCGGGTGCAGCTGGTGGCCGGGGCAGGCGAGCTGGACCGGCTGGTCGACCAGGTGCGCTCCGGCACCGAGCTGGCCGCCGCCACCGCGCTGGCCCGCGACCTGGCGAGCACGCCGTCCGACGTGAAGTCGCCGACCTGGCTGGTGGAGACCGCCGCCGGGCTGGCCGGCCAGGTGCCCGGGCTCACCGCCACGGTGTGGCGGCACGATCGGCTGGTCGAGGAGGGCTTCGGCGGGATGCTCGCCGTCGGCGGGGGCTCCTCCCGCCCGCCTGCCCTGCTGCGGCTGGACTGGGCTCCGCCGGGTGGCGTTCCGGCCGACCCCCGGCACCTGGTGCTGGTCGGCAAGGGGATCACGTTCGACACCGGCGGCATCTCGATCAAGCCGGCCGACGGTATGCACCTGATGCGCACCGACATGGCCGGCGGCGCCGCGGTGATCGGTGCGGTGCTGGCCGTGGCCCGGCTGGGGCTGGCGGTGCGGGTGACCGCGCTGGTCCCGGCGGCGGAGAACCACGTGTCCGGGTCCGCCTACCGCCCCGGCGACATCGTGCGGCACTACGACGGCACCACCACCGAGGTGGTCAACACCGACGCCGAGGGGCGGATGGTGCTGGCCGACGCGCTGGGCTACGCGGTCCGCGAGCTGGCGCCCGACCTGATCGTCGACGCGGCCACCCTGACCGGCGCGATGAAGGTCAGCCTGGGGCTGCGTACCGGCGGCCTGTTCGCCACCGACGACGAGCTGTCCGACGCGCTGGTCGAGGCCGGCACCCGCACCGGCGAGCGGTGGTGGCGGATGCCGCTGCTGGACCACGTGGACGACGAGGTGCCGTCCGAGATCGCCGACATCCGGCAGGCGCCGCCTGGGCCGGGTGCGATCGGGGCCGCGCAGTTCCTGCGCCGGTTCACCGGCGGGCTGCCCTGGGTGCACCTGGACATCGCCGGCCCGGCGCGCTGCGAGAAGCCCTACGACGAGGTCGCCTCCGGGGCCACCGGCTTCGCCGCGCGCACCATGGTGGAACTGGCCCGGGGGCTCGCCGGGCGCTGAGGGGGCCGCCCGGCGGACGGTCGAGGTGGATACCGGCACGGGGGTTGGCTAGTGTCGGGACGGTAACCGGGCGAGTCCGGTCGGTGGGCCAGCGCCCTCACCGGGTCCCGCCGGCGCTACAGACGGGGTCGTGGATGAATACATCGGTACGCTTTCCGGTCGGCATGCCGGGCAGCGTGCTCGGGATCGTGCTGGCCGGGGGCGAGGGCAAGCGGCTGTGGCCGCTGACCGCGGACCGGGCCAAGCCGGGCGTGCCGTTCGGGGGTAACTACCGGCTGATCGACTTCGTGCTGTCCAACCTGGTCAACGCCGGGATCCACCGCATCTGCGTGCTCACCCAGTACAAGTCGCACTCGCTGGACCGGCACATCTCCACCACCTGGCGGCTGTCCAGCGTGCTCGGGCAGTACATCACCACCGTGCCGGCCCAGCAGCGGCTGGGCCGGCGCTGGTACACCGGCAGCGCCGACGCGATCTTCCAGAGCCTGAACCTGGTCTACGACGAGCGGCCGGACTACATCGCGGTGTTCGGCGCGGACCACGTCTACCGGATGGACCCGGCGCAGATGGTCGCCCAGCACATCGTCAGCGGTGCCGGGGTCACGGTGGCCGGCATCCGGGTGCCCCGGGCGGAGGCCAAGGGGTTCGGGTGCATCTCCGCCGACGCCGACGGGCAGATCACCGCCTTCCTGGAGAAGCCGTCCGACCCGCCGGGCACCCCGGACGACCCCGAGGTCACCTTCGCCTCGATGGGCAACTACCTGTTCTCCACCGAGGTGCTGCTGGACGCGCTGCGGGCCGACGCCGAGGACAGCGACTCCGACCACGACATGGGCGCCGACATCATCCCTCGGCTGGTCCGCGAGGGTGAGGCGGCGGTGTACGACTTCGCCGACAACGTCGTGCCCGGTGCGACCGACCGGGACGCCGGCTACTGGCGCGACGTCGGGACCCTGGACGCCTACTACGACGCGCACCTCGACCTGGTGTCGGTGCACCCGATCTTCAACCTGTACAACAGCCGCTGGCCGATCCGGACGGCCACACCGCCGCTGCCGCCCGCCAAGTTCGTCGAGGCCGGCCGCGCGGAGAACTCGATCGTCGGCCCGGGCACGATCATCTCCGGGGGCACGGTGGCCCGCTCGGTGATCAGCGCCGGGGTCATGGTGGAGGCCGGCGCGGAGGTGTCCGACTCGGTGCTGCTGCCGGGGGCGACGGTCGGCAAGGGCGCGGTCGTGCGCAACGCCATCCTGGACAAGAACGTGGTGGTGCCGGACGGCGTGCAGGTGGGCGTGGACCTCGTGCTGGACCGCGCCCGCTACACGGTGAGCGCGGGCGGCGTGGTGGTGCTCGGCAAGGGCGTCACGGCCAGCTGAGGGCGGGGCACCGAGGGCGGGCGCGGCCGGTCCGTGGGCACCGAGGGCGGGCGCGGCCGGTCCGCCGGGCCCGGCCCGGGTTGCCGCCGCGCGCTCAGTCCTGGTTCCCGCGCGCGGCGACCAGCAGCTCGGCGCCCAGCGGCAGCGGCAGGGTCACCAGGTCCTCGTGCTCCTGGCAGGCCCGCAGCACCTCGCGGCGGGCCTGGCTCTCCGGGTCGAGGCGCTGGCCGGGCACGCCGCCGCGCACCGGTTCGGCCCAGGCCTCCACGTCCAGCACCCCGTGCATGGCGATCACGCCGCCCGGGCGCAGCAGCCGCACCGCCTCGGTCAGGTAGCGCGGGTACTCCACGATCACCGAGTCGATGAAGACCAGGTCGTAGGTGGCGTCGGCGAGCCGGGGCAGCACCTCCAGCGCCATCCCGTTGATCATCCGTAGGCGGGACGGCGGGTAGCCGGCCTCGCGGAACCCGGCGCGGGCCGCCCTGGTGTGCTCAGGCTCGATGTCGATCGAGGTCAGCACGCCGTCCGGGGCCATCCCGCGCAGCAGCCACAGCCCGCTCACCCCGGCACCGGTGCCGATCTCGACCACGGTGCGGGCGCGCAGGGCGGTGGCCAGGAAGCGCAGCGCGGCGCCGTCGACCTGATCGATTGGGCGGCAGCCGAACTCCTCGGCACGGTCCTGCGCGTCGAGCATCGCCTCTTCGTCGTCGAGGCGGCTGCGCGGGTCACCGCCCCGCACAGCCATACCGCCGTTCCCGATCACCCGCCGAGATTACTGCGCAACACCGTTCCGACCCGGGATTGACGCCTCGGGCACGCCCGGCGGGGCGGGGACGCGCGCACGGTCGGGGGAATCCGCGAGGTTCTTAGCCAGCTCTCAGCCGCACCTCACGAACCCCTCAACACCGTAGGAGAACCTGAGGTTGCACGGTTGGGAAGGCGTCCGGGGTCGTCGGGCGGCGGCCCGAGGGGAACAAACAGCTCGCCCCCCACGTTCATACTTGTGGCACGACCCGCCCGCAGGAGGTGCGTACCAACACCATGGTCGATCGACCGAGCGCCGCCGCGCTGCCCGACACCGAGTCCGGGTGGTCGCCGCCGAGCTGGGACGAGGTCGTCCGGGAACATGCCGACCGGGTCTACCGGTTGGCCTACCGGCTCACCGGCAACGCCCACGACGCCGAGGACCTCACCCAGGAGACCTTCATCAGGGTGTTCCGTTCGCTGGCCTCGTACCAGCCGGGCACCTTCGAGGGCTGGCTGCACCGGATCACCACGAACCTGTTCCTGGACATGGTGCGCCGGCGGGGCCGGCTGCGCATGGAGGGGTTGCCGGAGGACACCGACCGGCTGCCCGGGGGTGGTCCGGAGCCCGAGCAGGTCTACTCCGAGACCCATCTCGACCCCGCGCTGCAGGATGCGCTGGACGAGCTCGCCCCGGAGTTCCGGGCCGCAATCGTGCTGTGTGACATCGAGGGACTGTCCTACGAGGAGATCGGTGCCACTCTCGGTGTCAAACTGGGTACGGTAAGGAGCCGGATCCACCGGGGTCGCGCCGCGTTGCGCGCCTCGATGGAGCGGCGGCGCGCCGAGCGTTCCGCCGAAGAGATGTTCTCCGGCCAGTTGGTCGGGGAAGCCGCGGGAGGTTAGTGCATGACAGAGCTCCGGGGGCATCCCTCGATGGGACACGCGTGGGCGGGTGGGCACCTCGCCCTCGACGCCATCGTGGCCTATGTCGACGAGGAGCTGTCGCCGGGTGCGCGTCGCCGAGCCCTCGAGCACCTCGCCGGCTGCTGTGAGTGCGGCGCCGAGGTCGTCGCGCAGACCCAGGCCCGGGTGGCGCTGCGCGGGTCGGCCGCGCCCAGCCTCCCGTCGGGGTTGCTCTCCTCCCTGCGCACGATCCCGCAGCACGCCGAGCTGCCCGCGCCGCCGGCCGGCCTGGCCGTCGGCCCGGACGGCGGGTTCGTCTCGGTGCTGCGGGAGCCGAAGCCGCCGTCGAACCGACGTCGTGGGCCGGACCGAAGGGTGCGGCTCGGCGCCGGGGCTGTGGTGACCGGGCTGGCACTGGGCGGGCTGATGATGGCCGGCGGGTCGCCGCCGGCCACCGCGAGCCCGGCGGTCGCCGCCACGATCGGCGGAGCCGCGCGCCCCGCCCCGAGCACCCCGTCCCCCGCCGCCCCGTCGGCCGCCGCGACCGGCGTGGCGGGTGCGGCCGCCGCTCAGGACAGCCGCTGGCACGCCCGCGACGGCATCACCGACACGGTCGACGCGACCCCCGCCCCGGCCAGCGCCGGAGCGGTCGCCCCGCCGGCACCCGGCATGTCCCGGCTGGTCCACCACAACCTGCACTAGAGGCGTGCCGGGGGTCGTACGCCGGCTTCACCCGGGCTCGGGCAAGCTGCTGGGGTCAGACGTGTGCCTACGGCACGCCCACCCGAACCGCAGGAGCTCGGCCGGCGATGAGTGACCCGCAGCCCGATCGGGACGTCGATCCGCCCCGGCTCGGCCCCCGCCCGCTCGACCGGCCGCCCGTCCAGGACGGCGCCGAGGATCTCTTCGGCCGGCCCAGCGGCGTGTCCGGATCGTTCGCCCCGGTCGGGGCCAACGGGTCGGCGCCGGGCGAGGCCGCCCGCCGTCCCGAGCCCACCCCGCCCCCGCACCACGCGCTGGCCAGCGCGTTCGGGCGGCCGGCCGGGGCAGGCTCCGCCCTGCAACGGCCGCCCGGGGACCACCCGGAGCCCGACGAGCCCGACCCGTTCTGGGAGGGCGGCACCGCCCGCGACCCGTGGCGCGACCCGTCCGCCTCGGCCCGCCTGGGTCCACCGGCGCTGAGCGAACCGGACCGCGCCACGGAGCCCGCGCCCGAGGGTTCCCGGCTGAGCGTGCGGGAGCTGCTGTTCGGCAAACGGGTCGCGCCGACCGCGCTGGCCCTGCTCGGGGTGGTGGCGCTGCTGATCGGCGCCGTCGGTGGCCTGATCGGCAAGTGGGCCAGCGACGCGTCCTCCTCGCTCACCGAGCCCGGGGCCACCATCGCCTCCACCGACCCCGGCAAGGAGCGCCCGCCCGGGTCGGTCGCCGGGATCGCCGCGCGGGTGGTGCCGGCCGTGGTGTCCATCGAGATCCGGGTGGGCGACCAGGACGGCACCGGCTCGGGGGTGGTGATCGACCCCGACGGGCACATCCTGACCAACAACCACGTGGTGGCCCCGGCCGCCGGCGTGCCCGGCTCGGTGATCGAGACGGTGTTCCACGACGGCACCCGGGTTCCCGCGCAGATCGTCGGCCGGGACCCGAAGACTGACCTCGCGGTGATCAAGGTCAACGTGCCGAACCCGACGGTCGCGCAGATCGGCAGCTCGGCCGGCCTGGCCGTGGGCGACACGGTGATCGCCATCGGCTCGCCGCTCGGGCTCGCCGGCACGGTCACCGACGGCATCATCAGCGCGCTGCACCGGCCGGTCCGGCTGAACGGCGAGGGCACCGACACCAACGCCGTCATCGACGCGATCCAGACCGACGCCGCGATCAACCCCGGCAACTCCGGCGGGCCGCTGGTCGACTCCACAGGCGCCGTGGTGGGCCTGAACGCGGCGATCAGCACGTTCGGGCAGACCGAGGGCGGCTCCATCGGGCTGGGCTTCGCCATCCCGATCGACGAGGCCAGGGAGATCGCCCAGGGGCTGATCCGCACCGGTTCGGTGAAGCACCCCGACCTCGGCGTGGCCGCGGCCAAGCCGGTCACCGACGGGGCCATGGACGGCGCTCAGGTTCAGAACGTGCGGCAGGGCAGCGCGGCGGCGCAGGCCGGTATCCTCGAGCAGGACGTCATCGTGAAGGTCGGCAACCGGCCCATCCGGTCGGCCAACGAGCTGGATGTGGCGGTGCACGAGCACAAGGTCGGCGAGCAGGTGCCGATCCAGCTGATCCGGCAGGGTCGGCCGCTCACCGTCACCGCGACGCTGCACTCCGACTAGGCGGATCAGGGGAGGCCTCGGTGTTCGAGAACGTCGGCTGGGGCGAGATCCTGGTGCTGGTCGTGGCCGGGCTGTTCATCCTCGGCCCGGAACGGCTGCCGGAGGCGGCAGCCTGGCTCGGTCGCACGATCCGCCAGGTCAAGGACTTCGCCTCCGGCGCGCGCGACCAGCTGCGCCAGGAGCTGGGGCCGGAGTTCGACGAGCTGCGCAAGCCCCTCGACGACCTGCGCGGGCCGCTGCGGGAGCTGCGCGGCCTCGACCCCCGGCGCGGCGTGGTCAGCTCGCTGTTCGACGACCAGTCCGGCCTCAAGCCGAACGGGTTCGCCCCACCACCCGGGGGGACGTCGTCCGGGGTTTCCGGCGCGGCCGGGGCCGCCGGGGTGTCCGGGGCTGCCGGGGCGCTGGGGAACGGTGATACCGGCGGGAACGGCGCCGCGGCCGGTGGGGGAGTCGGGCCGGTCCGGCCGCGCCCGCTGTCCCCGGGCGAGCATCCGCCGATCGACCCCGACGCCACCTGAGGCTCCGCCGGGGGTGATCGCCGTCTCGGGCGGTCCGGCCGCGCTGAGCGGGGTCCATCCGCCCGATACGCCGATCCCCCGAGATGGACGTCCACCGGCGAGCGGGTTCAGGCGGTGAGCAGCGGCGGCGTGCGCAGGTGCCAGTCGGTGGCCTTCTGGAAGGCGTGCGCGGCTGCCAGGACCTCGGCGTCGGCGTGCCGGGGGCCGACGATCTGCAGCCCGATCGGCAACCCGTCCGAGGTGAACCCGCACGGCACGCTGGCGGCCGGCTGCTGGGTCATGTTGAACGGGTAGGTGAACGGCGTCCAGCTGGTCCACCGGGGGTCGGCGGAGTCGGACGGCACCTCCTGGCCGGCCGGGAACGCTGGGATGGGCAATGTCGGGGTGAGCAGCAGCGAGTGCCGCTGGTGGAACTCGCCCATCAGCGTGCCGAGCTCGTTGCGCACCGCCATCGCGCCCAGGTACTCCACCGCCGAGTACCGGGTGCCGGCCGCCGAGATCTCGGCCAGCCCCGGGTCGAGCTTCGCGCGGCCGGCGTCGTCGAGGTGCTCGAGCGACTTGGCCGCGCCGGCGAACCACAGTACGTGGAAGGCCTCCACCGGGTCGGCGAACCCGGGGTCGTCCGCCTCGATGGCCGCCCCCAACGACTCGAACACCGCGACCGCCGCGTCGAAGGCGGTTGCCACCTCGGGGTGGACCGTGACGAAGCCCAGCGTGCGGCTGGTGGCCACGCGCACCCCGCCCAGCGGCGAGCCCGGCAGCCCGTCGATGGCCGCCACCGCCGCGCCGGCGGACGGCCCGGCGGACAGCGCCCAGGCGTCCCGGTGGTCGAAGCCGGACACCACGTCGAGCAGTAGCGCCGCGTCGGCCACCGTGCGGGTCATCGGGCCGACGTTGGCGAGCGTGCCGAACGGGCTGCCCGGGTGGTGCGGCACCCGCCCGTAAGTGGGCTTGTGCGCCACGATCCCGCTGAACGCGGCCGGGATGCGCACCGAGCCGCCGCCGTCGGTGCCCAGGGTCAGCGCGCCCATGCCGAGCCCGACCGCCGCCGCCCCGCCGCCGCTGGAGCCGCCCCCGGTGAGCGAGGGCCGCCACGGGTTGCCGGTGACGCCGTAGAGCGGCGAGTCGGTGACGCCCTTCCACGCCAGCTCCGGGGTGGTGGTCTTGCCCAGCAGCACGGCGCCGGCCTCGCGCACCCGGGCCACCGGCGGGCCGTCGACCGTCCACGGCCCGGCGGGGTCGACGGTGCGCGAGCCGCGCAGGGTCGGCCAGCCCTCGGTGAGCAGGATGTCCTTGATCGAGGTGGGCACGCCGTCCAGCGGTCCCTTCGGGGTGCCCGCGCGCCAGCGCTGCTCGGACGCCCGCGCGGCGGCCAGTGCCCCGTCGGCGTCGACCAGGCAGTAGGCGTTGACCTGGGGATCGAGCCGCGCGATGCGCTCCAGCGCGTCCTGGGTGGCGCGCACCGGGCTCAGCTCGCCGGACCGGTAGGCGGCCAGCAGCTCGGTGGCGCTGAGGTCGGCCGTCGATCCGGTGATCGAGGCGGTGTCCGTCATCTACAGGCTCCCTGAACTCACGTATCCGTGGGTCTTGTCGACCACGTTGCGTAGCGGCTCGTCGGCCCGGTAGCGGGCCAGGTTGTCGGCGAACAGCCCGACCAGGGCGTCGCGCCAGCCGATGACGTCGCCGGACATGTGCGGCGACACGATCACGTTCGGCAGTGACCACAGCGGTGAGCCCGCGGGCAGCGGCTCCTCGGTGAACACGTCCAGCGCCGCCCCGGCGAGCTGCCCGCCCTCCAGTGCCGTGACCAGGTCGGGCTCGACCACCAGCGGACCCCGGCCGACGTTGACCAGCCGCGCCCGGGGCGGCAGCCGGGCCAGCAGGTCGGCGTCGACCATGCCCCGGGTCTGCTCGGTGAGCGGGGCGGCGAGCACCAGGTAGTCGGTGTCCGGCAGCAGCCCGTCGAGCTCCTCGGCGGCCAGCACGCCCGGGCGGGCGCGCCTGCCGACCAGGGAGACCCGCATGCCGGCCGCGCCGAGCAGGCGCGCGGTGGCCTCGCCGATCGGTCCGCCGCCCACCACGACGGCGGTTTTGCCGCCGATGGTCTCGGTCTCCCGGTGCCGCCACCTGCCCTGCTCCTGCAGCCGCAGGGTGATGGGCAGGTCCTTGGCGAAGGCCAGCACGGCGCCCAGCACGTACTCGGCCATCGCGGAGTCGAACACCCCCCGCGAGTTGGTGATCACGATGTCCGACGCCACCGTCTCGTCGAAGATCAGTCGGTCCACCCCGGCGCTCGCGGTGTGCACCCAGCGCAGCGCGTCGACCGCCGCCCAGCTGTGCCGCAGGGCGTCGCCGATGGTGAAGTCCCACACCAGCAGCGTGTCGGCGCCGGGCAGCGCGGAACTCAGCTGCTCGGCGGTGGCGTACCGGATCCGGGCGTGCTCGTCGACGTGCGCAACGCGCTGTTCAAGATCAGGCGGCCGGTCCTCGGAGTGCAGCACGACGAGTACTCGATCAGCGGACTGACCTGGGGAAACAGCCAAGTTTGTTGCACCTCGTGACGGGGGTGTTACGGGATGGGGGCCGTGTTTGACACGCTAGGAACCGCTCGTACTATTGTCAACAATCCGCGACCACGGTAGCTCGCGTGAAGCTTCACCATCGATATCCACGTCGTCCGCGGGGAGCAGTACATGGCCCGTATGTTGCGCATCAGTCTGGCCAAGCGAGGGGTCTCCTGCGTGGCCGAGCTGCTCGAGAAGGACGCGCCGCGCACCTGCGACGCGGTCTGGGCGGCGCTGCCGCAGTCCGGCGACGCGCAGCACGCCAAGTACGCCCGCAACGAGGTGTACACGATGGTTCCCCGGTTCACCGATCAGGAGATCGGCCTGGAGAACCCGACGGTCACCCCGATCCCCGGCGACGTGGTGCTGTTCTCCTTCTCGGGCGGCATGCTGCACCGGGAGTTCAAGGAGGACAACAAGGTCGCCGAGCTCCCCGGGGTGATCGATCTGGCGATCTTCTACGGCCGGAACAACCTGCTGCTCAACGGCGACGTCGGCTGGGTCCCCGGCAACGTGTACGCGACGATCGTGGACGGCCTCGACCCGATGGCCCAGGCCTGCCACGACGTGTGGCGCTCGGGCAGCGTGGGCGAGCGGCTGGTCTACGAGCGGCTCTCCGAGGCCTAGGGGGATTCCATGCCCGTCGAGCTCCCTGCTCCATCCGCCTCCGGCGGCCACCAGCGAGGGATCGGGGTGGTGGCCCCGTTCGACTTCGCGCTGGACCGCGAGCTCTGGCGCTGGGTCCCGGACGACGTGTCGCTCTACCTGACCCGGATGCGGTTCTTCACCAGCCCGGTCACCGTGGAGATGGCCACCGCGCTGACCAAGCGCGGGGTGATCCGCCAGGCCACCCGGGACGTGCTCACCCCGGAGCCGGACGTCGTGGCCTACGCCTGCGCGTCCGGCAGCTTCGTCAGCGGGGTGCTGGGCGAGCGGCTGCTCACCCGCACGATGGTGGACGCGGGCGCGCCCGCCGCGTGCACCACCTCCGGCGCGATGGTCGAGGCTCTCGCCCTGCTCGGCGTGCGCAACCTGGCGATCGCCACCCCGTACATCGACTCGGTCACCGACCGGCTGGTCAGCTACCTGGCCGAGAACGGCGTGCGCACGGTGTCCCGGTACGGGCTCGGGCTGCTCGGGCACATCTGGCGGGTGCCGTACGCGACGGTGGTCGACATCGTGCGCCAGGTCGACGACCCGGACGCCGACGCGATGTACATCAGCTGCACGAACCTGCCCACCTACGACGTCATCGAGTCGCTGGAGCAGGCGCTGGGCAAGCCGGTGCTGACCGCGAACCAGGTGACCATGTGGTCGGCGCTGCGGGCCATGGGGCTGCAGGCGGTCGGCGGCGGGCAGAGCCTGTTGCGGTCGGTGGGCCAGGCGGCCTGAGCGGCCACCGCCGTCCGTTGCTGTCACGCCCTCGTCGCTCCGGGTGAGTGGACTCGTCCAAAGCGGACCCTCCTCTGTAGGATTGTCGACAATATGGCTCACATCGGCTTCCTCTACCCCGGTTACAGCGCCGAGGACGACTACCCGACGGCGCAGCACATGCTGGCCGTCGGCGGCTCCGAACCGGCGCCCCGGCTGCTGCTCACCCACACCGAGATGCGCGAGGACGCCCACCGGGTCGACGCGCTGCTGGACATCGGCGCGGACGACGTGCTGGCCGAGGGAGTGCGCGCGCTGGACCGCGCCGCGTCAGCCGAGGGCGGCCGCTTCGCGTCGGTGATCTGGGCGTGCACCTCCGGCAGCTTCGTGTTCGGCTGGGAAGGGGCGGGCGCCCAGGCCGACGCGCTGGCCGACGTCGCCGGGGTGCCCGCGTCCAGCACCTCGTTCGCCTTCGCCGACGCCGCGCGACACCTGGGGCTGCGCCGGGTGGCCGTGGCGGCCACCTACCCCGACGACGTGGCGCGGCGGTTCGTGGACTTCCTGGCCGTGGCCGGGGTCGAGGTGGTGCGGCTGTCCACGCTGGGCATCGTCACCGCCGCCGAGGTCGGCACGCTGCCCCGCGAGCGGGTGCTGGAGGTGGCGCTGGCCGGCGACCACCCGGACGCCCAGGCCGTGCTGCTGCCGGACACCGCGCTGCATTCGGTGGCCTGGCTGGACGAGCTGGAGAAGCGGCTCGGCAAGCCGGTGCTGACGGCCAACCAGGTCAGCATCTGGCAGGGGCTGCGGCTGGCCGGCGAGGGCGCCCCGCGCGCCGGCTTCGGCTCGCTGTTCCTCACCCCGGCGCCCCAGGATCCCTCTGCGCCCGCGGCCGCCGCCGCGCACGGCGAGGCGCTCGTCGCGGCCGTCGCGGGGCGGAACCCGTCCGAGGCCGCCGATGTCGCCGCCGCCGGTGACGTCGCTGGCACGGGTGCCGGCACGGCCGCCGACGCCGCAGCCGGTGCGGGGACGGCCGCGGGTGCGGGGACGGCCGCCGGCGCGGAGGAGCGGGCGTGATGCCGGGTGGCGGCGTGCTGGAGCCGGTCGACCGCCGCTCCACCCCGGCGCTGATCGCCGACCAGCTCCGCCGCGCGATCATGCGGGGCGACCTGCCGCCCGGCGCCCAGCTCGGCGAGGTCGAGCTGGCCGGCCGGCTCGGGGTCAGCAGGGGGCCGCTGCGCGAGGCGATGCAGCGGCTGGTCGCCGAGGGCCTGCTGCGCAGCGAGCGGCACCGCGGCATCTTCGTGCGCGACCTGGACGAGGCGGACGTGCGGGACGTCTACCTGGCCCGGCTCGCCGTGGAGCAGGCGGCGGGGCGGCTGGTGCTGCGCGGCGACACCGGACGGGCGCTGGACATGCTCGCCGAGGCGATGGCCGAGCTGGAGCGGGCCGCCGCGACCGGCGACCCGGTGGCGATGGCCGACGCCGACCACGCGTTCCACGCCACCCTGGTCGCCGCGTCCGGGAGCCCCCGGCTGCGCCGGATGTCCGAGGCGCTGCTGGTGGAGACCCGGATGTGCCTGGCCGCACTGCAGGACACGGCACCCCCGCCGGGAGAGCTGCTCGCGGAGCACCGGCTGCTGTGCGACGCGGTGCGCGCCGGTGACCCGGACCGGCTGGCGGCGGTGCTGGACACCCACATGTCCGACGCCGTCGACCGGATCGTCGGGTCGTCGGCCGCCGCGGGCTCGCCCTCCGCGCCGGTCGCCGGGTAGCCGCCGGCGGGACCGGCCTGGACAGGCACGGGGTAGGGATGCTTCCATGTGATTGTCGACAATCTGACAATCACGCGGTGGGAGTGGAGAACGATGGCTCGGTTGTCCCCGGTGCTCAAGCAGGCGACCCCGGTGCGGGCGGTGCGGGGCGAGGGCGTGTACCTCTACGACGCCGATGACCGACGCTACCTCGACTTCACCGCCGGTATCGGGGTGACCAGTACCGGGCACTGCCACCCGAGGGTCGTCGCGGCCGCCCAGGCGCAGGTCGGCACCCTGATCCACGGTCAGTACACGACCGTGCTGCACGAACGGCTGGGCGAGCTGGCCGACAAGCTCGGCGAGGTGCTGCCCGAGGGCATCGACAGCGTCTTCTACTCCAACTCCGGCAGCGAGGCCGTCGAGGCGTCGGTCCGGCTGGCCCGGCAGGCCACCGGCAGGTCCGGGATCATCAGCTTCGCCGGCGGGTTCCACGGCCGGACGATGGGCGCCGCCGCGCTGACCACGTCCGGCACCAAGATCCGCGCCGGCATCGGCCCGCTGATGCCCGGGGTGTCGGTCGCGCCGTTCCCGTACGCGTTCCGGTACGGCTGGTCGGTGCCGGAGACCGTCGAGTTCGCGCTGCGCGAGCTGGACTACCTGCTCAACACCGCCGCCCCGCCGTCGGACACGGCGGCGTTCATCATCGAGCCGGTGCTGGGCGAGGGCGGCTACGTGCCCACCCCGCCGGAGTTCCTGGCCGGGCTGCGCGAGCGGGCCGACCGGCACGGCATCCTGCTCATCGCCGACGAGGTGCAGACCGGCGTCGGTCGCACCGGCAAGTTCTGGGGCCACCAGCACGCGGCCGGAGTCACCCCGGACATCCTGATCACGGCGAAGGGCCTGGCCAGCGGCTTCCCGCTGTCCGCGATCGCGGCGCCCACCGAGCTGATGAGCAAGGCGTGGCCGGGCTCGCAGGGCGGCACCTACGGAGGCAACGCGGTGGCCTGCGCCGCCGCCATCGCCACCCTCGACGTGGTGCGCGACGAGGGTCTGGTGGGCAACGCCGCCGAGCAGGGGCTGCGCCTGCAGGAGGGCCTGCGCAAGGTGGCCGCCGACCACCCGTCCATCGCCGACGTGCGCGGGCTCGGGCTGATGATCGGCAACGAGTTCCGCACCCCGGACGGCCAGCCCGACGCGGCCACCGCCACCCGCGCGCACGCGGCGGCCGCCGAGAAGGGTCTGCTGCTGCTGACCTGCGGCCCGGCCGGCAACGTGGTGCGGATGATCCCGCCGCTGGTGGTCAACGCCGACCAGGTCGACGAGGGCGTGCGGTTGTGGTCCGAGGCGGTCGCCGGCCTGTAGCAGGCCCGGCCACGCGGACAGGCCCGGGACCGACCGGTCCCGGGCCTGTCCGCGTGCGGCTCGGCTACTTGCGGACCGGGCTGATGTTCAGCGACATGCCGGCCAGGCCGCGGGACCGCGCGGTCAGCCGGCCGGCCACCCCGGCCAGGGCCTTGGCGGCCGCGGTCTCCGGGTCGGAGAGCACCAGCGGGGTGCCCTCGTCGCCGGTCTCCCGCAGCCGGGGGTCGAGCGGGATCTGGCCCAGCAGCGGCACCGGGGCGCCCAGCGAGGTGGACAGCGAGTCGGACACGGCCTGGCCGCCGCCGGCGCCGAACACGTCCATCCGCGAGCCGTCGGGCATCTCCAGCCAGGACATGTTCTCCACCACGCCGACCAGCCGCTGGTGGGTCTGCAGCGCGATCGACCCGGCCCGCTCGGCGACCTCGGCCGCTGCCTGCTGCGGGGTGGTCACCACCAGGATCTCGGCGTTCGGGATGAGCTGCGCGCAGGAGATCGCCACGTCGCCGGTGCCCGGCGGCAGGTCGAGCAGCAGCACGTCCAGGTCGCCCCAGAACACGTCGGCGAGGAACTGCTGTAGCGCGCGGTGCAGCATCGGGCCACGCCAGGTCACCGGGGTGTTGCCCTTGGTGAACATGCCGATCGAGATGACCTTCACGCCGTGCGCCTGCGGCGGCATGATCATGTCGTCGACCTTGGTCGGTCGTGCGTGCGTTCCCAGCATCCGGGGCACCGAGTGCCCGTAGATGTCGGCGTCGAGCACCCCGACCGACAGCCCCTTCGCGGCCATCGACGCGGCCAGGTTCACCGTCACCGAGGACTTGCCGACCCCGCCCTTGCCGGACGCGACGCAGTACACCCTGGTCAGCGAGCCGGGCTCGGCGAACGGGATGGTCGGCTCCGCCGAACCCCCGCGCAGCTGCTTGCGCAGCTCGGTGCGCTGCTCGTCGCTCATCACGTCGAGCTCGACCCGGACGTCGCGGACGCCGGCCACCTCGGACACGGCCGACTTGACCCGGTTGGTGATGGTCTCGCGCATCGGGCAGCCCGCGACCGTCAGCCAGACAGCCACCGAGACGGTGCCGTCGGCCGCGATCGACACGTCCTTGACCATGCCCAGGTCGGTGATCGGCTTGTGGATCTCCGGATCCTCGACGCGGGTCAGCGCGGTGCGCACGGCCTGCTCGCTGACGCCGGCCGCGTAGGGGGTGTGCGATGTCGTGGTCATCGCCCACCATCGTACGTGCGGGTGCGGGTGCGTCGCTGACTCGGTGCCCCCCCGCCGCAACCGGTGCGTCATCTCACCGACATCGACCGAAACCCCGGGGCTCGGCCGGGACGCCGGTCAGCGGGGGCGGCCGGCGCCCTGCTGGGTGCCCGACGGATCGAGGGGCTGGTCGAGCTTGCGCTCCCGCTTCTCCCTGCGCTCCTGCTTGGCCGCGCGCTCCCGGCGGCCGACCGGCTCCGAGGACAGCTGCGTGGCCAGCTTGTCCAGCTCGCCGCGCAGGTAGTCGCGGGTGGCGACCTCGCCGACCGCCACCCGCAGCGCCGCCAGCTCCCTGGCCAGGTACTCGGTGTCGGCCTTCGTGCGCTCGGCCCGGTTGCGGTCCTCCTCGAGCGAGACCCGGTCGCGGTCGTCCTGCCGGTTCTGCGCGAGCAGGATCAGCGGCGCCGCGTACGCGGCCTGGGTGGAGAACGCCAGGTTGAGCAGGATGAACGGGTACGGGTCCCACTGCAGCCGCAGCGCTGCAAGGTTCAGCGCGATCCACACGATCACGATGATCGTCTGGATCGCCAGGTAGCGACCGGTGCCCAGGAACCGGGCGACCCGCTCGGACATCCGGGCGAACATGTCCCGGTCCAGGACGAGCCGGGGCGAGCGGCGGCCCGCCTTGGGCTGGTCCAGCCTGCGGTTCGAGTAGAGCTCAGGCATCGTGCACCGCCGTCTGCGTCCCCGGGCCGTTCGACCCGTCCTCGCGCCCGTCCTCGCCGCCCTCGCCCTGGTAGGACCGGCCGTTGGCCCGCCCGAGGGCCCGGGATCCGTGGCCGTTCGGGGCGTGCGCGGGCGCGGCCGTCTCGCGTTCCCGCCAGCCGGCCGGCAGCAGGTGGTCCAGCACGTCGTCCACGGTGACCGCGCCGAGCAGGTGGTCGTTGTCGTCCACCACCGGGCCGCACACCAGGTTGTAGGCCGCGAAGTACTCGGTGACCTCGGCCAGCGGGGCCTCCGCCCGCAGCCGGCTCAGCTCGGTGTCGACCACCCCGGCCACCAGCTCGGCCGGCGGCTCGCGGAGCAGCCGCTGCACGTGCGCGCAGCCCAGGTAGCGGCCGGTCGGGGTCGCGGTCGGCGGCCGGCAGACGAACACCATGCTGGCCAGCGCCGGGGGGATCTCGGGGTTGGCCACCCGCGCCAGCGCCTCGGCCACGGTGGCGTCCGGCTGCAGGATCAGCGGCTCGGGGGTCATCAACCCGCCCGCGGTGTCGGCGGAGTAGCTGTGCAGCCGGCGCAGCGGGGCCGAGTCCTCCGGCTCCATCAGCTCCAGCAGCCGGTTGGACTCCACCTCGGACAGCCCGCCCAGCAGGTCGGCCGCGTCGTCCGGGTCCATCGCCTCGACCACGTCGACCGCGCGGTCGGAGTCCAGGTGGGCCAGCAGCTCGCGCTGGTCGGACTCCGCGAGCTCCTGGAAGACGTCGGCCAGCCGCTCGTCGTCCAGCGCGTCGACCACCTCGTGCCGGCGTTTCTCCGGCAGCTCGCGCAGCGCGGCGGCCACGTCGGCGGCGCGCATCCCGTCGAACACCGCGAGCAGCCCTTCGGTGCCCTGGTCCTCCTCGGACAGCGACAGCCCGCGCAGCGCCGACCAGTCCACCACCTGCACCTGGCCCCGGCGGGTCAGCCGGCCCCGGCGGCGGCGCTGGCGCACCGCGAGGCGGCCCACCACCCAGTCCCGGGAGCGGGTCGGCTCGATGGCGGCGTCGACCACCGTGGCGTCCGCCCCGGTCTCCACGATCTGCACCCGCGCGTCCAGCAGCTGGCCGACCACCAACGTCTCGTTGGGCCGCTGGGCGAACCGCCGCAGGTTGACCATCCCGGTGGTCAGCGTGACCGCCCCCGGGTCGATCGCGGTGACCCGGAGCATCGGGACGAAGATCCGCTGCCGGGTCAGCAGCTCGACCACCAGACCGAGCACCCTCGGCGGCTGCTGGTCCACCCGCAGCGCGGTGACCGCGTCCCGCACCTTGCCGATCCGCTCGCCGTCCGGCCCGAAGACGGCGAGGCCCACCATCTGTGCCACGAACACCCTCGCCGCTGCCATGGGGCTCAGGTTAGCTTCGCGACCGTGGTGGACCAGGTTCGGACGCTGAGATTCGAGGTCGTGGACGTGTTCACCCGGCGCGCCTTCGCCGGGAACCCGCTCGCGGTGGTGCACGGCGCGGAGGGGCTGGACACCGGTCAGCTGGCCGCGATCGCCCGCGAGTTCAACCTGTCCGAGACGGTCTTCCCGCTGCCCCCGACGACCTCGGCGGCGAGCTACCGGGCGCGCATCTTCACCCCGGCGGGGGAGCTGCCGTTCGCCGGGCACCCGAGCGTCGGGGTGGCCTGGGTGCTGGCCCGCGACGGGGTGATCGGCCTCGGCGACGGGGTGCAGGAGTGCGGCGCCGGGCTGCTGGCGGTGCGGGTGGACGCCTCCGGGGCTCGGGTGGCCGGCGGGCCGCCGTCGGTCGGGCCGCCGCGCGACGCCGGGGCGCTGGCCGCCGCCGTCGGCCTCACCGCCGGGGACGTGGCGACCGGCCTGCCCGCCGGGGTGGCCTCGGCGGGACTGGAGTTCGCGGTGCTGCCGGTGCACGCCGACGCCGTGGCCCGCGCGGTGGTGCCGGCGACCGGTGACGTGCCGCCGCCGGGCAGGCTGCTGGTCGTCTCGTTCTCCCCGGCGCCCGGGGCCGACGGGGAGGCCGTCCCCGGGTCGGCGGGCGCGGCGCACGCCCGGATGTTCGCGCCCGGGATCAGCGTGCCGGAGGACCCGGCGACTGGGTCCGCCGCGGTGGCGCTGGCCGTGTTCCTGGTCGACCGGGGTGCCCTGCCGGCGGACGGCGAGTCCGCGTTCGTGGTGCGGCAGGGCGCCGAGATCGGCCGGCCGTCGACGCTGGAGGTCGAGGTGACCGCCCGGCGGGGCGCCGCCGTGCGCACCTCGGTGGGCGGACCCGTCGTCGGGGTCTCCTCGGGCACGATCGCCGTCCCGCCGCCCACGTCCTGACCGGCGGGGCCGGAACCGGACCCGGACGGGCGCGCGGGCTACCCGGCGGTACGGGGCTCCGACCTCGGCTGGGTGAGAAACCAATCACCTCTGTTGCGCCGCGACGGCCCGGTAGTGGAAGCATCCGTGCACAACAGCGTGCACAACAGGACGATGTGGACGAGTCAACGAGGACAAGGAGACCCTGTCGTGAGCGATGCCAGCGCGCCGATCCGAGCCCGCCGGTCCTGCATGGCGGTGCCCGGCTCCAACCAGAAGTTCATCGACAAGGCGCGCACGCTCCCGGTTGACCAGGTGTTCCTGGACCTCGAGGACGCCTGCGCCCCGCTGGCGAAGCCGGGGGCCCGCAAGACGATCGTGTCCGCGCTGAACGAGGGCGGCTGGGACGGCAAGACCCGGGTGGTGCGGGTCAACGACTGGACGACCGAGTGGACCTACCGCGACGTCACCGAGGTCGTCGAGGGCGCCGGCGCCAACCTGGACTGCATCATGCTGCCGAAGGTGCAGACCGCCGAGCAGGTCGTCGCGCTGGACCTGCTGCTCAGCCAGATCGAGAAGACCATGGGCTACGAGCTCGGCCGGATCGGCATCGAGGCGCAGATCGAGAACGCGCTGGGCCTGACCAACGTGAACGCCATCGCGGCGGCGAGCCCCCGGGTGGAGACCATCATCTTCGGCCCGGCCGACTTCATGGCCAGCATCAACATGAAGAGCCTGGTGGTCGGCGAGCAGCCGCCCGGCTACGACGTGGGCGACGCCTACCACCACATCCTGATGAGCATCCTGATGGCCGCGCGCGCCTACGACAAGCAGGCCATCGACGGTCCGTACCTGCAGATCAAGGACAGCGACGGGTTCCGCAGGGTGGCCGGCCGCAGCGCGGCGCTGGGCTTCGACGGCAAGTGGGTGCTGCACCCCGGCCAGATCGAGGCGGCGAACGAGGCGTACAGCCCCAGCCAGGCCGACTACGACCACGCGGAGAACATCCTGGACGCCTACGAGTGGTACACCTCGGAGGCCGGTGGCAAGCGCGGCGCGGCGATGCTGGGCGACGAGATGATCGACGAGGCGTCCCGCAAGATGGCCCTGGTGATCTCCGGCAAGGGCCGGGCGGCCGGCATGCGGCGCGGCGAGAAGTGGGCTCCGCCGGAGAGCTGACCGACCACCCCACCACCCGAAGGATCCGCAGCACAGCCAGGAGACACCCGATGCCAAGGCTCGCCCAGACCGCCGGACTCAGCGACGTCCAGCAGGAGATCCTGTCCACGGTCAAGTCCTTCGTGGACAAGGAGATCATCCCGCACGCCCAGGAGCTGGAGCACTCCGACACCTATCCGCAGGACATCGTGGACGGGATGAAGGAGATGGGCCTGTTCGGGCTGACCATCCCAGAGGAGTACGGCGGTCTGGGGGAGTCGCTGCTGACCTACGCGCTGGTCGTCGAGCAGATCGCGCGCGGCTGGATGAGCGTGTCCGGTGTGATCAACACGCACTTCATCGTGGCGTACATGATCATCCACCACGGCACCGAGGAGCAGAAGCGGTACTACCTGCCCAAGATGGCCACCGGCGAGATCCGGGGCGCGTTCTCGATGTCGGAGCCCGACCTGGGCTCCGACGTGGCCGCGATCAAGACGCGGGCCAGGCAGGACGGTGGCGACTTCGTCATCGACGGCGCCAAGATGTGGCTCACCAACGGCGGCACCTCGAACCTGATCGCGCTGCTGGTCAAGACCGACGAGGGCGCCGAGCGGGCGCACCAGAACCTGACCTGCTTCCTGGTGGAGAAGCCGGAGGGCTACGGCGAGGTCGCGCCGGGGCTGACCATCCCCGGCAAGCTGGACAAGATGGGCTACAAGGGCGTCGACACCACCGAGGCGGTCTTCGACGGCTTCCGCATCGCCGGGGATCAGATCCTCGGCGGCAAGCGGGGCGGCGGCTTCGCGCAGATGATGGACGGCGTCGAGGTCGGCCGGGTCAACGTCTCGGCGCGGGCCTGCGGCATCTCCATCCGCGCGTTCGAGCTGGCCGTCGACTACGCCCAGCAGCGGCACACCTTCGGCAAGCCGATCGCGCAGCACCAGGCCATCGCGTTCAAGCTCGCCGAGATGGGCACCAAGGTCGAGGCGGCGCACCTGATGATGGTCAACGCCGCCCGGCTGAAGGACTCCGGCGAGCGCTTCGACGTGGAGGCCGGCATGGCCAAGCTGCTGGCCAGCGAGTACTGCGCGGAGGTCACCCAGGAGTCGTTCCGCATCCACGGCGGCTACGGGTTCTCCAAGGAGTACGAGATCGAGCGGCTGATGCGGGAGGCGCCGTTCCTGCTGATCGGCGAGGGCACCTCGGAGATCCAGAAGACCATCATCAGCCGCGGCCTGCTCAAGGAGTACCGCTCGCGGTAGCGATTTCTCCCTTCCGCACCAAAATGATCGA
>DASXJJ010000233.1:0-108014 GCA_036497465.1 Pseudonocardia sp. | reverse complement strand
AGACCGGCACCATCGGCATCAACACCTACCTGCCGGACCCGACCGCCCCGTTCGGCGGCGTCAAGAACAGTGGCCTCGGCCGGGAGCTCGGCCCGGAGGCCGTCGGTCACTACCAGCAGATCCAGTCGATCTTCAGCTGATCGACTCGCACGCCCGGAGGGGTCCCGCCGTCACCGGCCGGGACCCCTCCGTCGCGACCGGCCGGGGTGGCTAGCCTGACGCGGGTGACGAGCGGTGGAGCGGGGCGGCGCAGGCTCGGCCCCCGCGACCCCGCGACGACCAGCCGGATGATGGCCAGGGTCCGGCACAAGGACTCGCGCGCCGAGCTGGCCCTGCGCCGGGCGCTGCACGCGGCGGGGGTGCGCTACCGGCTGCACGCCCCCGACGTGCTCGGCCGACCCGACCTGGTGATCCGCAGCCGGCGGCTGGCGGTGTTCGTCGACGGCGACCTCTGGCACGGCAACCCCGACGAGGTCCGCCGTCGCGGCCGGTCCAGCCTGGCCGAGCTGTTCCCGACCCGCACCGAGTGGTGGGTGGCCAAGATCGAACGCACCGTGGCCAGGGACCGCGAGGTGACGACCGGCCTGCGCGCCGAGGGCTGGACGGTGCTGCGGCTGTGGGAGCACGACGTGCTGCGGGACCCGGTCGGCTGCGCGGAGCAGGTCCGCCGCGCGCGGGATGCCCGCGCCTGACGCCGCGGCGGGCCGCCCCGGAACGCTCGAGATCGCGCTCGGCACCCGCCGCGGCCGTGCAGCGTTGACAGGCACGGGTCGGGAGTGGCTAAGGGGGCCCATGGGTCGAACGGGACTGGCCACCCGCCGGGACGGGCCGCCGCAACCCGGCCGCGCCACGGTCTCGCGCGCCGGCGTCCCGACCGGGCCGCCACCGACGCGGTCGGCCGCGATGATCCACAAGTGGCGCCGAGTGGTCGCCGGGCTGCGCCGACCCGGGTGACCGGCGGCCGCGCCCACCGAGGCCATTCCGCGGTGTGACGCGCTCGGCGCGTCGCGGTCCGCGCTAACCGACCGGAGCCGTCTCCTGGGGTAGGACGTGCGAGGCTCAACGGCGTTGGGGCAAATGTGACGACCCGGGGGGCCGTCAGCGGTGCGACGAGGGGGATGAACATGGACCGGAACCATGATGTGCCGGGGGACGGCGAGGCCAACCCGCTCGCGACGACGATCTCCGGGATGCCCGAGGTCTGGCAGCGGCTGCTCATCGAGCACGTTCCCGACGACCACGGCCGGTGCACCGCGTGCCGCAGCTCCGGCATGGCCGGCGTGCCGTGGCCGTGCACCCTGCGGGTGATCGCCGAGGATGCCCAGACGATCTGCGGTGGCCCGACGGAGCTGTCCGGCCCCCGGTGCGACGCCGTTCGCTGAGCTCCGGCCGCCCCACCGCCCGGCGGCGTCCCGGCGCCCGGAGAGCCGCCGGCCTGCTGCTCGGCGTGGGCCTCGACGCGCTCGTCGGTGACCCCCGGCGCGGGCACCCGGTCGCCGGGTTCGGCCGGTTCGCGGCCACCGTCGAGCGCCTCGGCTACGCGGACAGCCGGGTCGCCGGCCTGCGGTACCTCGGGGTCACCGCCGGCACCGCGGTCCTGGCCGCCGCGCTGCTGCACCGCGCAACCCGGACGTCCCCGGCGCTGACCGTCGCGCTGGTGGCCGCGACGACCTGGGCGGTCCTCGGTGGCTCGTCGCTGGCCGGGGAGGCACGCGCCCTGGCCGACGAGCTGGAGTCCGGTGACCTGGCCGCCGCCAGGGCCCGCATCCCGCACCTGTGCGGGCGCGACCCGGACCTGCTCGACGCCGCCGGGATGGCCAGGGCGGGCTGCGAGTCGGTGGCCGAGAACACCGCGGACGCGGTGGTCGGGCCGCTGCTGTGGGGTGCGGTGGCCGGGCTGCCGGGTCTCGTGGGGTACCGCGCGGTGAACACGCTGGACGCCATGGTCGGCTACCCCTCGCCGCGCCACCACCGCTTTGGCTGGGCCGCCGCCCGGTGCGACGACCTGCTGAACCTGGTGCCCGCGCGCACCACCGCCGCACTGACCGTGGCCCTCGCGCCGCTGGTCGGCGGCTCGGCGGACGCCTCGGCGCGGGCGTGGCGGCGGGACGCGGCCGCACACCCCAGCCCGAACGCCGGCCCGGTGGAGGCGGCGGCGGCGGGCGCGCTCGGGGTCCGCCTCGGGGGCCTGACCCGGTACCCGCACGGCGACGAGCAGCGTCCGGTACTCGGCGACGGGCCACCGCCGGCGGCGGCCGACCTGCGGCGGGCGGCACGGTTGTCCCGGCTGCTCGGCGCGGCGGCGACCGGCCTGGCGGTGCTTCTCGCCCTCGCGCTGTCCTCGGGGCCGAGGGGCGGCTGCTCCGGCCGTCGGCCCGCCGTGTGACGGCTGCGTCGCCGGTCGAGCCGCCGCGGTCCGGGTCGTGGTCGGGCGACGGTCAGAACCGGGCTTTCCCGTAGCGCTCGGCCAGGCGGTCCCGGTCCGGCGCGGCCGGCTGCTCCGCCGGGGGAGACCCGGCCGCCGGCTCCGCCCCGTCGGGGTTGTCCGCCCCTCGGGAACCCTCGGCCCGGCCGGCGGCCTCGGTGTCGCGGGAGCCCTCGGCGCGGCCGGAGTCCGCAGCGCGGCCGGAGTCCTCGGGCCGGCCGGAGTCCTCGGCGGCAGAGGAGGCCCGGCCGGCGTCCGCGACCTCGCCGGATCGCGGATCGCGGGCATCCGCTGGCTGCTCGCCGCGCAGGGCCGCCCGCAGGTTGCCCCTGGCCGGCGCGGGCGCGGCGGCCGGCTCGCCCTCGGCCCCGGCGCGCCGCTGCAGCAGCTCGAGCCGGATGAAGTAGCCCAGCCCGAACAGGGCGATCGCGCCGAAGCTCAGCCACTGCCAGGCGTAGGACAGGAACGGCCCGCTGTCGGTGTCCGGCAGCGGCAGCACGCCCAGCCCGCCGGTCTGGCCGTCCACCAGCTGCAGGTAGCCGGCGTCGAGCGGCTGACCGACCACCTGGCCGAGCGCCCGGCTGTCCGCCGCGTACAGCTGCCGGTGACCGTCGGCGACGAACGTGGGCCGGTGGTCCGGATCGTTCTCGTCCAGCCGGATCCGGCCGGTCAGGGTCACCACCGCGCCGGGCGCGGCCGGGAACGGGGTGACCTGGCGGCCGTCGCCGGGGCGCACGTAGCCGCGGTCGACGGCCATGGTGCGGCCCTCGTCGGTGCGGAAGGCGGTGAGCACCTCGAACGCCGGGTTGCCGAGCACGGTGCGCAGCCGCACGACGGCCTCGTCGGCGGGCAGGTAGCGGCCGCGCACGGTGGCCAGCCGCCACTCGACCCCCGCCGGCGGCGGCGCGCCCGCCGGGACCAGCGTGCCCAACGGCTGGGGTGGGTGCGCGAACGACGCGGCGACGGCGTCGTTCTGCGCCGCCTGCTGGGCGTTGCGGCGGAACTGCCAGGGCGCCAGCAGCGTGTAGCACGAGACCGCGAAGGCGATCACGACCAGCACGAAGGCAATCCAGCCCGGCTTGAACAGGAACCGCACGCGTCTACGGTATGCCGTCGAGCAGCCGTGTCGTGGATCGGGCGGCGGCGAGTGCCTGTGACGTGTAGCCCCGGCCGAACAGCACCACGTGCACCAGCAGCGGGAACAGCTGGTGCAGCCCGACCCGGTCGGCCCAGCCGTCGCCCAGCGGCGTGACCCGCCGGTAGCCTGCCAGGACCGCGTCCAGGTGCGGGCAGCCGAACAGGGCGAGCATGGCGAGGTCGGTCTCCGGGTGGCCGCCGTGCGCGGCGGGGTCGATCAGCCAGGCGTCCACCGGCCCGGCGGAGCCCTCCGGGCCCGCGCTCCAGCACACGTTGCCCGACCACAGGTCGCCGTGCAGCCGCGCCGGCGGCACCGGCGGGCCGGCCACCTCCGGGAGCGCCCGGCAGGCCGCTTCCACCTCGGCAGCCTCCTCGGCGGTGACCGACCCTGCGTCCCGCCCGGCACGCAGGTAGGGCAGCACCCGCTGCTCGACGTACCAGGTCGGCCAGTCCGTTCCGGGCTCGTTGCGCATCCCGGTCGTGCCGATCCAGGCGTCGGACGGCCCGCCGGGCGGCGGTACGCCGAACGCGTCGGCGCCGGCGGCGTGCAGCCGGGCGAGGCCCGCACCGAACCGCTCCGCCGCCGCCCGGTCCGGCGACGCCGAGGGCAGGTACTCCACCAGGATGTGCTCGTCGTCGAGGCCGAGCACCGCCGCAACGGGCACGGCGCCGGGCTCGGCCAGCCAGCGCAGCCCGGCGGCCTCGGCGGCCAGCTGGCCGGGCATGCCGGGGGCGGACTTGCGCACGGCCACCCGGCCGCCCGGCAGCTCCACCCGCGTAGGGCTCACGGCAGGCGTCCTCGGGTCCACTCGACGAGGGCCGGCACGGTCGCCTCGATCATCTCCAGCACGTCGTCGAAGCCGCGGTCGCCGCCGTAGTACGGATCGGGGACCTCGGCGCCGTGCGGGGCGGCCGGGTCGAACGAGCGCAGCAGCCGCACCCGCTCCGCCGCGTCGTCCCGGCCCAGCACCCGGCGCAGCGCGGCGACGTGGTCCACGCCGGCGGCGAGCAGCAGGTCGGCGCCGAGGTGGTCGGAGTTGACCTGCCGCGCCACGTGCTCGGTCGGGTAGCCGTGCCGGCGCAGCACGTCGGCGGCCCGCGCGTCGGCCGGCTCGCCGGCGTGCCACGGTCCGGTGCCGGCACTGGTCACCCGCACCCGGTCGGCCAGTCCCTCCTCGGCCAGCGCGGTCACCAGCACCTTCTCCGCCATCGGCGACCGGCAGATGTTGCCGCTGCACACCACGCAGATGTGCACGGGCTTGTCCTCGTCGTCCACCCGTCCAGTCTGACCGACGACCTGACCGACGATGCGGCCCGGATACGGCGCGAGGGGTGCCTCCAGCGGCCGAATGACCCCGGAGGGTGTACGGACGGATGCGTTGAGCTGACTTTCTAAAAGAATTACCGGCGATCGGGTGATAGGGGTAACGCGCGGGACGGAGGGTGCGACGGGGGAGACATGAGCACCCGCGTTCCCCAGACGTCACCGGCGCCGCTCTCCACCTCGGTCCCGGTTGCTCCCCAGCAGTGGACGTCGTCCCCCACCCGGCCGTCCGGTCGCTCGACCGACCGCCGCTCCACCCTTCCCTTCCGGCTCGGCGCCGTCGGTCTCCTCCTGGGGATCATGGTCGCCGCCACCGCGGCGCCCTGGTCCGGTGTGGCGATCGTCGCGGTCACCCTGGCCGCGGTCGGCGTCGCCGTCGACTCGGCCCGGCGCGCGGTCCAGCGGGCCGAGGCGATGGCCCGCTGCCGCAGCCACCACCCGGTGAACCGCCGCAGGTACGCCACCACGCACTAGCGAGCCGCCGCCCCGGCCGTCCCCCGCCGCACCACGCGCCCGGGGGCGGCCGAACCTGCCCGGGTCCCGGCCGCCGCGCCAGGAGCCGCGATGCGGCGCGCCCGGGGCCGTCCGCGCGGTACCCGGTGGGCTCGGCGCGGGAGGGCTCAGCCGGTGGCGCGGCGCAGCGTCAGCAGGGTGATCTCGCTCGGCGCGAACACCCGGAACGGCGGCCCCCAGAACCCGGTGCCCCTGCTGATGTAGAGCCAGCTGCGCGGCCCCCGCGCGCTGAGCCCGGAGACCGCCGGCTGCTCGGTCCTGATCAGCAGGTGGAACGGCCAGATCTGCCCGCCATGGGTGTGCCCGGACAGCTGCAGGTCCACGCCCGCGGCCACCGCCTCGGTCACCTGCCGGGGCTGGTGGGCGAGCAGCACCACCGGGAGGTCCTCCTCGGTGCCGGCCAGCGCGGCGGCGAGGTCGGGCCCGTGCCCGGGCAGCCGAGCCCCGGTGGGGTCGTCCACGCCGGCCAGGACCAGCCGGTCGCCACCGCGCGCCAGCAGCTCGTGGCTGTTGCGCAGCGGCCGCCAGCCCAGCGTCGTCAGGTGGTCGACCCAGGCCTGCGCGTCGCCGTAGTACTCGTGGTTTCCGGTCACCACGTAGCGGCCCAGCGGGGCGTGCACGTCGGCCAGCGGGGCGGCCTGCGCGCCCCGCTGCTCGGGCGTCCCGTCGGCGATGTCGCCCAGGTGCAGCACCGCGTCGGGCCGCAGCGCGTTCACCCGCCGCACCACCCCGGACGACCACCGTGCCCGGTCCAGCGGGCCGAAGTGGGTGTCGGACAGGACGGCCAGCCGCAGCCCGTCCAGCCCGGGACCGAGGCGCTCCAGCGGCACCTCCACGCGCCGCACCCGGGGCACCCGCCGCGCCTCCGACACGCCCCAGGCGAGCAGCCCGGCGGTGACCGAGGCGACCCCGACGGCGACGATCCGCGCGCGCAGCGGGTCGGGCACCCCGGCGAGCAGCAGCCCCGACCGGGCCACCTCGCCGATCACCGACCAGCTGAACAGCGCCCACAGTGCGCCGAGCAGCGTGTCGCCCACCACCGCCGCCGGGTCCGACCGCCGCCACCCGTGGCCGCGCACCAGCGCCACCGGCAGCGTGACCATGGCGGCCAGCAGTACCGCGGTGCCCACCCAGGTCACCGGCGCGGGCCACCGGGCCTCCGGGGTGAACAGCGCCCGCCAGGAGCCGGCCGCCAGCAGCACCGGCACCACGGCGACGATCAGCGTGCGGCGGTTCACGGCCGGACGGGTGCGGGAGCGCGCGGCGGAGCGGGTCACCCCCTCAGCTTTACACCGATCCGGCGCGCCAGGTAGATCACCGCCGACGTGACGAACAGCGCGCCGCAGAGCAGCAGCCAGCGGGCCAGGTAGGGCGACTGGTCCAGCCCGGTGGCCGAGACGGTGCTCTCCTCGCCCTGGCGGACGATGCCGGGGAAGAACAGCAGGAAGGTCAGGCCCGAGCCGAGCAGCGGCACCCGCAGGTAGTTCACGCCCGGCCCGGGCCGGACGGCCGTGAGCAGCCGGTCGGCCGCGGTGTACAGCGGGAAGCCGATGAGGTCGTGCGCGACGATCGCGGCGGCGAACCAGAGCAGCATCCGGGGCCACAGCGGGTTGCCGGCCACGCCCAGCGCCGCGTAACCGGCCAGCGCCAGTGCCCCCAGCACGGCGACCAGGTGCATCGGGTGCTCGCCGTAGAACACCCGCCACCGGGTGATCACGCCGACCTCGCGAAGTCGATCGTCCCGACCCACTTCGTGCAGTGCACGCCGGGCAGCGCCGGGACGATGACCCGGGCGGGGAACCCGTGGTCGCGGCTCAGCGGTGCCCCGTTCACCCGGGTGGCCAGCAGGGCGTCCGGGTCGAGCACCTGCCCGCCTGTCAGCCGCGCCGAGGTGAAGGCCCCGCGCGGCTCGACGGAGCGCACCAGCGCGGAGGCCGGCTCGGGTACCCCGGCCAGCGCGGCGAGGTCGCGGAGCCGTACCCCGGTCCAGGTCTGGGTGGCCGACCAGCCCTCCACGCAGGCCAGCGGCAGGTCGACGGTGTGCCCGGAGCGCTCGACCAGCGCGGCCAGCCCGGCGGCGTCCCAGATCACCGGGGCGCCGCCGCCGGTCAGTCTCAGCCGCCAGTCGGGACCGACGAGCTCGTCGGTGATGCCGGCGGTCGACGCGGTGCGGTTGACCTGGAAGTCGTTCGGCCCGTCGCCGTAGGACCGGCCTCGGGGGATCAGCAGGGCCGCCGGGCGCAGCAGCTCGCCGGCGGACTGCCCGGCGGTCAGCAGCCCGACCAGCAGGGACCCGCCGCCGACCAGTGCCAGCGCGCCGCGCCGGGACACCGTCGGCGCCGCCGGGTCCAGCGCCACGAGGCTGTCCGGGTCGTCGGGCTCGGCGGGTTCCGGGCGGGTCCCGGCCAGCGGGGTGCGCAGCTCGGCGCGCAGCGAGCGGGACCGCAGCCCGGTCACCATGTGCGGGATCTTGATCGCCGTGTGCACCGCGAACCCGGCGATGAACACCCAGGCGCCGTAGTAGTGCGCGGTGTAGAAGTCGAACCCGAACACGTAGTCGTACTGGTTGTTCAGGATGCCGGTGGCCATCTCGAACAGGATCCCGCCGACCAGCGCGAGCAGCGACGTCCGCTCCAGCACCTGGGCCAGGGACCGGGCCGGTGGCCAGCCGAACAGCTTGGGCACCACCGACCAGAGCTTGGCCAGCACCACCGGCACGAGCACGTAGCCCAGGCCGACGTGCAGGCCCTGGGTGAGCCGGAACAGCCAGGACGGCCGGGTCGGCCACTCGAAGAACGGCAGGTGCAGCCAGCCCACGTCGCGGGGGAAGGCCTGGCCGAACCGGGGGCTGTACGCGACGTAGTCGAGCAGCCCGGTGACGATCACGACCGGCAGGGACACCAGCAGCACCGCACCGAACACCGAGGTCAGCCACGGGCCGCGCAACGGGCTGCGCCAGGCGCGGGTGCGTCCGGTGCCGGGCGGGCGGAGCCGCTCCAGCGCCCGCCACACCCCCGCCGGGAAGCCGTACCCGGGCTCGCGTTCCGGCGCGGCGGCCCCTGGCCCCGACGACGCGGGCTCCGCCGACGCGGCCGGTGCGCCCGCGCCGCGTTCGTCGTCGGGCCCGCCCGGGTCCGGTCGGGGGGTGGTGCGTGTCATGGCGGCGACGCTAGACCCGGGATCGTCACCGGGGCGGCGGTCGCGGGCGGGCGTAAGCGTCCGGTAAGGGCGGGTCACCGGGGTCGCCGCGATAGCCTTCACCGGTGCGCATCCTGATCACCGGCGGAGCCGGGTTCATCGGCTCCCACGTGGCCGACCTGCTCGCCGGGCAGGGTGCCGAGGTGCTGCTGCTGGACGCGTTGCTGCCGCAGGCGCACGGCTCCTCGGGCGCGCCGGGCTGGGTCGACCGGCACGAGCTGGTCCTCGGCGACGTGCGGGACGGCGAGCTGCTGCGCCGGCTGCTGCCCGGGGTGGACGCGGTGTGCCACCAGGCCGCGATGGTCGGCCACGGCGTCGACCCGTCGGACGCGCCGGACTACGCCAGCCACAACGACTACGGCACGGCGGTGCTGCTGGCCGCGATGCACGCCGCCGGGGTGCGGCGGCTGGTGCTGGCCGGCTCGATGGTGATCTACGGCGAGGGGCGCTACGACTGCCCCAAGCACGGTCCGGTCCGCCCCGGCGCGCGCCGGGCCGCCGACATCGACGCGGGCCGCTTCGAGCCGCCCTGCCCGGTGTGCGGCGCTCCGCTGGTGGACGGGCTGGTCACCGAGGACGCCGCGGCCGACCCGCGCAGCACTTACGCGGCCACCAAGCTCGCCCAGGAGCACCTGGCGGGCGCCTGGGCGCGGCAGACCGGCGGCTCGGTGTGGTCGCTGCGCTACCACAACGTCTACGGCCCGCGGATGCCCCGGGACACCCCGTACGCCGGGGTGGCGTCGGTCTTCCGGTCCGCGCTGGCCGGGGGCAGGGCGCCGACCGTGCTGGAGGACGGCCGGCAGCGGCGGGACTTCGTGCACGTCACCGACGTGGCGCGGGCCAACGCGGCCGCGCTGGCCGACCTGGCCACCCCGGGCCGGGACACCGAGCAGGGCCGGACGACGGCGGTGAACGTGTGCTCCGGCGAGCCGCACACCATCGGCGAGCTGGCCGCCACGCTGGCCGGGGCGATGGGCGGCCCCGCCCCGGTGGTGGTGGGCGGCGCGCGGCCCGGCGACGTCCGGCACGTGGTGGCCTCCCCGGACCGCGCACGGGAGCTGCTCGGGTTCACCGCCGCGACCGGGTTCGCCGAGGGCGTCGCCGCGTTCGCCACCGACGAGCTGCGCGAGCCGGTGCGGGCGCGATGACCCCCGCACCGGGCACCGGGCCCACCGTGGACGTGGTGCTGCCCTGCCTGGACGAGGCCGAGGCGCTGCCCGGGGTGCTGGCCCGGCTGCCGGCGGGGTACCGGGCGGTGGTGGTGGACAACGGCAGCACCGACGGCACCGCCGCCGTGGCGGCCGCCGCCGGCGCGGTGGTGGTCGCCGAGTCGAGGCGCGGGTACGGCGCGGCGGTGCACACGGGGCTGGTGGCGGCGACCGCCGAGTACGTGTGCGTGCTGGACGCGGACGGCTCGATGCCGCCTGAGGCGCTGCCCGCGCTGGTCGCCGAGGTGGCCTCCGGCCGGGCCGACCTCGCCGTGGGCCGCCGCCGTCCGGTCGGTCGCGGCGCGTGGCCGTGGCACGCCAGGGCCGGCAACTCGCTGATCGCCGCGCTGCTGCGCCGCCGGGGCGTCCCGGTGCACGACATCGCCCCGGTCCGCGCGGTCCGCCGCGAGGAGATGCTGGCGCTCGGCGTCACCGACCGCGCGTTCGGCTACCCGCTGGAGCTGCTGCTGCGCGCGGGGGCGGCCGGCTGGCGGCTGCACGAGGTGGACGTGGAGTACCGGCCCCGGACGGGCGGGCGGTCCAAGGTCACCGGCTCGGTGCGGGGCACGGCGCGCGCGGTGCGCGACATGGCCGCCGCGCTGGCTTTGACCCGGTAGCCGGATCCGGCGCGGGCGGCCCCGGCCTAGTCTGGCCGCCATGACGGCACCGGGGGGCGGCGATCCGGCCGGCGGCGATCCGGCCAAGGCGCTGTGCGTGCGGGCGGTACACCTGATGGGCGTCGGCGGCATCGAGGAGTTCGTCGAGGTCGTCCACCCTCGGGCGCGCAACCGGGAGGACGTCGACGAGCCCCCGGCCAGCAGGGGCCGAGGCCCGGCCGCCTACTACGCCACCGCGCTGTGGCTGCGCGAGGCGTTCGCCGAGCTGCGCTGGGAGGTCCACGAGGTGGTGCGCGAGGGCGACCTGGTCGTGCTGCACACCACCATGCGCGGGCGGCACGTGCGGCCGTTCGTCAGCTACGACGCCGACGGCCGGCCCGCGCAGGCGTTCCCGGCCACCGGGCGGACGTTCGCCACCACCCAGACGCACTGGATGCGGGTGGCCGACGGCCAGGTGATCGAGCACTGGGCGAACCGGGACGACCAGGGCACCGCGATGCAGCTGGGCTGGGTGCCGCCGTCACCGCTGTACCTGGCCCAGATGGCGTTGGCCACCCGCCGGGCGCGCCAGGCCGCCTCGGCTCACCCGGCTCGCACCGCCGAGTCCTGATCGGCCCCGGAGCCGGCGACTGCGCGGACCTCGGAGTCGGTGTCTGACCGGCCCCGGGATCAGCCGTGCAGGCCGGACACCGTGACCCAGGTGGTGTCGCGCCGGTAGCGGTCGCGGGCCAGGCGGGAGTGGCCGAGCAGCACCGAGCCCCAGTCCGCGCCGGGCCGGCCGACCAGCTCGCCGCTCTCCTCGCCGAGCGCGCCCAGGGAGCGCAGCGCCGCCCAGTCGCCGCCGCTGCCCGCGTACGTGGTCACCGAGGACAGCCCGGCGTACCGGGCGGGTGTCTCCAGCAGGCTGACCGGCGCGTCGGCGATCCCGTCCCGCACGGTGACCGGGTCGGTGACGCACGGGTACAGGAACGCGACCGGCCAGGCCACCAGCGTCGGCCGGTTGCGGTCCAGGAACTCGGTGAGCCCCACCGCGCGGCGCAGCCGGGGCCCGGTGACCGCCAGCCAGCCGTCGTCGTCGGTGGTGGCGTCCACGGCGAGCACCCGCACCCGGTCGGCCCCGGCGGGCACCCGGTCGGCGTCCACCCCGGCGGTGCGCCAGGAGCGGTAGGTCGGTGTCTCCCCGGGGGCGGCCCTCGGGGTGTCCGGCGGTGGCACCGAGCCGAGCACGGCGACCTGCCCGCCGTCGGCCCGGCCGAACTGCAGGGTCAGCCGGTTGCCGCCGTCGGTGCGGCCGGCCACCGACACCGCCACCTGGTCCCCGGCGGCCGGCGGGGGCAGCCCGAACCAGGGGCTGGCCAGCTCACCGGTGTCCAGCGGGCCGCCGGCGCGGCTGCCCCACAGGTAGGTCGAACCGCCGGTTCCGGGTGGCTCGGGTGGCGCGGCGGACGGGTCGAAACCGGTGCCCGACGCGAACCCGGCGAGCCGGCCGGGGTCGGCGCCGGTTCCGGGGCCAGGGCCCGCGGGCGTCAGGTGGCCGCCCGGTATGTCGGGCAACACCCGCACCGCGTCGGCCAGCCCGCAGCCCGGCCGCCCGCTCAGCCAGCGCAGGTTGGCCAGCGCGAGCGACCCCACCGGCTCGCGGACCGGTGCGGCCAGGAACGACCCGAGCAGCACCGCGACCGACACCCCGGTCACCGCGACGGACAGCACCGGGGGCGCCGCGACCAGCCACCGCCGGGCGATCCGACCACCCCGGCGGTGCCGCACGAGCAGGTACCCGACCGCGGCCGCGGCCGCCCAGAGCAGCGGTGACCGCAGCGGCACCCCGGCCGGGTCGACCGGACCATCGGCCCACGGCACGTCGTACACGACCGGCTGCCACCAGGCGTTCGGCCCGCTGAACGCCAGCCCTCCGGCGAGCGCCACCAGTCCCGCGCCGGCCAGCCCGACGGCCGGGGGCACCCGGTCGGGGACCCGGGCCACCCGCGCGTAGCGCGCCAGGTACACCACCGCGACGGTGAGGAACGCGGCGAACACCCCGGCCAGCGCCCCGAAGTGGTGCGTCCACTTCGACGGGGTGAGCCAGAACAGCGCCAGGGCCAGCACGGTGACCCCGGCCAGCCGCGCGGCCGCCCCGGCCACCGGGTCCCGCCGCCCCGTGTCGTGGCGCCCCCGCCCCGGGTCCCGGGAGCCCCGCCCCGGGAACGGCAGGCCCCGGGCCAGCAGCAGGCCCGCGACCGGCAGCAGCGCGAGCGTGAGCAGCACCGGGACCCGCTTGGTGGCGGTGCCGTCCTGGTCGGCGCTGAGCAGGTACAGGTAGCGGTTGAGCTCGGCGTACCAGGGCAGGGTCGGCCCGAAGTCGGTGTGCCAGCGGGTGGCCACCGCGACCGCGTGCCAGGTCTGGTCGGCGAACACGGCGGTCAGCGCCACCGCGACCACCGAGCCCAGCAGCAGCGCCCGGCCCAGCACGTCCCAGGCCGCCGTGCCCTCGGACCCGTCGCCGTACCGCACGATGCGCAGGACCTTCGGGGCGAACACCAGCACCGGCGCGGCGAGCAGCACCCCGGACGGGCTGGCCGACACCGCCGCGGCGGCCACCAGCGCCGCCCCGGCCAGCGCCGGCATGCCGCGCGCCCGCCAGAGCAGCGCGAGCACCCCGGTGAGCCCGGCCGCCAGGTACGCCTCGGGGCGCACGCCCAGATTGAACGGCAGCCACGCGGCCAGGAAGAACGCGCCGGCCAGCGCCCGCACCGGCGCGCGGTGGGCGGTCGGCAGCGCCGCGCCGAGGATTCCCCGGCTCAGCGTGAACCAGGTCAGCGCGGCCAGCGCGGTGCTGGGCAGCCGCAGCCACAGCGGGTCGAGGCTCACCGAGGTCAGCGGCACCAGCACGTGCTGGGCCAGCGCGAACGGCGTCTCCGAGGCGTTCCACCAGCGGTAGTAGTTGCCCTGGAAGCCGGCGGCGACCGAGTTCCGGGCGATCATCGCGGCGAACCCGTCGTCGTCGGACAGCGGGCCGATCACCGCCCAGCCGGCCAGCACGGCGAGCACCCCAGCGTCCACCCCGACCGCGCCCCGGCGCCGGCGGGTGCCCCGGGGTGTCTCCCGGCGGGCCGCCCGGGACCGCCGCGAGGCGTGCCGGCCGATCCAGCCCAGCGCCGCGGCCGCCGCCAGCAGCTGCACGGCGATCAGCACGTGCTTGAGGCCGGTTCCCCGGCTGTCGAACGGGTCGTCGGTGCGCGCCGCCACGGCCAGCCCGGTGGCCGCCGAGGGGGACAGCTCGGTGTCGAAGCGCTGCACCGGGGGCACCGGCTCGCCGGGCAGCGCGGTGACCCGCCCGGCCGCGTCGACCCGCACGCCGTCCGGCCCCGCGGCCACCCCGACCGCGCAGTCCCCGGCCGTGGCGAGGTCCGCGACGGCGACCAGCCGGGCGTTGACCAGCACCAGCGCCCGGCCGCCGGTGACCCGCACCAGCAGCCCGTCGCCGCCGGAGCCGGTGGCCAGCACGGTGGTCGCGCCCGGCCGGGCCGCCGCCGCGCGCAGCACCGGGCAGGGCAGCGTCGCGCTCAGCGTGACCGGCCGGTAGGGGGCGAGGAAGGCGGTGGTGGGCACCGGCCCCGCGCCGGTGGGCGGCCAGCTGACCGTGGTCTGCTCGGCCCACACCGGGGCGAACGGCAGGGCCAGCCCGGCGAGCACCCCGATCGCGCCGAGCAGCGCCGCGAGCCGCCCGGGGACCGGCCGTCGCCCGGCCGGCGGCGGGTCGGCCGCGGTGTGCCGCCCGGGGCCCGCGTCGACCGGCGGGACGTCGGTCGGAACGTCGGACGGGGTGCCGGGCCGGGCGTCGGCTGGGGCCACGGCGCACCCTAACGCCGCGCCGCCGGCCGACCTGGCTCCGGGCGGCCGAGTGGGCTGGGGGAAGATGGCCGGGGCCGCTGTGGCCGCGAGAGGAGATACCGCCCGGCCGGGCCGCTGGTCCGGGAACCGGAGTGGTGTCGAGGCCGTTGGGAAGGCGATGACCGGAGTGGTGACCGAGACCGCGCACACCCGTGCGTGGGTGGCCTGGCTGCCCACGCTCGGCCGGCTGGTCCTCGGCGTGGTGTGGATCGTGGCGGGCTACTCCAAGATCACCGACCTGGACGCCTCGGTGCGGGCGGTCCGCGCCTACCGGCTGCTGCCCGAGATCGCCGCGCAGGTCGTCGGAGCCGGGCTGCCGGTCGTCGAGGTCCTGCTCGGCGTGCTCCTGGTGGTCGGCGCCGGAGTGCGCGCGGGCGCGGTGGTGTCCGCGCTGTTCATGGCGGCTTTCATGATCGGAATCGGCTCGGCCTGGGCTCGCGGGCTGCAGATCGACTGCGGGTGCTTCGGCTCCGGCGGTCAGCTGGCCCAGGGCGAACGGCCGACCTACGGCTGGGAGATGCTCCGCGACGGAGCCCTGTTGGTGTTGGCCCTGCTGCTGGTCAGGTGGCCGGCCGGGGCGCTGAGCGTGGACGGCATGCTCGCCGGCCGGCGAGAGGAGCACGGGGAATGACGAACAAGAAGGCCGTTAAGCGGAACAAGCCGCTGGTGGCCCAGCGCAAGGGGCCCTCCACGGGGATGATCGTCGGCATCGTGGTGGTGCTGCTGTTCGCCGCCGCCGTGGGCTTCGGGCTCTACAAGACCCAGCAGGGCGGCCAGGCCAGCACGCCGCCGGGCGCCACCGCCAGCGGGATCTCGGTGGGCCAGGACAACGCCAAGGCGACGGTCGACATCTTCCTCGACTTCCAGTGCCCGGTCTGCAAGCAGTACGAGGCGCAGGTCGGCCCGACGGTGGACAAGCTGGTCGCCGCCGGCACCGCGAAGGTGGTCTACCACCCGATGGCGTTCCTGGACCGGGCGTCGTCCAGCCAGTACTCCACCCGGTCCTCGGCCGCCGCGGGGTGCGTCGCGGGGTCGGGGGTGTTCCCGCGGTACGCCAAGCTGCTCTACGCCAACCAGCCCGAGGAGGGCGGCAGCGGGCTGCCCGACTCGCAGCTGGTCGACCTGGCCAAACAGGCCGGCGCCCCGGCCGACGTGGCCGGCTGCATCACCGGCAGGACCTACGCCAAGTGGACCGCCGCGCTCACCGACCAGGCCTCCAAGGAGGGCGTGAACGCGACGCCTACGGTGAAGGTCAACGGCAAGCAGGTCGACAACACCTCGGCCGCGCTGGAGCAGGCCGTGCAGGCCGCCCAGTAGTTCCCGGCCCAGCTCGCCGACCCGGGCGGGAGCCGGCCGGACACCGGTCGCCTCCCGCCCGGAACGGCGCTCACCCGAGGTTCAGCCTCGACCCGCGTGCGCCGTGTGGTCACCGCCGCCGTCCGGGGCGCCGTTCATCATGCGCAGCATCGGGATGCCGCCGGTGCGCACGAAACGGACCAGCAGCACGGCGGCGAGCAGCAGGAACGCGATGTTCAGCCACGTGGTGTAGTTCCACGAGATGCCCTCGTCCATGATCATCGTCGAGCGGTCGGTCGGCACCAGCCCGGCGACCCCGAACAGCAGCTCCACCAGGTAGCCGGCCGCGACCATCGACACGTAGAAGGTGCCGAGCAGGGTCAGCGCCATCCGCAGCCCGTAGTAGCGGCGGTAGATGTTCAGGATGGGCAGGATCAGCAGGTCGGCGAACAGGAACGCGACCACCCCGCCGAAGCTGATGCCGCCGTTCCACAGCACGGCCGCGAGCGGCACGTTGCCGATCGAGCAGACGAACGCCAGCATCGCCACCAGCGGCCCGACGATCGGCCCCCACAGCGCGGCGGCCACCGGGTGGTCGGTGGCGAAGAACCGGTGCCAGAACGAGCTGGGTACCCAGGCGGCCACCGCGCCGGCGATGAGCAGCCCGACGACGATGTCGCGCAGCACGGCCGCCCATTCCATGACGAACACGTGCGCGACCGAGGTGAACCCCTCGGCCGAGCCCAGCCGCCGCCAGAACGAGCCCTCCCGCTGGACCGACATGTCCATCGCCGCGTGGCCCTCCATCGACCCGGCGACGCCCCGGTCGGCCTGCTCGCGGGCGGCGGCGACCAGCCGCTGGCGCACGACCAGCCGGAACAGCACGGCCAGCACCACGATCATGATCGGCCCGCCGACGAACTCGGCCAGGGTGAACTCCCAGCCCATCAGCAGCGCCAGGATCACACCCAGCTCGACGACGAGGTTCGTGGAGCCGATCTCGAAGGCCATCGCGGCGGTGAAGTTCGCCCCCTTGCGGAACAGCGAGCGGGCCAGCGCGACCGCCGCGTAGGAGCAGGACGACGACGCGGCGCCGAGCAGGGTGGACGTGGCGAGGGTGCGCGGCCGGTCGTCGCCCATCAGCCGGACCACCGTGGACCGTCGGACCACCGCCTGGATGACCGAGGACAGCGCGAAGCCCAGGATCAGCGCCCAGAGGATCTCCCAGCCCATCGTGCCGGCCATCGCCAGCGCGTGTCCGACGTGCGTCATCGGCCACCTCCGCTGACCGGGTTACCCGTGCGGGGTACCCACTGTCAACGTGATCGACAGAGCTGAGGGACTCCTTGCCCGGGACGATCTATCCTGCCGCCATGACCGCACACCCCCGCGAGCCGGACGCGCCGGTCACCGTCGACAGCACGCCGCCCGGGGCGGTGCGGCCCACCGGGTGGATGCCGAGGTTCCACTACGAGCTGATCGCCTGCGGGTTCCGGGGCCACGCGCTGCTGGGCACCGACGTGGCCGAGCTGCGGCCCGAGGACGCGCTGGTGGTGCGCGAGCCCGGCGACGGGCTGCGCTGGCACCGCTGCCTGCGGTGCGACTCCTGGATCCCGCTGCCGCCCCCGCGCGAGCCGACCCTGCGGCAGCTGCCCGAGCGGTCGGCGATCGTGCTGCCGCTGCGGGGCCGGCCGCTGCGCGACAGGTTCGTGCTGCGGCTGATCGCGGTCGACCGGCTGGTGCACTTCCTGGTGCTGGGGCTGCTCGCGGCGGGGGTGTTCGTGTTCGCGGCCGAGCGGTCGGCGCTGAGCGACACGTTCTACCGGGTGCTGGACGCGGTGCAGGGCGGCGTCGGCGGGCCGGAGGGGATTCGCGGTGGCGGGCTGGTGCGCGAGCTGAGCCGGGCGTTCCAGGCCAGGTCGAGCACGCTGTACGTGGTCGGGCTGGTGCTGGCCGGCTACGCGGCGCTGGAGGGCATCGAGGCCGTCGGCCTGTGGCTGGGCAAGCGGTGGGCCGAGTACCTGACGTTCGTGGCGACCACGCTGCTGCTGGTCCCGGAGATCTACGAGCTGACCGGCCGGATCACGGTGACCAAGGTGATCACGCTGATCATCAACCTGGCCGTGATCGGCTACCTGCTGTTCGCCAAGCGGCTGTTCGGCCTGCGCGGCGGTGGTCGGGAGGCCGAGCGGGCGCTGCACCGGGACACCGGCTGGCCCGCGCTGGAGCGTGCGACGCCCGCCGGGCACCCGACGGACTGAGCCCCGGGATGCCGGCTCACCCTCCTCCGGGGTGCCGCCCGCTGAGCAGGTCGACCAGCTGGACGGTCTGGCGGGACAGCGGCCGGATCACCGGCAGCCGGGACAGCCGGACCAGCCGGGCCACCATCGGCGCGGTGTGCTCGACCAGCGTCCGGGTGCGGGCGGCGCCCGCCGAGCTGTCGTGCACCCAGTAGAGGACCACACCGAGCTGGTAGAGCCAGAGCAGCTCGGGCAGTGTCCCGGCCAGCTCCTCGCCGACCCGGGTGCTCGAGCCGTCCACCAGCTCCCGGTAGAGCGCGATCGAGGCGTCCCTGGCGGGTGAGGAGGCCCTGCTGAACGGCGACAGCGGGTTCTCCGGCTGCGCGGCGCTGGCGAAGAACCGCCCGGCGAACCGGTGGTACGGCTCGGCGGCGGCCAGCCAGGCGAGCAGCGTGCCGCGCAGCCGGTCGGCGAGGTCGGTGCTGGCCGCGAACACGGCGGCGCAGGCGGCGGTGTGCTCGGCCACCAGGTGGTCGTAGAACCCCTGGATCAGCTCTTCCTTCGAGCCGAAGTAGTAGTACGCATTGCCCACCGAGACCCCGGCGCGCGCGGCCACCGCGCGCATCGTCGTGCCCTGGTAACCCTGCTCGCGGAACAGCTCCAGGGCGGCGGCCACGATCTGCTCGCGGGTCCGCTCCGACTTGGGGCTCGCTCCGGGGTCGGTCACGCCGCCGGCCGCCGGCGCATCGCTGTGTGGAACTCCTCGTCGATCTCCACGCGGTGCGCGGCGTCGCGCATCCGGCCGAGCACGAGCAGGGTCACCGCGTAGACCACGCCCAGGATGAGCAGGACGACCCCGAGCTTGGTGACCACGGTCTGCACCGCGCCGTCCACCGGCACGTCGAGCGTCGAGATGAGCCCGAGCACGCCCAGGGCGGCCAGGTGGTACCCGACGGTGACCAGCCGGGTCAGGCCGGCGGCCCTCGGCGGCGGGTAGGCCTCCTCCAGGATCGCCTGGCCGCTGCGCCGCAGCACGACGCCGACGACCAGGGTGAGCCCCGCGCCGAGCACGAGGACGAGTAGGTAGCCGAGCAGTTCGGTGTTCTCCATTGGGGATCTCCCCCTCGATTTGAACGTGTTCAACAAGTACACGCCTCGCTCGCCGTCCTGGCAAGGGCTCACCGGGCGACCTGCGTCACCGGCCGTCCGGGCTGGTCGGAGCGGTGCACCCACAAAACGTGGGAAAGGCCACCGCACCAGCGCAAGCAGACCGCTTGCTACAGCTAGCGTTCCGACCTAGCGTGGGAACCGGACTTGACAGAGGCGCCGTCGAGGCGGACGCCCACCCGGCAGTCGAACCGGGTACGGCCGGCATCCGGCCCGGGCACCCTGCTTCGACCGCCCGACCACCGCACCACGGTGGCGAAACCCGATCCCGACCCAGAGGTGATCAACATGGCCATCGCACTTCCGACCTCCGCCGACGTCCGTCGCATCCGCAAGCAGGCCGACGAGGTCGTCAACGCCCAGTGGGACATGGTGCGCGCCCCGGTCCTCGCCTGGATCGGCGCGAGCGACCACGCGGTGCACACCCTGCGCGAGCTGCCCGACCGGCTCCGCGGCGAGAGCCTGCGGGAGCGGGCCGACGAGACCAACGACCGCGCCCGCCGCTCCTACAACCGCCTGACCGAGCGCGGCGAGCGCACGGTCGAGGACATCCGCACCCAGCCGAGGGTCGCCCGCGCGCTGCGCAGCGTCCGGGACACCAACGACCGCTTCAACAGCTGGGTGGAGAAGATGGTGGACGAGCTGCACGACGCCGGGAACGAGATGCTCGACGCCGTGAGCTTCGAGTCCCGCTCCATCGGTGAGAAGGCCGCGCGCCGCACCCAGCGGGTCAGCCGTGAGGCCGCGTCGATGGTCACCGACTTCTCCGGCGAGGTCGCCAAGCAGCTCGAGGAGCTCGGCGACGACGCCGCGCGGGAGACGCGCAGCGCGTCCCGCCGCGCCGCCAACCGGACCGCGCCGGCCGAGGAGAACGGTGTCCGCCCCACGGCGAACGCCACCTCCTGACCGGCTGACCCGGCGGCCGGCCCCACCCGGTCGCCACGCATGACGGGAGCCCCCCGGAGCCGACCCTCCGGGGGGCTCCCGCTGCGCGCCCGCCGTGGGCGGATGCCGTGCGGCCGGGACGGGGCTCCGCCGACGGTGACCGCCTACGGCGACGGCCTACGGTGGCGGGCATGGAGCTGCGCCACCACGGCGACGTCGACGCGGAACCCGGCCTGCTGGACTTCGCGGTCAACGTGCGGGCCGAGCGACCGCCCGAGTGGCTGCGTGCCCGCCTGGTGGCCTCCCTTGACCGGCTGGGCCGCTACCCCTCTGCGGCCGACGACCTCGCCGCCCGCCGCGCCGCCGCCGCCCGGCACGGCCGCCGGCCCGACGAGGTCCTGGTGCTGGCCGGGGCGGCCGAGGGGTTCGCGCTGCTGCCGGCGCTGCGCCCCCGGTCGGCCGCCGTGCTGCACCCGGGGTTCACCGAGCCGGAGGTGGCGCTGCGCGCGGCCGGCGTCCCGGTGCACCGGGTGCTCACCGACGCCGCCGACGGCCACCGGCTCGACCCCGCCGCCGTGCCCGAGCACGCCGACCTGGTGGTGCTCGGCAACCCGACGAACCCCACCTCCGCGCTGCACCCGGCCGCCGCGGTGCGCGCGCTGGGCCGCCCCGGCCGCGTCCTGGTCGTGGACGAGGCGTTCGCCGACGCGGTGCCCGGCGAGCCCGAGTCGCTGGCCGCCGCGGCCGACGTCCCCGGCCTGCTGGTGCTGCGCAGCCTGACGAAGACCTGGGCGCTGGCCGGGCTGCGCGCCGGGTACGCGCTCGCCGAGCCGGCGCTGCTGGCCCGGCTGGCCGCCCACCGCCCGCCGTGGCCGGTCGGCACGCCGTCGCTCGAGGCGGTCCGCGCGTGCTGCGAGCCGGCCGCGGTGGCCGAGGCCGGCGCCGCCGCCGCCGAGCTGGTGGCGCACCGGGAGTGGCTGGTCGAGGCGCTCGCCCCGGTGCCGGGCGTGCAGGTGGCCGGGCCGGCCGCCGCCCCGTTCCTGCTGCTGCGGGTGCCCGACGGCCCCGCGGTGCGGGCGCGGCTGCGCGCGGCCGGGATCGCGGTGCGCCGCGCGGACACCTTCCCCGGGTTGACCCGCGACCACCTGCGGGTGGCGGTCCGGCCGCCGGAGCAGGCCCGGCTGCTGGTGGCCGCGCTGGCCGCCGCCCTGACCGCGCCGCCGGCCGGCCCACCGGCCGCCCCGCCGGCCGCCGGCCGCACCGTGCGCGCGACCGCCACCGCCGCGCACTACGGTTCCGGGATGCCGAGAGGAGAGCGACAGTGACCGCGCGCCTGGCCGACGTGATCGCCGCGCTGGAGGCGGCCTACCCGCCGGCGCTGGCCGAGTCGTGGGACGCGGTCGGGCCGGTCTGCGGCGACCCCGAGCAGCCGGTCGAGCGGGTGCTGGTGGCCGTGGACGCGGTGCCGGAGACCGTCGACGAGGCGCTCGAGCAGGACGCCCAGCTGCTGCTCACGCACCATCCGCTGCTGCTGCGCGGGGTGCACGGCGTGCCGGCCGACGACCCGAAGGGACGGCTGGTGCACCGGCTGATCCGGGCCGGTACGGCGCTGTACACCGCGCACACCAACGCCGACTCGGCCGACCCCGGGGTGTCCGACGCGCTGGCCACCGCGCTCGGGGTGGCCGTGCACGCGCCGCTGGTCCCGCGCGGGACGCAGCGGCTCGACAAGATCGTCACGTTCGTCCCGGTCGGCGAGCCCGCCGCGCGGGTGCTGGACGCGCTGGCCGACGCCGGAGCGGGCCGGATCGGCGACTACAGCCACTGCGCGTGGCGCACCGACGGCCTGGGCCAGTTCCTGCCCGGTGACGGCGCGAAGCCGGCGATCGGCCGCGTAGGCGAGCTGGAGCGGGTGGACGAGACCCGGCTGGAGATGGTGCTGCCGAGGAGCCGCCGGGCCGCTGTGCTCGCCGCGCTGCGGGCCGCCCACCCCTACGAGGAACCGGCGTTCGACCTGCTCGAGCTGGCCGACCTGCCCGGCAGGGCGGGGCTGGGCCGGATCGGGGAGCTGCCCGAGCCGATGACCCTGGCCGCGTTCACCGAGCGGGCCGCGGCCGTGCTGCCGGCCACCGCGTGGGGGGTGCGTGCCGCCGGCGACCCCGACCGCAGGGTCCGCCGGGTCGCGGTGTGCGGCGGCGCGGGCGACTCCGCGCTGGCCGACGCGGTGGCCGCCGGGTCGGACGTGTACCTCACCGCCGACCTGCGCCACCACCCCGCGTCCGAGCACCTGCTCGCCGGCACCCGCCCCGGACGGCCGACGCCGGCGCTGGTGGACGTGGCGCACTGGGCCTCGGAACACCCGTGGTGCGCCCAGGCGGCCTCCGTCATCGAGCGGGCGCTGGGCGGTACGGTCGAGGTTCGCGTCTCGTGGCGGCGCACCGACCCGTGGACGGTCGGCGCCTGCCACCCGGACGGGCGCGCGGAGTCCTCGGACGGGGTGGGATAGACAGTGATAGCGCAACCGGCCGTGCAGCAGCGGCTGCTCGAGCTGGCCGATGTGGACGCCGAGCTGAACCGGATCGCGCACCGCCGCGGCGCGTTGCCGGAGCTCACCGAGGTGACCGCGGCGGAGAAGGCCGTCCGGGAGCGCAAGGACGCGGTGGTGGCCGCCGAGACCTCGGGCGCCGACCTGGACCGGGAGATCCAGCGCCTGGAGCGCGACGTGGACGGCGTGCGCACCCGCACGCAGAAGGACCGCAACCAGCTGGCCGGCGCGGGGATCCCGGCGAAGCAGGCGACCGACCTGCAGCACGAGCTCGACACGCTGGCCCGCCGGCAGGGCGTGCTGGAGGACGAGCTGCTGGAGATCATGGAGCAGCGCGAGGCGGTGCAGACGAACCTGGACGCGGCCACCACCGAGCTGGCCGACGCCGAGCGCGCGCTCGCCGACGCGGGCGAGCGGCGCGACTCCGCCGTGGCCGACCTGGACGCCGCCGAGGCCGGCCGGCGCCGCGACCGCGAGCCGATCGCCGGCGAGCTGCCCGCCGAGCTGCTGGCGCTGTACGAGGCCGGCCGGGCCAAGCAGGGGATCGGGGCGGCGCTGCTGCGCGCCCGCCGCTGCGGTGCCTGCCGGCTGGAGCTGGACGTGACGGAGGTGAGCCGGGTGCGCTCGGCCGCGCCGGAGGACGTGCTGCGGCACGAGGAGTGTGGAGTGATCATGGTGCGCACCGCGGAGTCCGGGCTGTGAGGCTGCTGATCGAGGCCGACGGCGGCTCGCGGGGCAACCCCGGCCCGGCCGGTTACGGCGCGGTGGTGTGCGACGCGGAGTCCGGCGACATCCTGCGGGAGTGCTCGGAGGGCATCGGGGTCGCCACCAACAACGTCGCCGAGTACCAGGGGCTGATCGCCGGGCTGCGCTCCGCCGTCGAGCTGGGCGGCACGTCGGCGCAGGTCGAGGTGCGGATGGACTCCAAGCTGGTGGTGGAGCAGATGTCCGGGCGGTGGAAGATCAAGCATCCCGCCATGCAGCCGCTGGCCCTGGAGGCCTCCCGGCTGGCCCGGGGTCTCGGGTCGGTGCGGTACACGTGGGTGCCCCGCGCGGAGAACAAGCGGGCCGACCGGCTGGCGAACCTGGCGATGGACGCCCAGGCCGCCCGGTGAGCTCGGCCCCGTCCGCCTCGGCCGGCTGGACCGGGCAGTCCGGCCGGCCCACCCGGTTGCTGCTGCTGCGGCACGGGCAGACGGCGCTGTCGGTGCACCGCCGCTACTCCGGCCGGGGCGACCCTGAGCTGACCGAGCTCGGCCGCGCGCAGGCCAAGGCGGCCGCGGCCGGGCTGGGGTCGGTCGAGGGCGTCGACGAGGTCAGCGTCGTGCTGTCGTCGCCGCTGCGCCGGGCGCGGCAGACGGCGGCCGAGGCGGCCGCCGCGCTGGGCGTGGGCGTGCGGGAGCACCCCGGGCTGATCGAGACCGACTTCGGCGAGTGGGAGGGCTTGACCTTCGCCGAGGCCCGGGAGCGGTACCCGGAGCTGCACGGGCGCTGGCTGGGCGACGACACGGTGGCGCCGCCGGGTGGGGAGAGCTTCGCCGAGGTCGGGCACCGGGTGGCCGAGCTGCGCGACGAGCTGCTGGGCGAGCACCCGGGACGGACGGTGCTGCTGGTCAGCCACGTGACGCCGATCAAGCTGCTGCTCCGGCTGGCGCTGGACGTCGGCCCCTCGGTGCTCTACCGGATGCACCTGGACCTGGCGTCGCTGTCGATCGCCGAGTTCTACCCGGACGGCGGCGCCTCGGTGCGGTTGGTGAACGGGCGGTTCCCGGTCTAGAGCTACCGCTTCGCGAACAGGTACGCCGCGACCGCCAGCCCGAGCACGACCACCGACCAGCGCAGCACCGTCTCGGGCAGCACGCTGGCCAGCCGGGCCCCGAGGTAGCCGCCGATCAGCGTGCTCGGCGCCAGCAGCAGCACCGCCCACCACTGCACCGGCGCGCCCAGCGAGAAGATCAGCACCGTCACCGTGGCGATGACCAGCGACAGGACCGCCTTCACCGCGTTCAGCCTGACCAGCTTGTCGGTGGCGAGCAGGGACAGCACGGAGATCATGATGACCCCGAGCGCGCCGCCGAAGTAGCCGCCGTAGATCGCCGCGACGAAGATCGCCGCCAGCAGGCCCCACCGCCGCTCGCCACCGGTGTCGGCCTTCTCCGGGGAGGGGATCCACCGCTTCAGCCGCTTCGCCAGCGCGAACACCAGCGTGGCCACCAGCACCAGCCAGGGCACCACCGCGTCGAACACCGCGGCGGGCAGCACGAGCAGCAGCACGCAGCCCACCACGGCGCCGGGCACGGCCACGGCGGAGGTGCTCAGCACCCGGGCGCGCTGGCCGTGCAGCTCCGGGCGCACCCCGGCCACCACACCCACGTAACCCGGCCACTGGGCGATCGAGTTGGTCACGTTGGCGGCCAGCGGCGGCAGCCCGACCGCCAGCAGCGCGGGGAAGACCAGCAGCGAACCGCCGCCGGCCACCGCGTTGACCGCCCCGGACAGCAGCCCCGCCACGAGCAGGAAGACGAGCTGGCCGGGGGAGGAGGCGGTCACGATCTCCGACGCTATACCCGCGCCGGGCTGCCGCCGCGCCCGGACGCGGTGCCCGCCGCGCGGCTCAGGCCGGCGGGCCGAAGGTGACCGAGCCGTCGTCCCCGAACACCAGGCCGGGGTTGTGCGCGACCTCCCAGCGGAAGCCGGCCGGGTCGGCGAAGAACCCGTGCACGAAGCCCACCTCGCCGAGCTGTGCGGGCTTGAGGACCGTGCCGCCCGCCGCCTCCGCCGCGGCCAGCACCTCCCCGACCTCGGCGTCGCTGCCCACGTTGTGCGCCAGCGTCATCGGGATTGGGCCGCTGCGGTCGGGCCGGGCGGCCGGGTCGATGTCGCGCTCCAGCGAGCCGTCGTGCCACAGGCCGAGCACCAGCCCGTGCCCGATGCGCAGGAAGATGATGTCGCCGGGCACCTCGAAGACCGGGGTCCAGCCCAGGCCGTCGAGGTAGAAGCGGCGAGCGGCGGCCAGGTCGGGCATGCCGAGGGTGATGATGTCCACACGCGGTTGCATGCGGCCATCGTCGCGGTCCGGGAGGGGAGACGTCGTGAACGAAACGGCCACGCGCCGATCCCGCTACCGGGAGCACCGGCCGCCCCCGGCCTGGCGGCACGCGGTGGCCCGCACCTGGGAGCAGCGCATCGTCCCGGACGGCGGCGTCTACCGGCAGCGGATCCTGCCCGACGGGCACGCCGACCTGGTGGTCCACGATGACGGGCTGGCCGTGGTCGTCGGCCCGGCCACCGCGGTGACCACGGCCGATCTCGCGGCGGGCGGGACGGTGCGCGGCGTGCGGCTGGCATTCGACGCGGTGCACGCGGTGCTCGGGCTGCCCGCCGCCGAGCTCACCGACCGGGTGGTGCCGCTGTCCGCGCTGGTCGACGCGCCGGCGGCGGCGGTACTGGTCGACGCGGTGGGGGTGGCCGACCCGGCTGCGCTGCGGGCCGTCGACCGCTGGCTGGCGCCCCGGCGTCCGCGGCCGGAGGTGACGGCGGCGGTCCGCGCGCTGTGGCGGGAGCCCGACGTGCCCGACGTGGTGGCCGTGGCCGGGCGGGTCGGGCTGTCCGCCCGGCAGCTGCGCCGCACGCTGCACACCGAGGTGGGGCTGGGACCCAAGACGTTCCAGCGGATCGGCCGGCTGCACCGGTTCCTCACCCTGGCCACCGCCCGCCCCGGCGCGGGCCTGGCCGAGCTGGCCGCCGCGGCCGGGTATGCCGACCAGCCGCACCTGAGCCGCGAGTCCCGCGCGTTGGCCGGGCTGACCGCCGCCGAGCTGCTCGCGTTCCAGCGCGGGTGACGCGCGCGGCCGCGACGTCGGGGCGGGTCAGGTGCCGGTGGGCGCGTCGATCGGGTCCGGCTGGTAGGTGCCGAACGACCAGACGTTGCCCTCCGGGTCACGCACCGCGAACTCCCGGGAGCCGTAGTCCTGGTCGGTCGGCCCGTGCACCACGTCCGCACCCGCGGCGACGACCCGGGCGTGCAGGCCGTCCGGGTCGGCGGTGGCCAGGTAGAGCACCGCGCGTCCGGAGTCGAACGCGTCCGCTCCCTCCCGCCAGCTACCGATCATGATGATGCCGTTGCCCCAGCCCAGCTCGGCGTGCGCGATCGTTCCGTCGCCGTCCCGGTAGACCTGCCCGGCGGTCAGCCCGAGCGTGCCGGTGAGGAACTCCAGCGCGGCCGAGGCGTCGGGGTAGCGCAGCGTCGGGTACACCGTCGGCGACTTCTCGTTCAACGTCATGGCCCCGACGGTAGGCCGGGCGCCCGAAGGCGGGCTTGGACGAATGTGATCTCACCTCGGCTCGGTGAGCACCCGCGACGGGGTGGCCTCGGCCAGCCGGCGGAACTCCCGGACCAGGTGGCTGTGGTCGGCGTACCCGGCCTCGGCGGCGACCTCGCTGATCGACGCGGCCTGCCGGCCGATCAGCAGCTCCAGCGCGTGGCCGAACCGCAGCACCTGGCCGGCAGGCTTCGGCGCGAGCCCGACCTGGCGGTGGAACCGGGCGGTGAGGTGGCGCCTGCTCCAGCCGACCTGGCCGGCCAGCTCGCCGACCGTCGTGCCGCCGTGGGTCGCGCGCAGCCGGTGCCACGCCCACGCCACCTCCGGATCGGCCGGCCTGCCGTCCTCGGCCAGCGCCCCCAGGGTGCGTTCCACCAGCGCGAACCGGGCCGGCCAGCCGGCCAGCGCGGCCAGCCGCTCGTCCAGCCGGTGCCACGCCGGGTGGCGCAGCGTGTCCAGTCCCACGGTCAGGTCGGTCAGCTCCGAGGACGGCACGCCGAGCAGCTGGTGGGCGCCCAGCGGGGTGAGGTCGATCTGCAGGCAGCGCAGCGACCCGGCCGTCACGGTGGTCACCGGCATCTCGTGCATGCCGGTCAGGAACGACGTGTACCGGACGCCGCTGGTCCGCGAGTGCAGCGCGATCCGCTCGCCGAAGCCCAGGATCAGCGGCACCCCGGCCGAGGGCAGCTGGCGGCGCAACACGGTGCCCTCGGAGTGGTCGGCGAACCCGGCGATCCGGCTGACCAGCCCGCGCAGGCCGGGGTGCGGGCGGTGGAGGACCATGTCGTAGCCGGTCACCGCCCCGGTGTGGGCTCAGGCTCCGGCGACGGCCAGGCTCAGCCACAGCGCCAGCACCGCCGCGAGGAGGGTGACCGGGGTGGCCAGCACGCCGAGCCGGAGGAACCGCGCCGTCGACGGTGCCGCGCCCCGCCCGGTCAGCACCCGCCGCCACAGCAGCGTGGCCAGCGAACCGAGGTAGGTCAGGTTGGGGCCGATGTTCACCCCGAGCAGCAGCGCGAGTACCAGCCCGGGGTGGCTGCCCGGCCCCAGCACGCCGACCAGCGCGAGCGTGGCCGGCAGGTTGTTCACCAGGTTGGCCAGCGTGGCGGCCAGCGCGGCGGCACCGAGCAGGCCGAGCAGCGTCGGCCGTTCGGGCAGCAGCGCGGTCAGCACGGTGCCCAGGCCGTGCGCGGTGACCCCGGCGACCACCACCCCCAGCGCGAGCACGAACACGCAGAACAGCGGGGACGCCGCGGTGACCAGCTCGGCGGGGAACCGTCGGTCGGCCCGGCCGCGCGCCACGACCAGCCCGGCCAGCACCGCCGCCCCGATCACCGCCACCCACACCGGCTGCACCCCGACCGTGCCGCACACCCCGAACCCGGCCAGGGTCAGCGCGAGCGCCGCCAGCGCCGCCTTCGGCGCCGGTCCGCCGTCGGATTCCCCCGCCGGTTCGGCGCGGGCGACAGCGTCCGGGCCGGACGGGGCGCCTCGCAGTTCCGCGCGGAAGAACAGCCGCAGCACGACGTACTCCACCGCGATCGCCACCAGCCAGGGCAGGGTCATCAACCCGGCGAACGCGGTGAAGGTCAACCCGGTGGCGGCGAAGGCGAGCAGGTTGGTCAGGTTCGACACCGGCAGCAACAGCGACGCCGAGTTCGACAGGTGCGCGCAGGCGTACACCGACGGCTCGGCACGGACCCGCAGCCGCGTCGCGGTGCCCAGCACGACCGGCGTCAGCAGCACCACGGTGGCGTCCAGGCTGAGCACCGCCGTGGTCACCGAGGCGGCCACGAACACCAGCCCGAGCAGCCGCGTCGGCCGGCGGCGGCTCGCGGTGGCCAGCCGCACGCCCAGCCAGCCGAACACGCCCTCCCGGTCGGCGAGGTGCGCCAGCACCAGGATGGCCGCAAGGAACCCGACCGTCGGGCCGAGCTCGCCGGCCTCGGCCAGTGCCCGCTCGGGGGAGACCACCCCGAGCAGTACCAGCAGCGCGGCGGCCGGCACCGCGGCCACCGCCTCCGGCAGACCGAGGGGCCGCAGCGTCGCCACCGCCAGGACAGCGCCCAGCGCGACCAGGGCCACGACCTCGGCGACCCAGCCGGTCACCACGCGGGCCGCGCCGACGTCATGCCGCGAACCCTAGTTCGATGATCGGGCAGGTCGGACGCACAGGGTCGGCCGGCGGTGGCGAGAGCGGTGTCGGCGGGAGCGGCGACGGGAGCGGGCGAGGGGAGTGGGCGGATGGCGCGGAAGCCACCGGTCGCTCCCGGCCCGAGGAACCCGCCGGCTCCCGCGCTGACGGCGCGCCCTCGGGTGGGAACAGAAACCGTCCCCGGGCCGTGGGAGGACGGCCCGGGGACGGCGGGTTCGACGGGGCGGGTTCAGCGGGTCAGGGGCGGCCCGTACCCACCCGCTGCAGGGCGGTGGCGAACTCGTCGTCGGTGAGGACCCCGCTGCCGCGCAGGTCGCTCAGCACCCGGAACTGGCCGGTCGAGGTGGCCGCACGGGGCGCGCTCCGGCGCACGACGGCGGCCTGCGAGTTGATCACGGACGCGAAGGCATCGACCTTGCGCGAGGAGTACATCGCGGCGGTGCGCACCGACCACTTCCAGTCCGGCCCGGTGATGATCAGGTAGACCTCACGCACGTGGCCGTACTCGGGGTGCTCGGACTCGATCTCGGACACCTCGGCCCGGACGCCCACCAGCGAGTGGGTCTGGCCGGCGCGCTCGATGTGGTCCCGGTACAGCGTGACCCCGTGGAACCGGGCCACCAGGTCAGCCAGTCGCGAGACACTCCTCGGCCGCTCTGCCCGGGACAGGTGGTACTCGTCCCGGGCCCGCTGGGCCTGGGCGCGGGTACGCGCGACATCCTGGGAGAGACGCTGACGACGCTCGGCGACTCCGTGACGGAACTGGGTGAACATCGGACCTCTCTGTTGTGGTGGGGACACTGGGAGGTTCGTCGGTGCCGGTGTATCCGTTACCTGACGTGCGTGTAACGGTCGGCACAGGGCTCCGGGTTCCCGAACGGGTGGCCCGCTATGCTTCCGGCGGCGGACGAGCTGGCCGGGCGGCCGCGTCGTCAGTCACACCCACGGTGTGCTGACGCCGAGGAAAGTCCGGACTCCGCAGGGCAGGGTGGTTGCTAACAGCAACCCGGGGTGACCCGCGGGACAGTGCCACAGAAAACAGACCGCCCCGGCGCGCGAGCGCACGGGGTAAGGGTGAAACGGCGGTGTAAGAGACCACCAGCGCCCCGGGCGACCGGGGTGGCTCGGTAAACCCCACCCGGAGCAAGGCCAGACAGCAGGCGTTCGAGGGCGGCCCGTCCGAAGCCTGCGGGTAGGCCGCACAGAACCCGTCGGCAACGGCGGGTCGAGATGGATGGTCGCCGAACGGTGCACCGCAAGGTGCCCGGGAACAGGATCCGGCTTACAGGCCAGCTCGTCCGCCCCACTCTTCCGGACCAGTGCCGGGGGAGAGGGGCGTAGCCTCTGAGCTGCGGATACGCTTCCGTGAGTTCTACGGGTTCTCGGCTCGCCCCAACCTCTGACGGCCCGACGACGGCCGAGGGAACGATCTTGGAGCGAATAGTGGGATGAACACCGTGAGTGATTGCGAGCGCGACGCGGGCGGTGTTGGGCGCTGTGGGGTAGGCGAGTCCGGTTGGTGGTCCAGGTGGCGAGCGCCTCGGTCAGGCCGTTGGGGTCATTGCCTGCCCAGCCGATGTAGCCGTCGGGGCGTCGGAGGACGGCACCGGCGGTGAGTTCGGGTGTCGGGTCGGCTCGGATGACGACGGGGGTGTGCGGGTCGTCGGGAAGCTCAGGTTGACCGCGTCCTGGACGCCGAGGGTTGACCCCTTGCCCGCCGATGGGGGAGTGGATGTGCGCGGCGTCGCCGGCGAACAGGATCCGGCCGTGGCGGTACTGCTCGACCTGGCGGGTGGCGTCGCTGAACCGGGAGCCGGCGAGCACGGCGCGCACGTGCACCTGTTCGCCGTGGGTGGCTCGCAACGCTTCGGTGACCTCGTCGTGGGTCACCGGCCCGCCCGCCGTGCCAAGTAGCGGGCCCGCCAGCGGCGGTGATCGGTTGCGACCTCGACACCGTGCTCGTCCTAGTCGACGGCGAGCACCTCGTGTCCGCGCTCAACTGGCGTGCCCTGACCGGTGAGCCGACGCTCGAGGTGGCGCTCGATGCGTCCCTGTCCGATGCCGAGAATGCCGGGATAGGGGGTGCGCCACGAGGTGTGGTCGAGCCGGATGGGCAGGCCCGCGAAGTGCCCGACGCGCGCCAGGGAGCGGGTGGCCGGGTCAGAGATCTCATCGAGCAGGCCCCGCATGTCCAGAACCTCCGCCGTGCGGGGCTGGATGCCGGCGGCCCGCGACTGATGGTTGGGCTGCTCGGCCTTCTCCATCACGATGGCCCTCGCGCCGGTCAGGGCCAGCTCGTAAGCCAGCATCAACCCGGTCGGGCCAGCTCCGACAATGAGGACGTCGGTGTCGGCTCCTCGTCTTGTCGCGGCACTGTTCGCGTCATCGCCCATTTCGGCTAGCATCGCCAGATGGCGATGAATTGTTGCGGGCCGGATCTCACCGCGGCCGTCGCACTGTTCCGATCCCTGGCGGATCCGACCCGACTGGCGATCGTGTCCCGGCTGGCCGAGGAGGAGGCGCGGGTGGTGGACCTGACCCGGCAGCTCGGCCTGGCCCAGTCGACGGTGTCCAAGCACCTCGCGTGCCTGCGGGACTGTCAACTGGTCGACTTCCGCGCCGAGGGTCGCCAGTCCTACTACCGCCTGGCCCGGCCCGAGTTGATCGGCCTGCTGCGCAGCGCCGAGCGGGTCCTGGCCGAGACCGGGAACGCCGTGGCGCTGTGCCCGGTGTACGGCGGGGCGGCCCCGGTGGCGCGGGAGGCCTCGTGACCACCGCCACGCTCACGGCGGACCGTCGGGCGGTCCTGTCGCGCCGGATCCGGCTGCTGGTCGCCGCCACGATCACCTACAACGTGATCGAGGCGATCGTTGCGATCTGCGCCGGCGCCATCGCCTCGTCGGTGGCCCTGATCGGGTTCGGGTTGGACTCGGTGATCGAGATCAGCTCGGCCGCCGCGGTGGCCTGGCAGTTCGCCGGCTCCGACCCGGAGCGCAGGGAGCGAGCGGCGCTGCGGGTGATCGCGTGGTCGTTCTTCGCCCTCGCCGCCTACGTGACCGTCGAGGCGCTGCGCTCGCTGCTGGGCGCGGGGGCCGCGGAGCGCTCGACCGCGGGCATCGTGCTCGTCGCGATCAGCGTCGCGGTGATGCCGTTCCTGTCCTGGGCCCAACGCGGCGCGGGGCGTGAGCTCGGATCGGCCAGCGCCGTCGCCGACTCCAGGCAGACCCTGCTGTGTACCTACCTGTCCGCCGCCGTCCTGGTGGGCCTGGTCCTCAACGTCGCCCTCGGCTGGTGGTGGGCCGACCCGGGTGCCGGCCTGGTCCTGGCCGTCCTCGCTGTGCTGGAGGGCCGCACCGCGTGGCGGGGTGACCCGTGCTGCGCTCCGGCCCCGCCACGGTCCCGGACGGGCGCCGACCCGGGCTGTGCGGACGGCTGCTGCTCGTCGGGGGACACGGGCGGGTGAGCGTCTCCGACGTCAAAGTTCTCGTGCCGGCTCCGACTTCCCGGCGGAACGTGTGACCATCCCCTCCGAAGGAGTTCCGATGTCCGACACCACCACCGGGTCCGCTCGCGTCGTCACCGTCGCCGCCGGGGTCGAGAACACCGACCGGGCCGCGCCCGTCCGCGACGGCCGCCACCAGGCGCTCGCGGTGCTGATCGGGAAGTGGGTCAACGAAGGCCACACGATCGCGGCCGAGGGGATCCCGTCGGTCCCGATCCTCGCCAGCGACGTCTACGAGTGGGTGCCCGGCGGGTTCTTCGTGGTGCACTCGGCCTTCGGGGCGATCGGTGACACGGCCGTCGGCGGCGTCGAGATCATCGGTGTGGACGGCGAGGCGTACCGCTCCACGTTCTACGACAGCTTCGGCAACGTCCAGGGGTCCCGCGTGGAGATCGAGGGCGACGTGGTCAGGTGGCTCGGAGACCGGACGCGGTGCACCGTGACGCTGACCGATCACGGCACGACCCAGGTCGCCCACCACGAGTCCAGCGCCGACGGCGTCGGGTGGACCTCGTCGATGGACGTGACGCTGCGCAAGGTCGCCTGAGGACCTGATGCCGCCCCGGGCCGGCGGTCGGATCTGCTCGCGGGGCCGTGGTCGCGTCGAGGGCCTATGCTGGCCGCCGCCAGTCGCGGCGACGCCGTGCTGGACGCGCGAGGCCGGGTGGGCGTCCGACGCCCGGTGTCGCTACGGAGGCATGATGAGCCTGGTCACCGCACCTCGGGGCACGCCGCTCGCGGAGCCGTTCGTTCATCCGGCGCTGTTCTACCGGGGGCGTGAGGAGTACCTGGCGGGCACGCTGCCGTTCATCGAGGACGGTCTCGCGGCGGGGGACCCGGTGGCGGTCGCGGCGCCGCCCGCCACGCTGGAGCTGGTGCGCGCCGGGCTGGGCGGGGCCGCCGCGCACGTCCGGTTCGTCGACATGTGGGAGGCCGGACGCAACCCCGGCCGGATCATCCCGGGAGTGCTGCGGGACTTCGCCGACGCGCATCCCGACGCCGACCGGGTGCGGATCATCGGCGAGCCGATCTGGCCCGGTCGGACCGATGTCGAGTACCCGGCCTGCGTGCAGCACGAGGCGTTGATCAACCTGGCGTTCGCGGGCCGGAACGTCACGATCCTGTGCCCCTACGACGCCGACGGCCTGCCGCCGGAGGTGCTTGCCGACGCCGAGGCGACCCACCCGACCGTCATCGACTCCGCCGGCCCCCGGATCAGCGAGCGGTTCGACGTCGACGGGGTGCTCGCCGACTGCAACCGCGGCCTGCCGGAGACCGGGCGACCGAGGGCCACGCTGCTCGTCGGCCTCGCGGAGCTGACCTGGGCCCGGCGTCTCGCGGTGGCCGAGGCACGGCGTGCGGGGCTCGAACCGGATCGCGTGGCCGACTTCGAGCTGGTGGTCTGTGAGCTGGCGACCAACAGCATCGAGCACGGCGGCGGCTCGGCGGACCTGGCGATCTGGCACGAGGACGGCCATCTGGTGGCCGAGGTGTCGGACGGCGGGCTCCTGCGCGACCCTCTCGCCGGGCGGCGACCGGTCAGCCCCGGCCAGCTACGCGGCCGGGGCCTCATCATGATCAACTATTTCGTGGACCTGGTCCGCGTCCACCGGGGAGACCACGGCACGACGATCCGCGTCTACCTGCGCACCTAGGTGCGGCTGGGGCCGGCGGGGCTCAGGCGGCGCGATCGGACGGGCGCCGGCGGCGCGCGATGAGCCGGGCGGCGTCGTCCGGGTAGCGGGCGGCCAGCACCTCGACCACATCCTCCCGGCCCTCCTCGATCGCGGAGTTGACCTGGAAGACGTAGTCGTCGTGCAGTTCGCGCAGGTCACGCTCGAGTTCGGTCTGCATTGTGTCCCTCCAAGGTCGCTCTCGCCGCGAGCTGTCCCCGCCGGCTCACTCCAGTGTGCCCCCGGTCCATCGAATCGTTTCGATTACCTCCGTCACACCGCCCGCCGATGCCGGCGATATGGACGGTTCTCAGCCTCGATGGCGAAACGTGACCGCGCCCGCCGTCGCACCGGCGTATACCTGGGAACGCCAAGCGCACGCCGGGCAACTGTGGGGCAGGGCATGGATCGTCGCCGGACATCGCGGCTCACCGGGACGTGTCTCGCCGCCGCGTTCCTCGCGGTCGCGGTGTCGGCGTGCGGGTCGCAGAGCGCGCCGCACCCCGCGCCGGCCGCGCCCGCGCCGTCGGCCGCAGCCCCCTCCCCGGACGCCCCGCCGCCCGAGCTGAACCAGCTGCGGGTGGCGATCACGGCGTTCTCCTGGCTGGACAACGACCCGCCGGGCTCGGCGTCGGTGAACGATCCGGTGCTGCACAAGGTGGCCGGCGGGCAGGGCACCTACGAGGATCCGATCACCGTGTCGGTCCCCGGTTCACGGGGCAACCTCGCCTACCGGCCGGGCACCCGCTTCTACCTGCCCAGCCTCAGGCGGTACGTCATGGTCGAGGACTCCGGTGCTCCGGTGGGGCCGCCGGGCACCAGTACCCACCTCAGCGTGTGGATCGACGGTCGGGACGGCACTGCCGCCGAGGTGAACGCCTGCGAGGACAAGGTCACCGGTAGCGGTACGGCGGCGGCCGACCTGAACCCGCCGCCCCGGCTGGACGTGATTCCCGGCCCCATCTTCGTGCGCCACGTGTGCAACATCCCGATGACCAACTAGCGGCCCGACCGGCGGGACGCGACCCTGGGTATCAAAAGGCCTGGTCAGGGCCTCGTGGCTGTTCGGGGGTCCTGCCATGGCGTAAGGTCGGGTCACTTGGTCGGTGCGCGTCTCGCCGAGACAGCGAGCCAAGGGTGTGACGAGGTCGTCGGCTTCCGGCGAAGTCAGGTCAGCCCATGATTGAAGCCCGATATCCGATCGAGCGCGAGATGGCCGGAGCCGCTGATGCGGGCCGGCCGAGCAGCGCCGACGTCAGCGAGCGGATGTTCCTCGAGTTCCGGGACTCCTACGACCTGCACGAGATCAGCGACGTGGTGCAGGAATGCCGCGCCGCGTTGAAGCACGCTCCGGCGCACAGCTACCCGGCCCTGCTCGAGGCGCTGGTGCGGGAGCGGCTGTCCGCCCTCGCGGTCGCGGCGACCCCGGTGAGTGTCCTGTGACCGCCACGAGCGGTCCGATCGGTTCCCGGCTCGACCCGTCGGTGCAGCGCTACCGGCTGCGCGCGGTCGAGGAGCTCGCGGCGGCGGAGCAGACTCGGCTGGCGGCGCGGGTGGTGGCCGGCCGGTCCAGCGACCGCGACGACTGCATCGAGCTCCTGGCGATGCTCGGCCTGGACGTGCGCGCCAAGCGCTGACCGGCAGCGGGACTCCCGCTCCCACTAGAACATGTGTTCGATTCGGATTACGGTGTCGCCATGCCCCCGCGACAGTCCTCGGCGGAGGGGACGGCCCGCGACGACGCGGACCGCGCCCGCCTCACCGCGGCGGCGGCCGCACTGCGCGGGGAGCTCCGCGGTCGCCACCCGGCCGGGGTCCGTCCCGACCGCGTGGCGACCCCGTTCGCCTCGCTGCTCGAGGCGATGGCGCGGCATCTCGGGGAGCTGCCGGCGCCGGTCCGGGCCGAGGGCCGCGCGGTGGCGGCGGCGGTCGAGCGGGCCCGCGACGACCCCGGCGGCCTGACCGGCGAACCCTGCTGACGTGCTATTCGGTTGCCCGGTGGTGGCGCGGTCGCGTACACACGGTCCCGCCGGCGCGACGGGTGCGGGGGTTCGATGACCGGGGACATGGCGACGCGGGTCGACCCCACCAACGCCGATCAGCTCAGCGCCTGGAACGGGGGCGCGGGCGACTACTGGACGGAGCACGCGTCCCGCTACGACGAGAGCGTGGCGCTGCACCACGCCCGGCTGCTGGCCGCCGCGTCCGTCGGCACCGCGGAGGCGGTGCTCGACGTCGGGTGCGGCAGCGGGCAGGTGACCAGGGACGCCGCGCGGAGCGCCACCGCCGGGTCCGCCCACGGGGTCGACCTGTCCGCGCGCATGGTCGGGCTCGCCCGCCGGCTGGCCGAGCGGGAGCAGGTGGCGAACGCGACGTTCGAGCAGGCCGACGCGCAGGTCCGGCCGTTCGGTGCGGGCCGCTTCGACGTCGCCGTGAGCAGGCACGGGGCGATGTTCTTCGGCGACGCACCGGCCGCGTTCGCCAACATCGGGCGCGCGCTGCGACCGGGTGGGCGCCTCGTGCTGCTGACCTGGCAGCCGTTGGAGCGCAACGAGTGGATCCGCTCGTTCCGCCTGGCACTGGCCGCCGGGCGCGAGCTGCCCATGCCGCCGCCCGGGACGCCGGGCCCGTTCGGCCTGAGCGAGCCCGACCACGTACGTGGGCTGCTGGCCTCGGCCGGGTTCACCGATGTGCGGCTGGACGACGTCCGTGAACAGATGTACTTCGGCCCCGACCCCGACGACGCGAGCCGGTTCATCGCCGGACAGTTCGAGGGATGGCTGGGCGACCTCGACGGCGAGAACGCGGCCCGTGCGCTGGACGCCCTGCGGGCCGACATGGCCGCGCACCGAACCGCGCGGGGCGTGCTCTACGACTCGGCCGCCTGGCTGGTCACCGCCCGCCGCTGACCGGGGCCGACCGGGCTCGAGGTGCGGGAGCGCTCAGGTGGGCAGCTCGACGTTCAGCACGTCGAGCATCCGGACCAGGCTGGCCGGGCAGCCGGACACGTGGAACTCGATCCCCTCGTCGGCGGCACGGGCGACGGCGGCCTCCAGCGCGGTGAGGCCCCTGAGGCTGATGAAGCCGACGGCGGAGAGGTCGACGACCATCTCGCTCCACACCGGCCGGGCCTCGAGCTGGTGGTGCAGCGCCTGGGAGAGGCCGCCCACAGTGGCGAGGTCGACCTCGCCGTCCACGCACAGGGTGGTACCCGACGGCGGCCGGATCAACGAGACGAGCTGCAGACCGGGGGTCGACAGCTCGTCGCCCGCCTGCGGAGTTCGAAGCGCGTTCATCAGGTTCTCGTGCTCTCACTGGGCTGGACGGGCGTCCCGGCTCGTGCGGCGCGCCGGGAACCTCCTCGGGACGCCACGGAGGACCCTGTGGCGATGACTGAGCGTAGGTCCGGAGCCCGGCCACGGGCCAGCTTCGGTAGATCGCGAATCGGACACAGCTTAGTCATAGGTTCGCTGTCACCCGATGAGATCGTCGGGCGGGTCGGGTCGGTACCGGCATGACGCAGTCACTGGAGGGACGGGTCGCGCTGATCACCGGAGCGGCCCGGGGCCAGGGTCGCAGCCACGCGCTCCGGCTGGCCAGGGACGGCGCCGACGTGATCGCCGTGGACATCTGCCACGACATCGAGTCCGTGGCGTACCCGCTGGCCGGCAAGGAGGACCTCGCCGAGACCGTGGCCCAGGTCGAGGCCCTGGACCGGCGGATCGTGCCGTACGAGGCGGACGTGCGGGACGCGGGCGCGCTGCGGGTCGCGGTGGCCGAGGGGGTGGCCCGGCTCGGTGGGCTGGACATCGTGCTGGCCAATGCCGGCGTCGGGATGGCGGACCCCTCGGCGAGCGAGGAGCAGGCGTTCCGCGACCAGGTCGACATCAACCTGATCGGGGTGTGGAACACGGTGCACGCCGCCGCGCCCACCCTCATCGAGCAGGGCCGGGGCGGTGCCGTCGTGCTGACCGGCTCCACGCTGGGCCTGACCGGGCGGGGCGGCGGCGGTACCGGGGGCACCGACGGGTACACGGCCGCCAAGCACGCCGTCGTGGGGCTGACCCGGGGGTGGGCCCGGTGGCTGGCGCCGCACAACATCCGGGTCAACTCGGTGCACCCGACCGGCGCGCGCACCCCGATGATCGTCAACGAGGCGGTGGAGCGGTTGTTCTCCGGGGATCCGCCCCGGCACGGCAGCGACGTGGGCAACCTGCTCGACGTGCTGATGATCGAGCCGGAGGACGTGAGCAACGCGATCGCCTGGCTGGTCTCGGATGAGGCCCGCTACATCACCGGCGTCGCCCTGCCGGTCGACGCGGGGTTCGCCACCCCCTGAGCCGGCCCGCGGAGCGGGGACCGGGGCCGCCGCGGTCACCGCCGGGCGGCCGCGTCCCGGGCCACCGTGCGGGCCAGGATGCCGAGGGTGGCGCGCAGCGCGCCCTCGGCGTGGGCGTCAGGCCGGCCGGCGGCGCCGTTCCAGCGGCGACACGGCGGCCGCGACCGCCGCGGCACCCACGAACGACAGCAGCGACGCGGACAGCCATGACGGGGGGTTCAGGCCGATCGCCTGCTGGGCCGCGATCCAGGCGTCCGACCAGCCGGCCACCCCACCGGGATTGACCAGCTGGTAGAGCACCAGACCGACGAGCCAGGCCACCAGCATCCAGGGCCGGGACGGGGCGCGTGGGGACAGGTCGCGCGGGCCGCGCCGGCCGGCCAGCGCGTCGCCCACCCCGACCCCGAGCAGCGGCACGAACACCGAGCCGATCAGCAGCAGGAAGTCGGCGTAGGAGTCGATGTCCAGCACCAGTGCCAGCGCGGTCACCAGCGCCCCGACGACCACGCACAGCACCCGCCGGTCGGCGCGCGGCGCGAGGTTCTGGGTGGACACCGCGGTGGAGTAGACGTTGGCGAAGGACTGGTCGGTCTCCCGCACGACCAGCACCAGGAACGCGACGATGCCGAACGGGGCGGCGAGCATCGGGTTGAACACCGCGTTCCCGTCGCCGGCGACGAGACCCACCGCGAGCAGCCCGATCAGGAACGTGGCGATCTGCGCGAGCGAGTAGCCGACGGTCGCCGCGCCGAACGCGGCGGCCGGGCTCCGGGAGTGCCGCGCGTAGTCGGAGGCCACCGGGATCCACGACACGGCCACCGCGATCGCCGCGTCAGCGCCCTTCCAGAAGCTGCTCCAGTCGCCCGGCGGGGCGGGCGGCTGCGGCTGGGCGAGCAGGTGCCAGACCAGGTAGGCCAGCGACAGCGCCACCGCGACGGTCACCACCCGGCGCAGCAGCCGCAGCATGCCCAGCGGGCGGAGGGTGAGCAGCGTGGTGAGCAACCCGGCGCCGACCACCCACGCCCAGCGCCAGGTGTCCGGGAACGCGGTCCGCCCGGCCTGCGCGATCACCACCAGCTCGAACGTGCCCCAGCCGATCAGCTGGACGATGTTCAGCGCGGTGGGCAACGCGGACAGCCGGCCGCCGAACAGGCCGCGCAGCAGCACCATTGCCGGTGCGCCGGTCTGCGCGCCGGGGACCGCGGACAGCCCGACCATCGCGCTGCCGATGACCGTGCCGACCACGGTCGCCACCACCGCCGCGGTGACCGACAGCGGCGCGCCACCGGGGGGCTGCAGCACCGCCAGTACCCCGGCGAAGCCCAGCAGGCTGACGCCGAGATTCACCCAGAAGGCACCTTGGTCGAGCGCGCCGAGGGTACGGGGAACGGGGCCGGCGAGCGTGCGCGCGACCTCGTTCGGACCGTCCGGGGAAGGGTCCGGGTCGGTCGTCACGGCCCGTCCGGAACGGTCGTCGGAACCCGGCACGCAGCACCCCCATCGCGTCGAGCCCGGCCGGCCCGCGCGGACCGGTACCGAGGACGACCCTACCTGCCCCGGCGGCCCGCGCCCGGCGACAGATCAGGGGCGTGCGGGTGGCGCCGAGGGGCGGGGGAGGCTCAGGAGGTGACGCCGGGCTGCTCCGGCTGCGGGGCCGAGCGCTGGGCCGGGAAACGCAGCCTGCGCAGCATGAACACCCCGGCGGCGAACAGCAGTGCCACCAGGCCGGAGCCGAATGCGCCGAACAGCAGGCAGGGGAGCGCGGCGAGCACGGCCAGGGTCAGCACCAGGTCGTGCGCCCACCGGTGGTGCCGGCCGGACACCGTGTCGGCACGGCTGCGCAGCAGCGCCGCCAGCGCCGGGTCGTCGGAGGCCAGCCGACGCTCCATCCCACGTAACGTCTCGCTGTCCCGGTTGCTCAACATCGTCGTTCTCCTCGTACCAACGCCCTGAAATCGCACCGATGTGCTGATACCGGCGTACCACGGATCAGGTATCGCAACCGCACACCACCCAACCGGGGGTATCCGTCCCGCCGGATGGTCGATCGCCCGGGGTCTGCGGGTCAGGTATGACGTCCGTATATTGGACGGATGGGACAACGCACAGAAGAGGCCGTGGTCCCATCACTGGTGGGACAGTCCGCGACCACGGCTCACGACCTGGCGCTCGACGCGCGCGTACTGGCAGTCGACCAAGACCCGGCCCACTCCCCGAATGTCCGGGGAGTGGTCGCCGCCCAGCAACCTGACCCGGGCAGCAAGGTGAGCACGGGCCACCGGGTGCGGATCTGGGTGCGGACCGACCCGGACTCCGGAGGCGGGGGAGGCGGCGGCAACCAGCGCGTGCCCACCGGTCCCGCGCCGCTCAGCCCGGCCGGAGCGAAGTAGTACCGCCCCCGGCCCCGGCCCGGGCTCACGTCAGCCTCAGGCCGATCATCGTGGAGACCGCCCACAGGCACAGCGCCGTGACCAATGGGAACCACACGAGCAGCATCAGCACCATGGCTATCCACGCCCCGGCTCCGGAGCGGGTGCGGTTGGCCAGGTTGTAGAGCACCAGCGCGGGCATGCCGCACAGCGCCGCCCACAGCATCATGCCGGCCACCCCGATGAGGGTCTGCCCGAGCGGCACGCCGTCCATGCCGCCATCCTCGCGCGGCGCGCGGCCGGAGCGGGCATTCCGGCCGCGGTCGGGTCCGCCGTGCTGGGTCCCCCCTGCTTCGTGCCCGGACCCCGTGCTTCCGTGCCCGAACCCCCGGGTCCGCGCGTCGGACCCCAGCCCCGCGTTCCGTGCCCTGAATCCCGGCCCGGCCCGATCGCCCGCCGGGTCGGCCCGGTCGCCCGGGCCACCGGGCCGGGGTCGCGGTGGGTAGCCACATCCGCACCACGGCCGCCGCCGGTCCCGCCGCCTCCGTCCGGACCGTCCGACGCGGCGGGCGCCGCCCATCCGATCGCGGCCCGGCCGGCCCCGGTGGCGCCGGACCGGCCCGGGTGCCGGGCGGGGGTGGTCAAGGGACGCGGCCGAAGCGGTCGCTCGGGGTTGCCGTATGCCACCCGGTTGATTTAATGAGGCTGGTGAGAGAAGAGTGAATTACCAGCTTCTGCGGGACTTGAGGGTGCAAAGAGGTGATTCTCAGAAGGTGATCTCACCCATGTGGGTGTGGAAACTGTGACGGCACCACCCGTAAGTTCGAACCCATCATGGATCTGTACCACGGCTCGTCCCTCGTGCGCCGACCGACCGCCGCGCCGGCGCTCGGCGGGGCCGCCGGGCGTTCCGCGCGGCGTCTGCGGCGCGACGCCCACCGTCATGGCCAGCTCACACTGGGTGATCACCTGGCCTTCTGGCGGGCACACCGGTTCGGCCGGCAGTGCTCCCGCGCGGTGTCCCCGGTCGGTCTGCCGGCCCACCTACGGGTCACTCTTGTGCTGCTCTTCCTGAGCGTCGGTCTGATCGTGGGCGTCTTCGTCTGAGCCGCCGGTCCGGTCAGGCGATGCGGCGCAGCTGCACGACCGTCATCGCGCCGTCCACCAGCTCGCCGGCGTGCGCGGCCAGCTCACGCAGGTGCGCGGAGCGCATGTGCTGGTCGAGAGCCTCCGCGCTGACCCAGTTCTCGTAGAAGTAGAAGACCGCCGGGTCGTCGACCGCCTGGTGCAGGTCGTAGTTGACGTTGCCCTCCTCGGCCTTGGTGGGCGTGATCGCGGCCTCCAGGGCGGCCCTGAGCTGCTCCTCCATGCCGGCCCGGGCGCGCATCGAGGCGATCACGGTCACCAGGTCGGGGTTGCGGTCGGTGGGGGTGCTCACTGCGGGCTCCTCGGGGCTGGGAAGGTGGTCGGGCCGGCCGGCTGATCTCTCGCGGCAGACGTTACCGGTGGTCAGCGTGCACGGGCCGCCCGGTCGCGGCGGCTCGCCTACCATCGCGGTGTCCTGTCCGTTGTCCGCCCGTTGCCCGTTGCCCGTCGCCGGAGGTGCGGTGAAGATCCTCTACCCGACCAACGTCGACGAGCCGCCGGAGATCGGCGAGCTCGACCAGCTGGTCCGCTACCGCCCGGCGGAGCCGATCCCGGCCGAGCACCACGACGCCGAGGTGCTGGTGTCCTGGGGCGGCAGCGTGCCGCTGCTGCGCGAGGCCGCCGGTCAGCTGACCGCGCTGCGCTGGGTGCAGGGTCTGGCCGCCGGCCCGGACGACGTGCTGGCCGCCGGCTTCGGCGAGGACGTCGTGATCACCACCGGCCGCTCGCTGCACAGCGACACCGTGGCCGAGCACGCGCTGGCGCTCATCCTGGGCGGGCTGCGCGGGCTGCACCTGGTGGTGGCGGGCCAGCCCGAGCACCGGTGGCGCGCCGACCTGGGCGGGCCCCGGGTGGAACGCCGGGACGCGCGGCTGGAGACGCTGGCCGGGGCGAGCGTGCTGATCTGGGGATTCGGCTCCATCGCCGAGCGGCTGGCCCCGGTGCTCACCGCGCTGGGCGCCCGGGTCACCGGGGTGGCCCGGACGGCGGGCACCCGCGCCGGCTACCCGGTGCGCGCCGCCGAGGACCTGCCGACGCTGTTGCCGGGCACCGACGTGCTGGTGATGATCCTGCCGCAGGCCCCGGACACCCGCCACGCCCTCGGCGCCGACCTGATCTCCCGGCTGCCCGAGCGGTCGTGGCTGGTCAACGTGGGCAGGGGCGCCACCGTCGACGAGTCGGCGCTGGTCGAGGCGCTGCGCGCCGGCCGGCTCGCCGGCGCCGCGCTGGACGTGTTCGAGACCGAGCCGCTGCCGGACGGGTCACCGCTGTGGGAGCTGCCCAACGTGATCCTCACCCCGCACACCGCGGGTGGCCGGCCCCGGGCAGCGGCCGCGCTGGTCACCGAGAACCTGGCGGCGTTCCGCGCCGGCCGCCCGCTGGCCAACCAGGTGCGCGGGTGAGCGGGCCGGACCCGGCGGCCGACCCGGCGCAGGCCGGGGCGCTGGACCGGCTGCGGGCGCTCTGCCTGGCCATGCCGGAGGCCACCGAGCGGCTCAGCCACGGCGAGCCGACCTGGTTCGTGCGCGGCCGGAAGGTGTTCGTGAGCTTCGCCGGGAGGCACCACGACGACCGGGTGGCGTGCTGGTGCGCGGCCGAGACCGAGGAGCGGGACGCGCTGGTCGCCGAGGCCCCGGAGCGCTACTTCGTACCGCCGTACGTGGGCGGGCGCGGCTGGCTGGGCGTCTACCTCGACGTCGAGGACGTGAGCTGGACGGAGGTCGGTGAGATCGTCCGCGAGGCGTTCCGGCTGATCGCGCCGGCCCGCCTGGCCGCGACGCTCGACGCGGACTGAGCCGGGGTCAGGCGGGCACCGAGTCGGCCGGCGCCGCGTCGAGCAGGCCACCGCGCCGCAGCGCGTCCCGGATCACCGCGGTCTCCTCCTCGTTCGCCTCCACCAGCGGCAACCGCAGGCCGCCGACCGGGTGGCCCAGCAGGTTCAGCGCGGCCTTGATCGAGACGGGGTTGCGCTGGTTCACCGCGTCGCGCATCTCCCGGATCGAGGAGTCGATCTCCGCCCGGCGCTCCGGCTCGTCGACCATGCGGCGCATCTGGTCGCCCAGCACGTGGCTGGCCACCGAGATCACCCCGCAGCCGCCCATGTCCAGGGTGGCGGCGAAGATCTCGTCGTTGCCCGCGTACACCCCGAGCCCGTCGACCGGTGCCAGGTTCGCGTTGTTGGCCTGCTTGACGTAGTCGACGTTCTCGATCTGGGCCAGCTCGGCGAGCAGGTCGTTCGGGATGTCGACGACCACCCGGGACGGGATGTTGTAGAGCACCACCGGCTTGTCGGTGGCGGCCGCGATCTCCTGGTAGTGCCGGACCAGCCCGCGCGGGGTCGGCTTGTTGTAGTACGGGGTCACCGAGAGGATGCCGTCGACGCCCATCGCGGTCGCCGTCTCGGTCATCCGCACCGCGTGCCGGGTGTTGTTCGACCCGGTGCCGGCGATGACCGTGGTGCCGGCCGGCCGCTCCAGGCAGGCCAGCTCGATCACCCGCAGGTGCTCGGCCACCTCCAGGGTCGGCGCCTCGCCGGTCGTGCCGCACACCACGAAACCGTCCGAGCCGTGCGCGGCCAGGTGGTGCATGAGATCGACGAATGCCTGCTCGTCGACGGCCAGCTGGTCGTCGAACGGCGTGACGATGGCGGTGAGCACGGATCCCAGCGACATGCGGACAGGGTGCCTGGCAAAACGCTCGAAGTCGAGCGGCTTCGGCGCCCGGAGCTGTGAGGTTGCGCGGGCCGGGCCGGGTGGTGAGCCGGGTGGACGGTTGACCGCGGCCGGGCGCCGGACAAAGGTGACAGGCGTCACCGCCGACGCGACCTGTTCCCGGAGGATCCGCATGTCCAGTTCCACTGTCGACCAGGTCCTCACCGACGCGGTACGGGCCGGGGACGTGCCGAACGTCGTCGCGCTGGCCGCCGACCGGGACGGCGTGGTCTACGAGGGCGCGGCGGGGCCGAGGGCGGCGGGCGGCTCCGCCGAGATCGGGCCGGACAGCCTGCTGCGGATCGCGTCGATGACCAAGATGGTCACCACCGTGGCCGCGCTGCAGCAGATGGAGCGCGGCGTGCTGGAGCTGGACGCCCCGGTGGACGCCTACCTGCCGGAGTTCGCCGACATCCAGGTGCTGGAGGGGTTCGACGGCGACACCCCGAAGCTGCGCCCCGCCGGCGCGCGGGCCACCGTCCGGCAGCTGGTCACGCACACCGCGGGGCTCGGGTACTGGTTCTTCAACGACCAGCTGGTGCGCTGGGAGGACGTCACCGGCACGCCGAACGTGCTGTCCGGCTCGGGCGCCGTGTTCACCGCGCCGCTGGTGGCCGACCCGGGCACCCGGTACGAGTACGGCATCAACACCGACTGGCTGGGCAAGGTGGTGGAGGCGACGAGCGGGCAGTCGCTGGACGCCTACTTCGACGCCAACATCCTCGGCCCGCTGGGTATGCGGCACACCGCGTTCACCCTCGCCGAGGACCGCCGCGCCGAGGTGGTGCCGATCCACGTGCGCGGCGAGGACGGCGCCTGGGCCGCCACGGACATCGAGCTGAACCAGCAGCCGGACTGGTGGGCCGGCGGCCACGGGCTGTACTCGACACCGAGGGACTACCTGGCGTTCCAGCGGACGCTGCTCGGCGGCGGCACCCTCGGCGACGCGACGCTGCTGGAGCGGTCCACCGTGGACGAGGCGTTCCGCAACCAGATCGGCTCGATCGACTTCCCGGCGGAGATCCCGTCCGCCGACCCCGCGGCCACCTGCGACTGCAACCTCGGCCCCGGCCTGAAGTGGGGCCTGGGGCTGCTGCTGAACACGCAGGCGCAGCCGGGGATGCGCGCGGCGGGCAGCGGGGCCTGGGCGGGCCTGTTCAACACGCACTTCTGGGTCGACCCGACCAGCGGGGTGACCGGCGCGATCTACACCCAGTTCCTGCCGTTCGTGGAGCCGCCCGCGCTGAAGATGTACCAGGACTTCGAGCGGGCGCTGTACGCCTCCCTGTAGCCGCGCCCGGCCGGGGGTAGGTTGCCCGGTGGAGATCGTTCGGGCGAGCGGGGGAGCGGGATGAGGCTGGCGACGATCCGTACCGGTGCGGGCAACCGGGCGGTGCGGGTGGACGGCGGGTCGGCGGTCGAGACCGGGCACTCCGACGTCGGGACGCTGCTGGCGCAGCCCGACTGGCTCGAGCTGGCGGCGGCCGCCGACGGCCCGGAGCACCCGGCCGACCGGCTGGACTTCGCCCCGGTGGTGCCGCACCCGGAAAAGATCATCTGTGTCGGGTTGAACTACCGCGACCACATCGAGGAGACCGGCCGGACGCCCCCGGAGTACCCGACGCTGTTCGCCAAGTTCCCGCCCGCGCTGGTGGGGGCCTACGACGACGTGGTGCTGCCGGCGGTGTCCGACTCGGTGGACTGGGAGGCGGAGCTCGCGTTGATCATCGGGTCGCCGGTGCGGCACGTGTCCGCCGCCGAGGCCGGAGCGGCCATCGCGGGGTACGCCGTGCTCAACGACGTCTCGGTGCGCGACTACCAGAACCGGACGCTGCAGTGGCTGCAGGGCAAGATGTTCGAGGCGACCACCCCGCTCGGGCCCTACCTGGTCACCCTGGACGAGCTGCCCGAGAGCGGCCCGACGATCAGCGCGGAGATCAGCACGGAGCTGGACGGCGAGGTTGTGCAGCACTCGAACACCGACCAGCTGGTGTTCGACCCGCCGGCACTGGTCGCCTACCTCTCCGAGATCACCACGCTGCGCCCCGGCGACGTGATCGCCACGGGCACGCCGGGCGGGGTGGGCCACGTGCGCACGCCGCCGCGCTTCCTCACCGACGGCGCGGAGCTGACCACCCGGATCGCCGGGGTGGGGGAGTGTCGCAACACCTGCCGCAGGGAGAAGCTCCCCCGGGGCTAGCGGTCACCGTGCTCACCGGCCCGTCGGGTCACCCCGCGTCCCGGACCGACCGGCCGCCGGGGCGCTCGTCGCGGGGCAGCTCGGCCAAGCTGACCAGCGAGTCCAGCGAGAGCCCCAGCGCGGCGGCCAGGGCGGCCACGGTGAACAGCGCGGGGGTCGGCACCCGGCCGGCCTCGATCTTGCGCAGCGCGTCCACCGAGACCCCGGAGGCCATCGCGACCGCGCCGAGCCCGCGCTCGCCGCGTGCCGCTCGCAGCAGCTCGCCCAGCCGGGCGCCCCGGGCGCGCTCCTCGGGGGACAGTGGCGGTCGGACCATGCCCGTGATACTAATCTAGGATAGTTATCCGGTATAGTTATCTTCGAGGCGGTGCGTGGTGATCGAGCTGAAGACACCCGGCGAGCGGGCCGCGATGCGCCGCGCCGGCCAGGTCGTGGCCCGGGTGCTCGCGGCGGTCCGGGACCGGGCCGAGCCGGGGGTTCGGCCGCGCGAGCTGGACGACCTGGCCGCCGAGGTGATCCGCGAGGCGGGCGGCACCTCGTCGTTCCTCGGCTACCAGCCCGGCTGGGCGCCGGTGCCCTACCCGGCGGTGATCTGCGCGTCGGTCAACGACGCGGTGGTGCACGGCCCGCCCACCTGCGCCCGGCTGCGCGCCGGCGACCTGCTCAGCGTGGACTGCGCGGTCGAGCTGGACGGCTGGCACGGCGACGCGGCCGTGTCGTTCGTGGTCGGGCCGCCGTCGATCGCCGCGGCCGACGACCTGCAGCTGATCGCCGCCACCGAGCGCGCGCTGGCCGCCGGGGTGGCGGCCGCCGTGGCCGGCGCGTGGATCGGCGACGTCTCGCACGCGATCGGCACCGTGGCCCGCGCGAGCGGCTACGGGCAGCCGGCCGACCTGGGCGGGCACGGCATCGGCCGGCGGATGCACGAGCCGCCGCACCTGGCCAACGACGGCCGGCCGGGGCGCGGGCTGACGCTGCGCCCCGGCCTGGTACTGGCTGTAGAACCGATGCTGCTGCGTGGCGGCCCGGGCACCCGGACCGGGCCGGACGGCTGGACGGTGCTCACCGCCGGGGGTGGTCGCGCGGCGCACGCCGAGCACACGGTGGCGATCACCGAGGACGGCCCCGAGCTGCTCACCGTGCCCTGAGCCGGGCCGGCTCGCGTCGGCTCGGTACCCGATGAGCCGCCCGGGCGGTGCTCGGTGAGCGGCCCGGGTCAGCGCTCGGTGAGCCGCAGCAGTTGCCGCTGCACCTCGTCCAGCCGGGCCTGCAGCAGCGCCACCTCCGCGGACAGCAGCGGGACCAACGCCTCCCGGTCCGTCTCCTCCAGCGCCGGGCCGGCCGGCGGGGAGATGGTCGAGCTCAGGTCGTACGGGCGGGTCGGGTGGTACGGGTGCGCGGTGTCGTCCACCATGACCGGCGGCCCGCCGAGCAGCCGGGCGAAGTCCTCCAGCGGGATCCTCGGCCGCGGGCCCGCGCAGGCCGGGCAGGCACCGACCAGCCGCCGCCAGCCGATCGACCCGGCCCCGGTCTCCACGAACATCGTCGCCGAGTGCCCGCAGCCGCACCGGCCCACGCGCACGCCCATGATCCGTTGCCGGGCGTACCGCAGACCGCGCTCGTAGCGCATGAACCGCCCGGACGCCGCCACCTCGAGCAGCACCGCGTACCGGTAGTCCGGGTCGCAGGCCAGCGCGCGGGCGTCGTCCAGGGTGTGCACGCAGTAGAAGCCGCAGTCGCACCAGCGGGACGGGCTGCGGTGCCGCCCGCCCTGCGCGCACTCGGCGTCCGATAGCACCCCGTAGATGTTCGACCGGCCGAGGGTGACGCCCCCGAAACCGCCACGGGTCCCGTCGGCGGACACCATCGGGTGCGCCAGCTTGAAACCGCGTAGCGGCGCGGACGGCCGTTCCTTCTGGGTGCGCCGGGCCGACCAGCCCCCCATGTCCGCTAGCGGTCGGCCTGGGCGGTGACCCGAACCGGGGCCGGCTGCTCGACGCGGGCCTCGACCGGCGTCGGGGCGGCGGGCACCGGTGGCACGACGCTCGGCTCCTCGGCCGGGGTGTGCTCGACGACCTCTCCGACGGACAGCATCTTACCGAGCTTCATCGCGGCCTCCCGAGGGCGTGGGCGTGTACGCCTAGCTACAAGGCTGACCCGCGGACCGTCGGATGTCCATAGCTGACCGGGTTGCGTTTCCCGGCCGTGGCACCGGACCGGGTGCCACTTTCGTCGGGTGCCTCGCGCTTTACGGAGGTGTTTGCGCTGGCGGGGAGGCACGGCGCGGCCACCCGTGGGTAACGTTCGCGGCGTGCGGTACCCGAGCGCGGCCCGACTGAGGGCGAGGTGTTGGGCCTCCTGGCGGGAGGCGGCGTTCGACGTGACCGTCGTGGCGCTCGTGCTGGCGATGCTGGTGCTCGGGCTGTGGGATCTGCAGCGCACGCACGGCCCGTGGGGCCTGGCCATCCAGTCGGTGGCGGCCTGCACGCTGCTGCTGCGCCGCTGCACCCCGCTGACCGTGCTGTTCCTCGCCACGCTCTCGACGATCGGCCTGCTGTGCGTCGGCTGGTGGGCGCCCGGGCTGCTCGGCTCGATGATGACCGACACCCGCAGCTGCTGGATCCTGCTGTTCGTCCCCTTCGCGGTGTACTCCGCGCTGGTCTACGGCGCCGACCGGCGGCAGGCGTGGATCATGGTCGGGATCACCACGCTGGCCGCCGCCCGGCCCTGGGAACCGTCGCTGGAGTCCGTCTTCGGTGTGGTGCTGCTGGTCGTGCTGCCCGCCATGCTCGGCAACTACGTGGCCGGGTTGAACGACCGGGTGGAGCGCGCCGAGCGGGAGCAGCACCGGCTGGCCGAGCAGGCCAGGGTCGAGGAGCGGGTACGGCTGGCCGCCGAGATGCACGACGTGGTGACCCACCGGGTCAGCCTGATGGTGCTGCAGGCCGGTGCCCTCGGGGTGACCGCGACCGACGCGACCACCCGCGCGGCCGCCGAGGACCTGCGGGCCGCCGGCTGCCAGGCGCTGGAGGAGCTGCGCGACCTGCTCGGGGTTCTCCGTTCGGCCCCGGACGCCGCCACCGAGGACCTGGCCATTCCGAGGGCGGGCGGGGAGGCCGGCCCGCCCGACTTCGCCGAGCTGCTCGCCGAGTCGGAGTCGGTCGGGGTCAGCGTGGAGCTGGACCGCTCGGGCAACCCGGCACTGGCCTCACCGGTGGTGGCCCGCACCGCCTACCGGATCGTCCAGGAGGCGCTGACGAACGTCCGCAAGCACGCCCCGGGAACCACCGCGCTGGTCGGCCTGCACTTCGGCGCCGACCGGGTCCGGGTGACCGTGCGCAACGGCCGGCCGGACCACGACGGCGACGCCGACCTCACCGCCAGCGGCTCCGGCACCGGGCTGCTCGGCCTGCGGCAGCGGGTGGAGCTGGTCAGCGGCGCGCTGCACGCGGCACCGACCGAGGACGGCGGGTTCGAGGTGGAGGCGACGCTGCCCGGCTACGTGCCGACCCCGGACCGGCCGCGCGGGACCGCCGGGGCGCCCACGGCGTCGGCCGGCGCGGGAGGAGGGACATGATCCGGGTCGTGGTGGTCGACGACGAGCCCATGGTGTGCGCGCACCTGCGCACCATCCTCGGCTCGGCCGACGACATCGAGGTGGTGGAGGCGGCGCACGACGGAGCGGCCGGGGTGGAGGCCGTGGTCCGGCACCGCCCGAACGTGGTGTTGATGGACCTGCGGATGCCGGGGGTGGACGGGCTGACCGCGATCGCCCGCATCGCCGCGCTGCCCGAACCGCCCACGGTGGTCGCACTGACCACGTTCGACGCCGACCAGTACGTGATCCGCGCGCTGCGCGCCGGGGCCGCCGGGTTCCTGGTCAAGTCCACGCCGCCGGAGGACCTGATCGGCCTGGTGCGGGTCGCCGCCGACGGGCACACCGTGCTGTCCCCGGCCGCCGCGCGGCGGTTGCTGGCCGCCTCCAGCGACGAGCACGCCACCCGGGACAGGGCGCTGACCCTGATCCGCGAGCTGACCGGCCGCGAGCGGGACGTGCTGACCTGCCTCGGCGAGGGGCTGTCCAACGCCCAGATCGCCAAACGCCTGTACCTGTCCGAGACGACGGTCAAGGGCTACGTGTCCCGGATCCTGGTCAAGCTGGACTGCGAGAACCGCACCCAGGCCGGGCTGGTGGCCTACGACGCGGGGCTGGTCACCCGCTGAGGCTCAGCTGGTCCCGATGTCGATCGAGCCCGCGCTGGTGGAGGCGTCGATCCGGTGCGGCGAGCCGGCGTCGGTCGGCACGTCGATGTCCGGCTGGCCGGTCTTCGTCTCCGCGCGCACCGCGTAGCTCGTACCCGCGGGTACCTCGATGTCCACCCCGCCCGCCTTGGTCGTGGCGGTGACCTGGTCCGGCGGCTGCGTGAAACCGAGCCGGATCTTGCCGCTGCGGCTGGTGGCGGTCACGGTCCTGCCACCCAGGTCGCGGCCGTCCACCCCGCCGCTGTAGGTCTCGGCGGCGACGTCGGCGGTGAACCCGGACAGGTCGATGCCACCCGCCCTGGTGGTCAGCCGCAGCCGGGTGCCGGCCGGGGCGTGGATCTCCCACTCGACCTCGCAGCGGCCGTTCACCGCCCGCTCCTGCCGGCAGCCGTCCTCGCGCAGCGCCAGGGTGTCGCCGGTGACCTGGTGGCTGGTGGCCGGCTTGTCGTCGGAGTAGCGCAGCGACTCGGTGACCGACACCGGGCCGGGTCCGGCGATCACGTTCACCGACCCCGCGCGGGCGTCCAGGGTGATCTGGCCCACCGGCTGCGTGACCTGGTAGTCGTTCCGCGAGTTCGGCCCCTCGTCCGAGCCGGAGCCCGAGCCCGGTTCGCTGGTGGAACCGGCGCCGTTGACCGAGTTGCTCTGCTCCGAGCTGCCGCCGCTCTGCACGCACCCGGTGACCAGCGGGACGAGCAGGGCCAGCGCGGCGGCGGCGAGCAGCCGTCCGGTCCCGCGGGCCGCTGCCGCTCGACGGGCCGCTGCCACCGGACGGGACGCGCGGGGCTGGCGGGACCGGTGGGCCAGGCGGAGTCGGAGCGGGCGGCGGTCGGAGCAGGGCGTCGATCCGGTCACGGCGGGCATTAAACCGTGGCGTCCGGCGCGGTCCACGAGGCGGGGGCGGCCGGGCACTTCTAAGGTGAGTGCGCTGATCAACCCATGAGCTGTGGAGGACAACGTGACCGATCCGGCGCTTCCGGACCTGGCCAGTCAGACGATCGGGGTCCTGGGTGGCACCGGTCCGCAGGGCAAGGGCCTGGCCCTGCGCTGGGCGGCGGCCGGGCTGACGGTGGTGATCGGCTCCCGCAGCGCCGATCGGGCCAGCCAGGCCGCCGGTGAGCTCGCCGAGCAGGCCGGGCTGCCCGCGCCCGACGCCGGCGGCCCGGTGACCGGCGCGGACAACGCCGGCTGCGCCTCCGCCGCCGACCTGGTGCTGGTGGCCGTGCCGTGGGACGGGCACGACTCACTGCTCACCTCGCTGCGCGAGCAGCTGGCCGGCAAGATCGTGATCGACTGCGTCAACCCGCTCGGGTTCGACAAGCAGGGCCCGTTCCCGCTGGACGTCAAGGAGGGCAGCGCCGCGCAGCAGGCCGCCGCGCTGCTCCCCGACTCCACGGTGACCGCCGCGTTCCACCACGTCTCCGCGGTGACCCTGGCCGACCTGACCGTGACCGAGGTCAACCTGGACGTGCTGGTGCTGGGGGAGGACCGCGCGGCCACCGATCAGGTCCGGGCGCTGGCCGACACCATCCCCGGGGTGCGCGGCGTGTTCGGCGGACGGCTGCGCAACGCCCACCAGGTCGAGGCGCTGACCGCGAACCTGATCGCCATCAACCGCCGCTACAAGACGCACGCCGGCATCCGGGTCACCGACCTTCCGGAGGGCTGACCCGCCGCTGGCCGCCGTCCGGGTGCCGTCCGGCCGTACCGGCCCCGACGGCCGTACCCCGGCCGGGCGGGGACGCGTCAGGCCCGGCGGAACCGGTCGGTCGCGGTGACCAGGGCGTGCTGGATGCCCGGCTCGTCGAACGCGTGGCCGGCGTCGTCGACCACGACCAGCTCCGAGCCCGGCCAGGCGCGGTGCAGGTCCCACGCGGTGCGGATCGGCGTGCACGCGTCGTAGCGGCCCTGCACGAGCACGGTGGGGATGCCGGCCAGCCGGTGCGCTCCCGCGATCAGCTGGCCCTCGTCGAAGAAACCGGCGTTCCGCATGTAGTGGTTCTCGATCCGGGCGAAGGCCAGCGCGAACCGGGGCTCGGTGAACGTGTCGACCAGGCCGGGGCGGGGGCGCAGGGTGATGGTGGAGCCCTCCCAGCCGCTCCACGCGGTCGCCGCGCGCAGCGCCACCGACGGGTCGTCGTCGTAGAGCAGCTCGTGATAGCCCTCGATGATCGCCTCGCTGGACGCGTCGTGCAGCCAGCCCGGCAGCGGCGCCAGGAACTCCGCCCACAGGTCCGGGAACAGCGCGGCCGCGCCACCGCCGTAGTACCAGTCGAGCTCCCACCGGCGCAGCGTGAACAGCCCGCGCAGCACCAGCTCCGACGCCCGCTCCGGGTGGGCCTGCGCGTAGGCCAGCGCCAGCGTGGAGCCCCACGAGCCGCCGAACACCAGCCAGCGCTCGACGTCCAGGTGGGCGCGCAGCCGCTCCAGGTCGTCGACCAGGTCGTCGGTGGTGTTGTGCTCGAGTGCGGTGGCGGCGGTCCGAGGGTCGCGGTCACCGGCGTGCGGGGCGCTGCGCCCGCAACCGCGCTGGTCCACCAGCACGATCCGGTAGGCGGCCGGGTCGAACGCCCTCCGGTGGTCCGGCCGGCACCCGCCGCCCGGACCGCCGTGCAGGAACAGCGCCGGCTTGCCGTCCGGGTTGCCGCAGGCCTCCCAGTACAGCCGGTGCCCGTCGCCGACGTCGAGCATCCCGCGCTGGTACGGCTCGATCGGTGGGTAGCAGGTGCGCACCGGACCAGTCTGCCGCCGGGTGGGGGTCTCCGCGTGGGCACGGGATCGGCCGCGCCCACGCGGGACGACTACTGGTAGGAGTGCTCCGGGTCGGGATAGCTGCCCTCGCGGACCTCCGCGCCGAACGACCGGGCCGCCCCGAGCAGCACCTCGCCGACGTCGGCGTACTTCTTCACGAACCGCGCCGTGCGGCCCCGGTTGAGCCCGGCCATGTCCTGCCAGACCAGCACCTGGGCGTCGCAGTCCGGTCCGGCGCCGATGCCGACCGTGGGGATGGACAGCTCGGCCGTGACCCGCTTGGCGACGTCCGCGGGCACCATCTCCAGCACCACCGCGAACGCACCGGCCGCCTGCATCGCCAGCGCGTCGGCGATCAGCTGCTCGCCGCTGTCGCCCCGGCCCTGCACCCGGTAGCCGCCGATGGTGTGCTCGCTCTGCGGGGTGAACCCGAGGTGCGCCATGACCGGGATACCGGCCCCGACCAGCGCCTCGACCTGCGGGGCGAACCGCGCGCCGCCCTCCAGCTTGACCGCGTGCGCGCCGCCGTCCTTGAGGAACCGGGTGGCCGTCTCCAGCGCCTGCGCCGGGCTGGTCTGGTAGCTGCCGAACGGCAGGTCGGCGACCACGAGCGCCCGCCTGGTGGACCGTACGACGGCCCGGACCAGCGGAAGCAGCTCCTCGACTGTGATCGGCAGCGTGGAGTCGTAGCCGTAGACGTTGTTGGCGGCCGAGTCGCCGACCAGCAGCACCGGGATGCCGGCCTCGTCGAAGATCTCGGCCGCGTAGGTGTCGTAGGCGGTCAGCATGGGCCAGCGCTCCCCGCGCTGCTTCATGGCGAGCAGCGTCGGGATGCGCATCCGTTTGACCGGCGCGGTGGGGGTGGCCTGCTCGGCCGGGCCGGTGCGGTAGGGCGCCCGGTCCTCGGCGGCGGTGGTGCTCACGTGATCATGCCCAGATGCGGGTGACGTCATCGTCAACCGTCCTCCCTCGAGGCCCGCCTGGCGGGTCCCCGGGTCGTCTCCGGTGTGGCAGGCACAGCCTCGCACCAGGTGGGTCCCGCACGGAGCAGGCTGCGACCATAGTCACACGATATTTCCCTCGATAGGTATCTGACCTGCGGCGATGCCGTCACTCCGCAGTGTGGTGAACGCACTGGCCGGGCTGGGGAGGCCGCCGCGGCCCTCGCGAAGGGCTGGCGCGGCGCGTCCCCCGGATGCGTGCGGCGAGCCCCGGCGCGGGGGCGCGGAGCGTCACCGGACGGCCGGCGTGACCCCAACGGGTGCCGTTCCGGCAGGTCGCGGACCCGCCGCACCGTCGGGTGAACAGGGGGGTGCAAACTGTCCCCCGATGAACCTCACAGCGCGCGGCCTGCGCCGCCCCCTCCTCGTACTGGTCGCGCTGCTCTTCGCCGCCGTCCCGGCGGTGTCGTGTTCGTCGACCGGCCCGCTCGGTCAGGGCAACGCCACCGGCCCGGTGCCGAACAACGACCTGCAGAAGTTCTACGCGCAGAAGCTCACCTGGGGGCCGTGCGCCGACTTCGCGCCGTCCCCGGACGACAAGGACCTGTTCGCCAACAAGTCCTTCGACTGCACCTTCCTCGAGGTGCCGGTCGACTACACGAAGCCGGACGGGGCGACAGCGAAGATCGCGGTGCTGCGGTCCAAGGCGAGCCAGCCGGCCCAGCGGATCGGCTCGCTGCTGGTCAACCCGGGTGGTCCGGGAGCCTCGGGCACCGAGGCAGCGGCGTCCATCTCGAAGGACATCGCGGACGGCCCGCTGGGCCAGCGGTTCGACCTGGTCGGCTTCGACCCGCGCGGCATCGGGGCGAGCCAGCCGTCGATCAAGTGCTTCACCCCGCGGGAACGCGACGCCGACCGGCTCGACGTCGAGGTCGACAACTCGCCGGCCGGGGTGACCCGGATCGAGGGCAAGAACAAGGACTACGACGCGAAGTGCCTGCAGCGCTCCGGCCACGACCTGCTGGCCAACTCGGGCACCCGTGACGTGGTCAAGGACATGGACGTGCTGCGCTCCGCGCTGGGCGACCAGAAGCTGACCTACCTCGGCTACTCGTACGGCACCCGGCTCGGGTACACCTACGCCGAGCAGTTCCCGCAGAACGTCCGGGCACTGGTGCTGGACGGCGCGCTCGACCCGGACCAGAACCTGATCGACCGCTCGGTGGCCCAGGCGGCCGGGTTCCAGCAGGCCTTCGACGCGTTCGCCGCCTCGTGCGCGAGCCAGCCGCGTTGCCCGCTGGGCAACAACCCGAAGCAGGCCACCGCGAACTTCAGGAAGCTCGTGCTGCCGCTGATCGACAAGCCGATCACGCTGGCCGACGGACGGAAGCTGTCCTACAACGACGCGATGACCGGCACGATCCAGGCGCTGTACAGCCAGCAGCTGTGGTCGCCGCTGCAGCGCGGGCTGGAGGAGCTGTCCCAGGGCCAGGGCCGGATCCTGATGCTGCTGGCAGACCTCTACGAGGGCCGGCAGCAGGACGGCACGTACCAGTTCACGCTGGACGCGTTCACCGCGATCGGCTGCGTGGACGACAAGCCGGTCACCAACCCGGCCGAGGTGCTCGAGGCGGACAAGCGCGCCCGGCAGGTGGCGCCGTTCCGCGACGACGGCCACGGCCCGAACCCGGCGCGCGACCCCTGCGCCTTCTGGCCGGTGCCCAACACCGGCGAGCCGCACGAGCCGCACGTGAACGGGCTGCCCCAGGTCATGGTCATCTCGGTGACCGGCGACCCGGCCACCCCGTACCAGGCGGGCGTGAACCTGGCCAAGGCGCTCAACGCCCGGCTGCTGAGCGTGCAGGGCACCCAGCACACCGTGGCGCTGCAGGGCACCAAGTGCGTGGACGACATCGTCACCCAGTACTTCGTGGACCCGAAGGCGCTGCCTCCGGAGGGCGCACGCTGCGCGGTCGCGGCGAGCTGACCCGCGCGTACCGACCTCGGCCCCGGCGGACCACGTCCACCGGGGCCGTGTCGGCGTCGGGCGGCCGACGCCCTCGGGGCCGCCGGTCCGGTGGGCGGTCGTGTGCGATCGCACATGATTGGCCGGGAACGGCATCGCGCGGGTCCCGCCGCGATGTTGGCTCGCGGCCATGGAGCGGGCTGGGTACCTACCGGCGCCAGGTGGCCCCCGGCGTGCCGGGCGCGGCGACCTGACCCGGACCGCGGTCGTGGTGGGTGCCGTGCTGGTCACGGCGGTGGTGTTGTTCGCGCTGCTCACGGTCGCCTTCGCGCCGTCCCCGGCGGGCAGCCGTGCGGCGGCCGCGCCGGACGGGCTGCTGGGCACGGCACTGGCCAGGGGCGGTGACCGAGGGGGCTCCGGCGGCGGGGACTCCCGCGACGACGATTCCAGCGGGGGTCCCGGCGGTGGAGTTCCGGCGGTGGGGACGGTGCGGACGGCTCGGTCGGGGACGCGGAGGGTGGTTCCGGCGTTGCGGCCGTCGGCGGCGGCTCCCGGTGGAGCTCGGACGCCGGGAACCGGGCCGGTTCCGGTGCCGGGTCGGGCTCGGGCACGGGTTCGGAGCCGGGCGCAGGCGCGGCGTCGGGGTCGGAGACCGGGGCGCAGGCGGGTACCGACAGGCGATCCGGCCCGGCCGGGCGCCGCTCCGCGGCCGTTCCGGGCTCGGGTGCCGCGGGTGCCTCCCGGTCGGCCGCGGCCGGCGGCGCCGCGCGCACCGGCGGCCCGTCGAGCCACCCGTCGGGCACCGGCGTTCCGGTGGCCGGCGGCGATGCCGTGCCTCGGCCGGCCGCCGGTGGCACCAGCGCCAGCAGCGCCGGCGACGGAAACGGCGCTGGTAGCGCGGTCGCGCGAATCCCGTGCGGCACGGTGGTGTCCGACGACGCGGGGTTGCGGGATGCACTGGCGGCGGCGGGGCCGGCCGACGTGATCTGCGTGCGGGGTCCGTTGGTCGGTAGGGGCTCCGCGTCGTCCTCGAACTCCGGCAACCCGGCCGGGTTCCCGCCGCCCGCGCCGGCCACCGGCTCCGGTGCGTCGTCCGGCACCGGAGCCGCCCCGTCCGGCGCCTCCGGCCCTGGTACGTCCGCCGGCTCTGGCTCCGCTGCCTCCGGTCCACCGGGACGGGCCGGCTCGGGTGCGTCCGGCTGGGGTGCGTCCGGTTCCGCGAGCTCGGGCTCGGCAGGCGTGGGGGGCGCCGCCTCGCCCGGGCCGGCCGGTGTGGGGGGCGCCGCCTCGGCGGGCGGGCGGGCCGGGTCGGCGGTGCTGGGTGGGCCACCGGGCGCGGGCACCCCGGTCCAGGGCGGCTGCGGCAGCACGGTGGGCGACGCCTCGGCGCTGAGCCGGGCGCTGAGCCGGGCGCTGAGCGGGGCGGCGGCCGGTGCGCGGATCTGCGTCACGGGGAACCTGGGCTCGGCCCGGCTGGAGATCAGGAAGGGTGGGTCGGTGCAGGCCCCGCTGCAGGTCATCGGCACCGGCCGCACCACGGTCAAGGGCATCACCGTGGAGGCGGACAACGTCGTGGTCGACGGGTTCCAGGTGCTGAACGCGGCGGCGCCGGGCATCGAGATCAAGGGCAACAACATCACCGTGCGGAACAACACGGTGAAGCACCCGACCGGCGGCGACTACGACGGCCTGCGGTTCTTCGGCAACAACCTGACGATCGCGCACAACACCATCGCGGACGTCTCCCCGGACGGCGGCGGCGCGCACGCCGACTGCATGCAGACGTTCACCAGCGGCCAGCCGTCCAGCGAGCACGTCCTGATCGACGGCAACCGTTGCGACAACATCGACAACCAGTGCCTGATGGCCGAGGGACCCGGCGACGTGGGCGACGGCGGGGGCGGCGACGGCACCTCGGCCGACTGGGTGTGGAGCAACAACGTCTGCCAGTTCGGCGCATCGCAGGGCCTGATGATCGAGGCGGTGCAGGACGTCACGATCCGCAACAACCTGTTCCGCGGCAAGGGGGACAAGGCCATCGGGCTGGACATCGGATCCACCGGTGCGCGGGTCCGGGCCAACCTCCTGGGTGCCGGGATCGACCACGAGATCGGGATGGACACCACGTCCAAGAAGGGCTACGTCGGGCCGCGGCCGCAGGGCGGGCCGTGATCCGGGACGGGGGGTCGCGCGGGCGTTCCGACCGCCGGGGAGGGCCGCCGATCACCCCGTCGGGGGACCCCTTTCGGCGTTCCCACCAGCCCGGAAACATGTTCGTAACGCGACGTTCCTAGGCTCCACCACATGGACCGCCAGCAGGAGTTCGTACTCCGTACCCTCGAGGAACGCGACATCCGCTTCGTACGGCTGTGGTTCACCGATGTTCTCGGGTACCTCAAGTCGGTTGCCATCGCGCCCGCCGAGCTCGAAGGAGCCTTCGCCGAGGGGATCGGCTTCGACGGATCGGCGATCGAGGGCTTCGCCCGGGTGTTCGAGTCGGACATGGTGGCGAAGCCCGATCCGTCGACCTTCCAGGTGCTGCCCTGGGAGACCTCGGAGGGCAACCACTACTCGGCCCGGATGTTCTGCGACATCACCATGCCGGACGGCTCGCCCTCCTGGGCCGACCCCCGGCACGTGCTGCGGCGCGCGCTGAGCCGGGCCGCCGAGGCCGGGTTCACCTGCTACGTGCACCCCGAGATCGAGTTCTACCTGCTGAAGAACCTGCCCAGCGACGGGTCGCCGCCGGAGGCCGCCGACTCCGGGGGGTTCTTCGACCAGGCCAGCCACGACGCGGCCCCGCACTTCCGGCGCAACGCGATCGAGACGCTGGAGTCGATGGGGATCTCCGTCGAGTTCAGCCACCACGAGGGCGCGCCCGGCCAGCAGGAGATCGACCTGCGCTACGCCGACGCGCTGACCATGGCGGACAACATCATGACGTTCCGCTACGTGGTCAAGGAGGTGGCCATGACCCAGGGCGTGCGGGCGTCGTTCATGCCCAAGCCGTTCACCCAGTATCCGGGCTCGGCCATGCACACCCACTTCAGCCTCTTCGAGGGCGACCAGAACGCCTTCCACGACCCCGCCGACCCCTACCAGCTGTCCGAGACCGGCAAGGCGTTCGTGGCCGGGGTGCTGCGGCACGCCAAGGAGATCACCGCTGTCACCAACCAGTGGGTGAACTCGTTCAAGCGGCTGGTCGTCGGCGGCGAGGCCCCGACCACGGTGTGCTGGGGCCACGCCAACCGCTCGGCCCTGGTCCGCGTGCCGATGTACTCGCCGGGCAAGGCGTCCTCGCGCCGGGTGGAGATCCGCTCGCTGGACAGTGCGTGCAACCCGTACCTGGCCTTCGCGGTGATCCTGGGCGCCGGGCTGACCGGCGTGCAGAAGGGCTACGAGCTGGCCGAGCCGGCCGGTGACGACGTGTGGTCGCTGACCGAGATCGAGCGCAGGGCGCTGGGCTACGACACGTTGCCGCAGAACCTGACCGAGGCGCTCGCCGTGATGGAGCACTCGGAGCTGGTCGCGGAGATCCTCGGCGAGCACGTGTTCGACTTCTTCCTGCGGAACAAGCGCGCCGAGTGGGACGCCTACCGGCGCAACGTGACCCCCTATGAACTGGCTACGTACCTGCCGGTTCTCTGACGTCTCCCGTTCATCCGACGTTCACTTCTGCCCTTGACCCTTCCGAGTGACCTGATGAAGGCCAATCGAGAGTAGAGGCCGGTGGACATCTCCCCGGCCTGGCCATCGCGCTCGGCACCTAGCTGGGCGGCTGGCGGATCTTCGGTGCCGACGCCGGCCGGCGGCTGGCCGACGTGCGGTGGAGCGTGGCCGGCCGGATGGCGTCGCCTGGGTCGTCACCCTGCCCGCCGCCGCGCTCGTCGGGGCACTGGCCGGGCAGGTGGCCGGGCTCGGGATCGCCGGCACCGTGATCGTCGCGCTGGTCGTCATCGCCGCCGCGCTGGGCATCTTCCTGGCCTCCCGCAAGCAGCCGATCACCGCCGACAACGTCAACGACGCGCCGGAGGCCGCCGGCGTGCCCGTCCCGACCGTGACCGTCTGAGCGAGGAGGCCTGACGATGCACGTCAAATGGGGTGCACCGGGCGAGGTCTCCTCGTCGGCATGGGAGTGACCATCGCCGGGATGGTGCTGTACTCGCTGGGGGTGGCGGCGCTCGGGGCGGGTGCGGCCGCGCTGGACGCCGGCTCCGATGCGGCACCCCACCCCGGCTCGGCCGGCCGCTTCGGCGGGGTGAACGGGGCGCTGGCCGTCGCGGTCACCTGCTTCGGGGTGTGCGCCCTGGTCGTGGCCTACGGCACCTACCTGATCGTGTCCTGATCCTCGGACCGGCGCGTGCGCCGGCGAGGCGGTACGTTGCCGACGCAGGTTCGATCAGTTCGAGGAGGACGACCAGATGAGCACCGCAGCGCGGCCGCCGGGACCCCACGACTTCCTCCCGGAGGTGCTGTCGTTCACGGTCACCAGCACCGACCTCAAGGACGGCGACCAGCTCGCCGAGAGGCACCGCAGCGGCGTCATGGGCGTGCCGGGCGGTGAGGACGTGACACCGCAGCTGGCCTGGTCCGGGGCACCCGAGGGCACCAAGAGCTACGCGGTCACCTGTTTCGACCCCGACGCGCCGACCGGCAGCGGCTTCTGGCACTGGGCGGTGGCGAACATCCCGGCCGGCGTGACCGAGCTGCCGACCGGGGCGGGCACCGAGGGCGGTCCCGGCCTGCCCGACGGCGCGCTGACCCTGCCCAACGACGCGAGCATCAAGGGCTACGTGGGCGCGGCCCCGCCGCCCGGGCACGGCGACCACCGCTACTACTTCACCGTGCACGCGGTCGACGTCGAGCAGCTGGAGCTGCCGGACGGCGCCACCCCCGCGTTCCTCGGTTTCAACCTGTTCTCGCACACCCTCGGCCGCGCCACCGTGGTCGGCGTCTTCGGGCACTGAGCGGCGCCGGGCGTGGCCCGGGCGATCGGCTCGCCGAAACCACCCGCGCCGCGGCAGGATCCACGGATGTGACCGAGCGGCGTACCGGGACATCGTTGATCCGGCTGGGGCTCACCGAGCCGTGGGCCGAGGACAGCCTCATCGCCCTTGGCTGGTGGGCCGACGGCCGGCCGGTGCGTGCCGCGGAGCCGGTGATGTGGGCGCTGGCCCGCAGCCCAGACCCGAACCTGGCGCTGCGCGCGGTCGAGCGGCTGGCCGAGGCGGCGGGGCCGGAGTGGTCGGCGCTGGACACCGCGCTGCGCGAGGACATCGGGCTGCGCGGCCGGCTGCTGGCCCTGCTCGGCGGTTCGACCGTGCTGGGCGACCACCTGGTGACCCACCCCGAACGGTGGCGGACGCTGCGCTCGGACCGGGCGCTGACCCCGGAGCGGGTGCCGGACATCGCCGAGCGGACCGCGACGCTGCTGGCCGCCGTGGGCTGCCCGGACCGGGCCAACGCGCCGGCCGGGGTGGGTGGCGCCCGCGCCTCGCTGACCGGCACCAAGGCGGTGATCGCGCTGCGCGACGCCTACCGGGACGCGCTGGTGGGCATCGCCGCGGCCGACGTGGCCGCCGTGGGCGAGCCGTCGCTGCCGGTGGCGCCGGTCGAGCAGGTCGCCGCACAGCTGTCCGACCTGGCCTGTGCCGCGCTGCGGGCCGCGCTCGCGGTGGCGGTGGCCGAGGTGTTGCCGGAGCCGGAGACGGGCGCCGGGGCCCCCGACGGGCCGGACGGCCCCGAGGACCCCCGGATCGCGGTGATCGCGATGGGCAAGTGCGGCGGCCACGAGCTGAACTACGTCAGCGACGTCGACGTGATCTTCGTGGCCGAGCCGGTCGACCAGACGACGAACCGGCTGGCGGCGACCCTGATGCGGGTGGCCGGGGAGGCGTGCTTCGCGGTCGACGCCAACCTTCGCCCCGAGGGCAAGCAGGGCGCGCTGGTCCGCACCCTGGACAGCCACCTGAGCTACTACCGGCGCTGGGCGAAGACCTGGGAGTTCCAGGCTCTGCTCAAGGCGCGGCCGGTGGCCGGCGAGGAGAAGCTGGGCGCCGACTACGCCGACGCCGTGGCGCCGATGGTGTGGCACGCCGCCGACCGGGACGACTTCGTCTCCGAGGTGCAGGCCATGCGCCGCCGGGTCGAGCAGCACATCCGCCCCGAGCACACCGACCGGGAGCTCAAGCTGGGCCGGGGCGGGCTGCGGGACGTGGAGTTCGCGGTGCAGCTGCTGCAGCTCGTGCACGGTCGCACCGACCCGGAGATCCGCTCCGGCTCCACCCTGGACGCGCTGGCCGCCCTCGGTGCCGGGGGGTACGTGGGCCGGGAGGACGCGGCGAACCTGGCCGCCTCGTACCGGTTCCTGCGGATGCTGGAGCACCGGCTGCAGCTGTCCCGGCTGCGCCGCACGCACCTGCTGCCCGCCGGGGACGACACCGGCGAGCTGCGCTGGCTGGCCCGCTCGGCGCGGATCCGGCCGGACGGGCGCCGCGACGCGGTCGGAGTGCTGCTGGCCGACCTGCGGGCCAACACCCGGCGGGTGCGCCGGCTGCACGAGAAGCTGTTCTACCGGCCGCTGCTGTCCGCGGTGTCCCAGATCCCCAGCGAGGACCTGCGGCTGTCCACCCAGTCGGCCGCGCGCCGGCTGGGCGCGCTGGGCTGGGCCTCGCCGGAGGGCGCGCTGGCCCACCTGCGGGCGCTGACCGGCGGGGTGTCCCGGGCGGCGTCCATCCAGCGCACGCTGCTGCCGGTGCTGCTCGAGCAGCTGGCCGACACCGCCGACCCGGACCGGGGGTTGCTGGCCTACCGGCGGGTGTCCGAGGCGCTGGCCGCGACGCCGTGGTACCTGCGGCTGCTGCGCGACGAGGGTGCGGTGGCCGAGCGGCTGATGCACGTGCTGGGCACCTCGGCGCTGGTGCCCGACCTGCTGGTGCGCGCCCCCGAGGTGCTGCACCTGCTGGTCGACACCTCGCCCAGGGCGGCGCTGGTCACCCGCGACCCGCTGGAGGTGTCGGCCTCGCTGCGCGCCGCCGTGGCCCGGCACGTCGACCCGCCGGCCGCGGTGGCCGCCGCGCGGTCGCTGCGCCGCCACGAGCTGCTCAGGGTGGCCTGCGCCGACCTCCTCGGGCTGATGGACACCCCGGACGTGTGCGCCGCGCTGAGCGAGGTGTGGGCCGCCGTCCTGCGCTCGGCGATGGAGTCGGTGGCGAGGGCACAGCCGGGGGAGCCCGCCGCCCGGCTGGCGGTGATCGGGATGGGCCGTCTCGGTGGCGCCGAGCTGGGCTACGGCTCGGACGCCGACGTGCTGTTCGTCTGCGAGCCGATCAACGGGGCCACCGAGCACCAGGCGGTGCGCTGGACCACGGCGGTGGCGGAGAAGGTGCGCAACCTGCTCGGCGCGCCCAGCCCGGACCCGGCGCTGGTGGTGGACGCCGACCTGCGGCCGGAGGGGCGCAACGGCCCGCTGGCGCGCACCTGCGAGTCCTACCGCGCCTACTACGCCAAGTGGTCCGAGCCGTGGGAGGCGCAGGCCCTGCTGCGCGCCCGACCGCTCGGCGGCGACCCGGGGGTCGGCGAGCGGTTCCGCGAGCTCATCGACCCGATCCGCTACCCGGAGGGCGGGCTGTCCCAGTCCACGATCACCGAGATCCGCCGGATCAAGTCCCGGGTGGACGTCGAGCGGCTGCCCCGGGGCGCGGACCGGGCCACCCATACCAAGCTGGGCCACGGCGGGCTGGCCGACGTGGAGTGGACGGTGCAGCTGCTGCAGCTGCGGCACGCCGGCGACGTGCCGGAGCTGCGCACCACGCGCACCCTGGAGGGACTGCGCGAGGCCGTCGAGGCGGACCTGCTCGCGGCCGCGGACGCCGACGCGCTGGCCGCGGGCTGGACGATGGCCACCCGCGCGCGCAACGCGGTCACGCTGGTGCGCGGCAAGCCCGCCGATCAGCTCCCCGGGTCCGGCCGGGAGCTGGCGGCGGTGGCCAGCGCGATGGGCTACCCCTCGGACGGCGACCCCGGCGAGTTCATCGACGACTACCGCCGGGTGACCCGGCGGGCTCGCGCTGTGGTGGAGCGGGTGTTCTACGGGCTCGAGCCGTAAACCCAGGGCCATCCACGCGCGGGCGGGCTAGCGTGACTCCATGCCCACCGGTGACCGGCTGATCGCCTTCCTGCTCGCCTCGGTCGTGCTGGTGCTGATCCCCGGTCCGACCGTGGTGTTCGTGGTGGGTCGCACGCTGGCGCTGGGCCGGCGGGCCGCGCTGGGCAGCGTCGCCGGCAACAGCGCCGGGGTGGTCGTGCTGGTCACGCTGGTGTCCTTCGGGCTGGGCACGGCGGTGGAGCGGTCGACGGCGGTCTACACGGTGATCAGGCTGCTGGGCGCGGTGTACCTGGTGTACCTGGGCGTGCGCACGGTCCTCGGGCGGCGCCGGTTGGCCGATGCCCTGGGCGACGCGGGGGCGATGTCGGAGGGTGTGCTGTCGGAGGGTGTGCTGTCGGAGGGTGCGGTGTCGGCGCGGGCCGGCCGGGTGTACCGGCAGGGGTTCGTGGTCGGGCTGACCAACCCGAAGACGCTGGTGTTCTTCGCCGCCGTGCTGCCCCAGTTCGTCGACCCCTCGGCCGGCCGGGCGGCGACCCAGATGCTCACTCTGGGGCTGCTGTACGTGCTGGTGGCGATGGTGCTGGACGGGGCGTGGGGGCTGGCCGCCGGCACCGCGCGGGACTGGTTCGCCCGCTCGCCCCGCCGGCTGTCCGTGCTGGGCGGCACCGGTGGGCTGGCCATGGTCGGCCTGGGGCTCGGGCTGGCCGTCACCGGCCGTCCCGAGCGCTGAGGGGAGTCGTCGTGCCCGAGCACAGCTGGGTCGCCGAGGTGGGTGAGCGGAACGCCGCCTTCCTGGCCACCGAGAGCCGCACCGCGTGGCTCGCCTCCGAGTACCGGCCCCGCGACCTCGGCGACGGGCGGATCTCGCTGAGCGCCCGCGCGCTCGGCGCCTCCCGCGAGTTGGGCGAGGAGGAGGACGGCTACATCACCGAGGACGGCGAGGGACTGCGGATCTGGGTCGGCGAGGACGCCTTCGACCTGGAGCCCCGGGTCGACTGAGCCGTCCGGCGACGGTGGCAGACTGGCCGACATGCCGACGCTGATGTCCGGCCCGACCCGGATCACCGCCGAGGGCGAGCCGCCGAAGACCATCGAGGAGTTCGTGGGCCGGGTGAACTCGGCGGAGCCGCGCCTCTCGGTGGCGCACATGCGCAGCCCGGCCGGCTGGTCCGAGCCGGGGCAGCGGCCGGACTTCGACGAGTGCACCCTGGTGCTGGCCGGCGAGCTGCGGGTGGAGCACGAGGGCGGCGAGCTGACCGTGCTCGCCGGCCAGGCCGTGCACACCGCGCCGGGGGAGTGGGTGCGCTACAGCTCGCCGGGCGCGGCGGGCTGCGACTACGTGGCGGTGTGCCTGCCGGCGTTCAGCCCGGACACCGTGCACCGAGACGAGTGAGCATCCTGGAGAGCGCCGCCGTCCCGGTACTGGCCGCGGCGGCGGTGGCGGTCCTGCTGGTCGGTCACCGGGGCGTGTGGCGGTACTCCCGCACGGCGGTGACGATCGCGCACGAGGGCGGCCACGCGCTGGTGGCGGTGCTCACCGGGCGGCGGCTGTCCGGCATCCGGCTGCACTCCGACACCTCCGGGGTGACCGTGTCGGTCGGGCGGCCGAGCGGCCCCGGCATGGTCTGCACCGCGCTGGCCGGCTACCTGGCGCCCTCGGTGGTGGGGGTGGCCGCGGCGGGTGCGGTGGCCGCCGACCAGTCACCGGCGCTGCTGTGGGCCGTGGTGGCGCTGCTGCTGGTCACCCTGCTCTACGTGCGCAACCTGTTCGGCGGCGCGGCGATCCTGCTCAGCGGCGCGCTGGTGGGCCTGGTCGCCTGGTACGGCGGCCCGCAGCTGCGGCCCGCGTTCGGTGCGGTGCTGGCCTGGTTCCTGCTGCTCGGCGGGCTGCGCGCGGTGTACGAGCTGGCCGGCGGGCGGCGGCGGCAGGCGCGCCGCGACCCGTACCGGCTGGACTCGGACGCCGACCAGCTGGGCCGGCTGACCGGGCTGCCCGCCGGGTTGTGGATCGGTGTGTTCGTGCTGGTGGCGTTCGCCTCGCTGCTGTTGGGCGGCTGGCTGCTGCTGGGCGCGCCCCGGCCGGACGACCTGCTCGCCGCGCTGACCTGACCCGTCAGCCGTCCTCGGTGCGCGCCTCCAGCTCGGCGGGCAGCCCGAACGCGGCGAACAGCGCGGTGTCGAAGTAGCAGGCCACGTGGCTCACCCCCCGCTCGTCGAGGGTCAGCTGCTGAAGCTGGAAGGCCCGGTGCACGCCGTCCTCGCCGCGCATGTACACCGCGAACACCGGCTGCCCATTCGCCCAGCTGGCCAGGAACCGCATGTCGTCCCCCTCGATGGCGGGGCACTTCTCGCTGATCAGCGCACCGATGTCCGCGCGGCCCAGGTACCAGCCGGTGAACGGGGGCATCTCCCAGACGGCGTCCTCGGTGAGCAGCTCCACGATGCGCGGCACGTCGTAGCGTTCGAAGGCGGCCAGGTACCGGCCCAGCAGCTCGCGGGCTCGCGGGTCGTCGGCCGGCAGCTCGGGCAGCGCCCCGCCGCGCTGCCGGGCCAGCTGCGCCCTGGCCCGCTGGAGCAGGCTGTTCACCGCCGCCACCGTGGTGTCCAGCGTGGCCGCGACCTCGCTCGCCTGCCAGGCAAGCACGTCGCGCAGGATCAGCACGGCCCGCTGCTGCGCGGTGAGGTGCTGCAGCGCGGCGACGAAGGCCAGCCGCACGCTGTCCTTGCTGATCGCCGCCTCCTCCGGGCTCGGGTCGGCCTTGCTCCAGATCATCGTGTCGGGCAGCGGCTCCAGCCAGGTCACCTCGGTGCGCTGCTCGAGGCCGGCGTGCGGGTCGGCGCGCGGCTGGCCCAGCCCGGTCGGCATCGGCCGGCGCTTGTCCCGCTGCAGCGCGTTCAGGCAGGCGTTGGTGGCGATCCGGTACATCCAGGTGCGCACCGAGGAGCGCTGCTCGAAGCCGTGGTAGGCGCGCCAGGCCCGCAGGTAGGTCTCCTGCACCAGGTCCTCTGCCTCGTGCACCGAGCCGAGCATCCGGTAGCAGTGCACCGTCAGCTCGCGGCGGAGGGGCTCGACGAGCGCCTGGAACTCGGCATCGACAGCCACGGCGGAACTCATGGCGGAAAAACTATCGGAGAGTCCGATGAGTTCCCGCCGGCTTTTCGGTCTGTATCGGTGAGCGCGCGGCGCGGGCCGCGCGCCACGGGCGAGAGGAGCTCCCCATGGACCGTATGGTGTTCATCAACCTGCCGGTGACCGACCTGTCCGCGTCGAACGCCTTCTACACGGGGCTCGGGTTCACCATCAACCCGATGTTCTCCGACGAGAACACCACCTGCGTGAAGATCTCCGAGCAGATCTGGGTGATGTTGATGGTGCGGGAGCGGTTCCAGGACTTCGTGCTGGGCGAGATCGCCGACCCGCACAAGACCACCCAGGTGCTGCTGTGCCTGTCCGCCGAGAGCCGCGCCGAGGTGGACCGGCTGGTGGCCGACGCGCTGGCCAACGGTGGCTCGTCCTGGCAGCCGGTGCAGGAGCAGGGGCCGATGTACGGGCACAGCTTCGCCGACCCGGACGGGCACGTCTGGGAGGTCATGTACATGGACATGTCGGCGATCGGCTGAGGTCGGCCGCGGGCCGGCCCGCCTACTTGACCGTGAAGCCGGCGTCGACGGGGAGGGTGACCCCGGTGACGTACCGGGCGTCGTCGGACACCAGCCAGGCGATCGCGTTGCTGACGTCGATCGGCTCCAGCATGTCCACCGGCATGAGGTTGGACAGCGCATCGGCCAGGTCCGGGTGCGCGGCCATCATCCCGCCGAGGGTCTCGTTGACGATCATCGTGGTGTTCACGCCGGTCGGGTGGACGGTATTCACCCGGATGCCGTGCGGGGCCAGCCAGTGGCTGAACGACCGCATCAGTCCGACCACGCCGTGCTTGGCGGCGGTGTACCCGGTGAGCGCGCCGCTGCCGTTACCGCCTCGGCCGGTGAGCCCCTGGGTCGAGCTGGTGAGCACGATCGAGCCGCCCCGGTCGTTGGCGATCATGATCGGTGCGGCGGCGCTGACGGTGTTCCACACGCCGGTGAGGTTGATGTCGACCACCTCGCGGAACAGCGCGTCCTGGTCCACGTCGGTCCGGTCGCTGATGCCGAGGATCCCCGCGTTGGCCAGCACGATGTCCAGCCCGCCGAGCTGGGCCACGCCGTCGGAGACCGCGGCGCGCAGGGCGGCGGTGTCCCGGACGTCGGCCTCGGCGGACACGATCCGCCGGTCCAGGCTCTCGACCTGGGACACCGTCTCGGCGAGGTCCTCCGAGGTGGACAGCGGGTAGGGCACGGACTCCAGCTGCCGGCAGAGGTCGACGGCGATGATGTCCGCGCCCTCCTGGGCCAGCCGCACCGCGTGGCTGCGGCCCTGGCCCCTGGCGGCTCCGGTGATGAATGCGACCTTGCCGTCGAGCTTGCCCATCCGGTCTCCTCGTCGAGTCGGGATGATCATCCGAGGAGCATGCTAGCGAGCGCCGGGCTCGTCGGCCGGGTGTCCCGGCCGCCGGTACGGGTGAACGCCGGAGGCCCGGCGCCACCCCCCGTGAGATGGCGCCGGGCCTCCGGCGAACGAACCTGGTCAGGACCCCGAGCCCGCGACGGCGGGCCGGGGCCGCCGATCACACGTCGTAGTACAGCGCGAACTCGTACGGGTGCGGACGCAGCCGCAGCGGGTCGATCTCCGCCTCCCGCTTGTAGTCGATCCAGGTCTCGATCAGGTCGGCGGTGAACACCCCACCCTCGAGCAGGTAGTCGTGGTCGCCCTCCAGCCGGTCGATGACCTCGCCCAGGCTGCCGGGCACCTGCGGGATGTCCTTGGCCTCCTCGGGCGGCAGCTCGTACAGGTCCTTGTCGATCGGCGCCGGCGGCTCCATCTTGTTCTTGATGCCGTCCAGGCCGGCCATCATCATCGCGGAGAACGCCAGGTACGGGTTGCCCGACGAGTCCGGGCAGCGGAACTCGAGGCGCTTGGCCTTCGGGTTGTTGCCGGACAGCGGGATCCGGATGCAGGCCGAGCGGTTCCGGGCGGAGTACACCAGGTTGACCGGGGCCTCGAAGCCGGGCACCAGCCGGTGGTAGGAGTTCACCGTCGGGTTGGTGAACGCCAGCAGGCTCGGTGCGTGGTGCAGGATGCCGCCGATGTAGTGCCGGGCGATGTCGGACAGCCCGCCGTAGCCCGACTCGTCGTGGAACAGCGGCGAGCCGTCCTTCCACAGCGACTGGTGGGCGTGCATCCCGGAGCCGTTGTCGCCGAACAGCGGCTTGGGCATGAAGGTGACCGTCTTGCCGGCCTCCCACGCGGTGTTCTTGACCAGGTACTTGAACAGCATCACGTCGTCGGCGGCGTGCAGCAGCGTGTTGAACTTGTAGTTGATCTCAGCCTGGCCCGCGGTGCCCACCTCGTGGTGGCCCCGCTCCACGGTGAAGCCCGACTTGATCATGTTGGTGACCATGTCGTCGCGCAGGTCGGCGTAGTGGTCCACCGGCGGAACCGGGAAGTAGCCGCCCTTGTAGGCGACCTTGTAGCCCAGGTTGCCCCCGGCCTCCTCGCGACCGGTGTTCCACCAGCCCTCGACGGAGTCGATGTGGTGGTACTGCTGGTGCGGGTCGGAGCCGAACTTGACCGAGTCGAAGATGTAGAACTCGGCCTCGGCGCCGAAGAAGCAGGTGTCCGCGACGCCGGAGGCGGCCAGGTACTCCTCCGCCTTTCGGGCCACGTTGCGCGGGTCACGGCTGTACCGCTCCCCGGTCAGCGGGTCGTGCACGAAGAAGTTCATGTTGAGCGTCTTGTGCTTGCGGAACGGGTCGATCCGCGCGGTGGCCGGGTCCGGGAACAGGGCCATGTCCGATTCGTTGATGGCCTGGAAGCCGCGCACCGACGAACCGTCGAAGGCGATGCCGTCGTCGAGGAAGTCCTGGTCGACGGCGGAGGCGGGGACGGTCAGGTGCTGCATGACGCCGGGCAGGTCGCAGAACCTGATGTCGACGTACTCCACCTCCTCGTCGGAGATGAAGCGCAGAACCTCGTCGGAGTTGCTGAACACTCTCGGTGGCTCCCTACGTATGTGGTTCGTGTCTGCCGCGGCGCCCCGAGCGCCGCTACGGTCGATCGCGGGGATCGAGTCCGGGCGAACGTATGTGTGGCGTGTTGCCCGTCCATCACTCGCATGTTTCGCGCGTGTTAACGGCCCGGGCAACGGGTCGCGCTCACGGTACCGCGCGGGGGAAGCCTAGGCTGGGAGCGTGACCAGGTGGACCGGATCGTGGCTGCCCGGCGGCCAGGTCGGCGAGCGTGCCGGGGAGGATCCGGCCAACCGCTATCCGGGTGAACGTCTGGGCCTGCCCGAGGAGGGCGTCGGCTCCGTGGTCGGGCTGGGCCGGCGGTTCCTCGGCTTCCTGATCGACGTGCTGCTCAGCGCTCTGGTGGCGGCGCTGTTCACGGTGCCCGAGCCGCCGGGGAACTGGAGCCTGCTGGTCTGGGCGGTGATCACGATCGTGCCCACCGCGCTGTTCGGCATGACGCCCGGGATGACCCTGCTCGGCATGCGCGTGGCGCGGCTGGACGGGACGCGGTTCGTCGGCGTGCCGAGGGCCGCGCTGCGGACCGCGCTGCTGTTCTTCGTGGTGCCGGCGGTGATTACCAATACCGACTCGCGGGGCCTGCACGACCGGGCCACCGGGGTCGTGGTGGTCCGCTCCCGCTAACCCTCCGCCCGGCGCCGGTGCGAGACCCCGGCCGGGTCAGCCGGTCGGGGCGTGCCGGCTGCGGTAGGCCGCCGCCTTCGCGCGGTTGCCGCACTCCCGCATGTCGCACCAGCGGCGCGCGCCCCGCCGGGACAGGTCCAGGTACAGCCGGGTGCACGGGTCGGCGCCGCAGGCCTTGAGCTGGGCCGAGCGGGGACCGCCCAGCAGTCCGATCGCCTCCCTGGCGATGCTCGATCGCACGGCGTCCAGGTCGCCCGCGCGGGCCACTCCGTCTCCGTCCCCCGGGCGCAGTGTCACGGTCACCGGGGCCGCGGCGGCCGCGGCGTTGAGGACGTCCCGGTCGGCCGCCGCGCCGGCCTCGCCCCGCAGCTGAGCCCTGGCCAGCCGGAACACCGCCTCGCGCAGCTCCACCGTCGCGGCCAGGCCGTGCTCGTCGACCGGCGGCGCCTCGTCCACCAGGCCGGCGTCGACCACCCACGAGGCCAGCGTCGCCGGTCCGGTCAGCAGGTCGTACCGGTCCTCGCCGTCCCGGTGGCCGACCGTGCCGGCCAGGTCCAGCGCCACGTTGCCGGAGACGAAGGTGTATCCCATGCCACCAAGGTAACCGCATTGACAGGTTATGGCTAGGTCCCTACGGTCGTGCTAACCGCTTTGACCGGTTACCAAGGAGGGGGCATGGCCGGCCTGGACCTGCACATCCGTCGGGGAGCGCGCTCGGCGTCCGTCGAGCCGGGCGCCGCCGAGCCTGGCGCCGTCGAGCCGGGCGCCGTCGACCCCGTTGCCGTCGAGCCTGGCGCCGTCGAGCCGAGGGACACCGCCGCACCGGCACCGCTGCACGACCGGTTCCGGGTCGGCGCGCTGCTACCGCCGGCCTTCGTGGTGCTGTGGAGCAGCGCGTTCGTCGCCGGCGCGCTCGGCGTGGGCGCGGCGGGGCCGCTGCTGCTGACCTTCGCCCGGTTCGCCGGGGCCAGCCTGCTGCTGGCGAGCCTGGCGCTGCTGCTGCGGCGGCGGTGGCCGCGTGGCCGGCAGCTCGCGCACGTGGCGGTCAGCGGGCTGCTCATGCAGGCGGTGCAGTTCGGCGCGCTGTACGCGGCGATGGGGATCGGCCTGCCGGCGGGCCTGGTGGCGCTGGTGCAGGGACTGAACCCGGCGCTGATCGCGCTGCTGGCCGTCCCGGTGCTCGGCGAGCGGATCGTCGGGCGGCAGTGGTGGGGGTTCGGCCTGGGGGCGCTCGGCGTGGTCGTCGCGGTGTCCGACCAGTGGGCGCACACCCCGGCCGGGGTGGCCTGCGCGGTGGTCGGGCTGCTCGGGCTCGCCGCCGGGACCGTCTACCAGAAGCGGTTCGTCCGGGAGATGGACGTGCTGTCCGGCACCGCGGTGCAGTTCGCGGCCAGCGCGCCGGTGCTGGGCGTGGCGACCTGGCTGTTCGAGCAGCCCCGGGTGACCGACTGGGCCGCGTTCGGCGCCGCGCTGGCCTGGATCATCGTGGTCAACTCGGTCGGCACGTTCGTGCTGCTCAACCTGATGCTGCGGCGGGGTGCGGCCAGCACCGTCGGTGCGCTGTTCTTCCTCACCCCCGCGGCGACCAGCCTGCTGGCCTGGCTGGTGCTGGGCAACACGCTGGCCCCGACCGAGCTGGCCGGCCTGGCGCTGGGCGGGGTGGGCGTGCTGCTCGCCGCGTCCGCGGGCCGACGCTCCCGCCGGGTGCCGGCTCGACCCCGGTGACCGGGGGGTACCGGCCTCGTCAGCGGCGGCGAACCGCTCGCTGCACGCTGCGCATCTTGGCGCCCTGCGGCATCGGCCCCTTCGGGACCTGCGCCGACCTCGACCCGAGCGCGTTCAGCCGCCCCTCCAGGATGTCCATCTGCTTGGCGTTGATGTTCGAGGGCAGCTTGGCCACGTGCTGCTGCAGCTTGCGCAGCGGCACCTGGCCCTCCTCGTTGCCGACCACGATGTCGTAGATCGGGATGTTGCCCACCAGCCGGGCCGCACGCTTCTTCTCCTGGGCGAGCAGACCCCGCACCCGGTGCGCCGAGCCCTCGCCGACCAGGATGACCCCGGGGCGGCCGATGACCCGGTGCACCACGTCGAGCTGGGTGGTTCCGGCCACGCCCTGGGTGACCCGCCACTGCCCGCGCATCGTGTCGAGCGCCCAGCCGGCCGCACCGGGCTGACCCTCGGCCTGGGTGTAGACGCTCTTCTGCATCCGGCGGCCGAACAGGAAGATCGCTCCGATCAGACCGAACGCGATGCCCAGCGGCAGCATCATCCACTGGCCGCCCCAGATCAGGCCGATGCCGAAGAACACCAGGGCGCCCAGCAGCACCGAGCCCACCATGAGCGGGATCAGTGCCTTGTCCTGCTTGCGTTGCATGTTGAACGCCTGCAGGAGCTGCCTGCGACGCTGGCGCGACTCCTCGCGCTTTATCTTCTTGGCCTCGGCCCGGGCGGCTTTGTCCGGCTTGGCTGACGATGACTTTGCGGCCATACCACCAGGATACGGCCGACCCCCGGTCAGCGGGCGAGCAGGGAACCGGCCTCCTGCGCGGCGGGACCCTCGGCGGCCAGATGGGCCAGCGACTCGGGCAGCTCCTCGCCCCGGTGCCCGACGGCCTGGGCGTACAGCCGCCCCGCCCGGTACGAGGAGCGGACCAGCGGCCCGGCCATCACCCCGGAGAAGCCCATCGCCTCGGCGTCGGCGGAGTGCGCCACGAACTCCTCGGGCTTGACCCACCGCTCCACCGGATGGTGCCGCTTCGACGGGCGCAGGTACTGGGTGATGGTGATGATCTCGCAACCGGCCCCGCGCAGGTCGCGCAGCGCGTCCGTGACCTCGTCGGGCGTCTCGCCCATCCCCAGGATCAGGTTGGACTTGGTGACCAGCCCGGCCTCGCGGGCCTTGGTGATCACCTCCAGCGAGCGCTGGTACCGGAACCCGGGGCGGATCCGCTTGAAGATGCGCGGGACCGTCTCCACGTTGTGCGCGAGCACCTCGGGCCGCGAGCCGAACACCTCGCCGAGCTGGTCGTCGCGGGAGTTGAAGTCGGGGATCAGCAGCTCGACGCCGGTGCCGGTGTTGAGCTGGTGGATCAGCCGGACCGTCTCGGCGTAGAGCCATGCGCCGCCGTCGGGCAGATCGTCGCGGGCCACCCCGGTGACCGTGGAGTACCGCAACCCCATGGTGCGCACGGACTCGGCCACCCGGCGCGGCTCGTCGGTGTCCAGCGGGTCGGGCCGGCCGGTGTCGATCTGGCAGAAGTCACAGCGCCGGGTGCACTGCTCGCCACCGATCAGGAACGTGGCCTCCCGGTCCTCCCAGCACTCGTAGATGTTGGGACAGCCCGCCTCCTCGCACACCGTGTGCAGCCCGCCGGCGCGGACCAGGCTCTTCAGCTCGGTGAACTGGGGGCCCATCCGCGCGCGGGTGCGGATCCACGGTGGTTTCGACTCGATCGGGGTCTCGGCATTGCGGACCTCGAGCCGGAGCAGCTTCCGGCCCTCTGGTTGCGCTGGCGTCGCCGTCACGGCGGCAACTCTACGCCCGCCGGACCGGCCGCCGCGGTGCCGAGGCACGCGGCGGCCGGCCCGGGCCGGGGCCGGCGGGAGGGCCGGCTCAGGCCACGTGGGCCAGCGGGCGGGCCTCGCGGACGCGGGTCCGCAGCGCGCGGCCGAGCCGCTCCGCCCGCTCGGCCGGGTCGTCGAGGGTGGCGAGGCCGGCGGCCAGGGCGAGGGTCCGCAGCTCCCGCCGCGCCGCGCCGGCCAGCCGGTCCTCGCCGGCGTCGAGCACGGAGCGCAGCGCGGGAGTCTCGGCGGCGAGCCCGCGCCACACCCCGGCGACCTCGTCGGCGACCGGCCCGCCGGCCTCGAGGGTCTGGTCCAGCCGGGCGGCGAGCGCGGTGGTCCACCGGTGCTGCAGCCGCAGCAGCTGCACGTCGGTGGCGTCGGCGGCCGCCTCGGGGTGCTGGGCGACGTGGTCGAGCAGGGCGTTCAGCTCGCGGTAGGTGGTGCCCGTCGTGATCTCGGCGGGGCGTCGGGTGGATCTCATGTGACACCTCCTGAAGTCTCGGTCCGGGCCGGTTCCGATCCGGAGCCGTACCCGATGACTTCAACATACCATCAGTACGTACCGACGGTACGTAATATGATGCCCGCCATGTCGACGACGAGGTCCCGCAACGGTCGTCGCGCACCCGTCGCCCGCTCCCGCCGCGAGGAGTACTCCGAGAGCACCCGGGCGGCCCTGGTGGACAGCGCGATCGAGCACTTCGCGGAGAACGGCTACGCACGCACCTCGCTGGACGCGGTCGCCTCGGCGGCCAGGGTCACCAAGGGCGCGCTCTACCACCACTTCCCCGGCGGCAAGAAGGCCCTCTTCAGCGCGGCGTTCGACCAGATCGAGCACGACGTGCACCAGCGGCTGGTGGAGCTGGTCAAGGCCGAGCAGGGCTCACCGTGGGACGCGGCGGAGGTGGCGTTGAGCGCGTTCCTGGACATGTGCCAGGAGCCCGTCTACCGCCGGGTGGTCTGGCAGGAGGGGCCGCACGTGCTCGGGTTCGCCGAGTGGTCGGCCTGCGAGGAGCGCTACTCGCTGGGCCTGCTGGTGACGATGCTGCAGGAGCTGATGGACGGCGGGCAGATCGTCCGGCTGCCGGTGGAGCCGCTGGCCCGCACCATGTCCGGCGCGCTGGCCGGCGCGGCCACCGCGATGAGCGTGGCCGAGGACCCGGCCCGGGTGCGCGCCGAGTTCGAACAGGTGATCGCGCGGCTGCTGCAGGGGCTGCGGCCCGCGCCGGAAGGACTAGCCTGAGCCCCCGTGGACTTCAGGATCTTCACCGAACCGCAGCAGGGTGCCAGCTACGACGACCTGCTCCGGGTCGCCCGTCGCGCCGAGGACGCCGGCTTCGACGCATTCTTCCGCTCCGACCACTACCTGAAGATGGGCGAGGTCTCCGGCGAGCCCGGCCCCACCGACGCCTGGTTGACGCTGGCCGGGCTGGCCAGGGAGACCAGCACCATCAGGCTCGGCACGCTGGTCAGCGCGGCCACCTTCCGGCTGCCCGGGCCGCTGGCGATCGGCGTGGCCCAGGTCGACCAGATGTCCGGCGGCCGGGTGGAGCTGGGCATCGGCAGCGGTTGGTACGCCGAGGAGCACAGCGCCTACGGCATCCCGTACCCGCCGCTGAAGGAGCGGTTCGACCGGTACTCCGAACAGGTGGAGATCATCACCGGGTTGTGGCGCACGCTGCCCGGCGAGCTCTACGACTTCGACGGTACGCACTACCGGCTCGCCGACTCGCCCGCGCTGCCCAAGCCCGTGCAGCAGCCGGCTCCGCCGCTGATCATCGGCGGCATGGGAGCCTCGCGCACGCCCGCGCTGGCCGCGCGGTTCGCCGACGAGTTCAACGCGCCGTTCGCCTCGCTGGACGCGGCGGCCGCCCAGATCGACCGGGTCGCCTCCGCGTGCGGCGAGGTCGGCCGCGACCCGGCGGAGCTGCGCCGCTCGGCCGCGCTGGTGGTGGCCGTCGGGCGGGACGACGCCGAGCTGTCCCAGCGGGCCGCTGCCATCGGCCAGCCGGTGGAGAAGCTGCGCGAGACAGGCGTGGCCGGCACCCCGGCCGAGGCCGCCGACCGGCTCAACACCTGGCGGGAGCGCACCGGGATCAGCCGCGTCTACCTGCAGCTGCTCGACCTCGCCGACCTCGACCACATCGACCTGATCGCCTCGGAGGTCATGCCCCGGGTCGGCTGAGCCCGCCGTCCGTCCCGTCGGGTGATCGTCGGCCGGGGCGGATCCGCCCAGCCGGCGATCACCGTCCGACGGGGTGGTCGGCGACCGGGAGGGTGCCGTCGAGCGCGGCGAGCATCGCGGTGGTGACCTCGTCCAGCACGTCGGCCACGGTGACCCGGCGGCCCAGCTCGGCGCTCAGCGAGGTGACCCCGGCGTCGGTGATGCCGCAGGGCACGATCCGGCCGAACGCGGCCAGGTCGGGCTCGCAGTTGAGCGCGAACCCGTGCAGGGTCACGCCGCGCTGCACGCGCACCCCGATGGCGGCGATCTTGCGCTCCGGTCGCCGTCCCTCGGCGGCCAGCCAGACACCGCTGCGCCCGGCGACCCGCCCGCAGGCGACGCCCAGCCCGGTGCACGCCGCGATGAGCGCCTCCTCCAGCCTGCGCACGTAGTCGACGACGTCGATCGGGTCGGCGAGCTGGACGATCGGGTAGCCGACCAGCTGGCCGGGGCCGTGCCAGGTGATCTTGCCGCCGCGGTCGACGTCGATCACCGGGGTGCCGTCCAGCGGCTTCTCGTGCTCGAGCGTGCGGCGACCGGCGGTGTACACGTCCGGGTGCTCGAGCAACATCAGCACGTCCGGGCCGCCGTCCAGCCGGGCGGCGGCGTGCGCGCGCTGCTCGTCCCATGCGGCGCGGTAGTCGAGCACGCCGAGGCGTAGCGGGGTGACCGGCTCGCCGCTCGCCCGGCAGGAGGCGCGGCCCGTACCGCCGGGGACGGGAGAGGGCTGGACGGACGGCTCGGCCGAGGTGGTCACCCCGTCACGCTACGCCGGCTCCGCCGCCGTGCGCGACGGAGCCGGCGGCACGGCCCGGTCGGGCGACCGGCCCGGCGCGCCGGGCCGGTCAGGCGCTGACGGCCGCGCTGAGCGCCTCGGCGATGGTCGCGTGCCGGAACTGGTAGCCGGCGCGCTCGAGCACGGCGGGTACGGCCTTAGGACCGGTCAGCACCAGCTCCTCGGCCGCCTCGCCGATCACCGCCTTGACGGCCAGCCCGGGCACCGGGATCGGGGTCGGCCGCCCGACCACCTGCCCCAGCGCGCGGGTGAACTCGGCGTTCGTCACCGGTTCCGGGCCGACCAGGTTCACCGGGCCGGAGATCTCCGGGTGCTCCAGCAGGAAGGTGATCGCACCGACCTCGTCGTCCAGCGAGATCCACGGCAGGTACTGCCGGCCGGTACCGATCTTGCCGCCCAGCATCAGCCGGAACAGCGGCTTGAGCTTGCCCAGCATGCCGCCGGAGGGGGAGAGCACGGCGGCGGTGCGCAACAGCACCACGCGGCTCGCCGGCTGGGCGGCGGCGGTCGCGGCCTCCCAGTCGCGGCACACCTCGGCGAGGAACCCGGAGCCGGACGGCGCGGTCTCGTCGACCTGCCGGTCCCCGGTGTCGCCGTAGTAGTTGATGCCGGAGGCGTTGACCAGGGTCGGCACCCCATGCGCGACGACCGCGGCGGCCAGCACCTCCGTCGGCTCCACCCGGCTGTCCTTGATGGCCTGCTTGCGGGCGCCGCTCCACCGCTTGTCCGCGATGCCGACGCCGCAGAGGTTCACCACCGCGTCGACCCCGTCCAGCGCGCCGTCCTGCAGGGTGCCGGCCGGGGGGTCCCAGCCACGCTCGTCCGGAGCCCTCGGCTCGCGGCGGACCAGGCGCAGCACGTCGTGGCCGTTGTGGCGCAGATGGGGCACCAGGCTGGTGCCGATCAGGCCGGACGAGCCGGCGATCATGATGCGCATGCGGTGATGGTGTCGCACCACCGGGACCGGCGCGACCGGAAGGCTCCGCACCCCTGGGTAGGGTGGCCGACCGTGCCCGTCCAGTCACCCGGGGAACCCGTTGCGCCGTGGGACGACGCGGTCCGCGTCGCGGTACGGGACCTGGACCTCGCCGCCGCCTCCGTCTACGCGGTGCCGATGCGGACCCGGTTCCGCGGCATCACCGTCCGGGAGGGGGTGGTGTTGCCCGGGCCCGTCGGCTGGGGTGAGTTCTGCCCGTTCCCGGGGTACGACGACGTCGAGGCGGTGGGCTGGCTGGCCACCGCCGTCGAGCAGGCGGTGCTGGGCTGGCCGGCGCCGGTGCGCGAGCGCGTGCCGGTGAACGTGACCGTGCCCTCGGTCGACCCCGAGCGGGCGTACCGACTCGTCGTCGCCTCGGGCTGCCGGACCGCGAAGGTCAAGGTCGCCGACCGCCCGGACTCGCTGGGCGCCGACCGGGTGCGGGTGGCGGCCGTGCGGGAGGCGTTGGGGCCGGACGGCGCCGTCCGGGTGGACGCGAACGCGGCGTGGGACGTGCCCACCGCCGTGGCGTGCATCACCGCGCTGGACGCCGCCGCCGACGGACTGCAGTACGTCGAGCAGCCCTGCGCGGAGATCGCCGAGCTGGCCGAGGTTCGCCGCCGGGTGCGGGTGCCGATCGCCGCCGACGAGTCCATCCGCCGCGCCGAGGACCCGGGCCGGGTCGCCCTGGTCGGTGCCGCCGACATCGCGGTGATCAAGTGCACGCCGCTGGGCGGGGTCCGGCGCTCGCTGCGTGTGGCGGCCGGCGCGGGGCTGCCCTGCGTGGTGTCGTCCGCGCTGGAGACCGGGGTGGGGCTGGCGGCGCAGCTCGCGCTGGCCGGGGCGCTGCCGGAGCTCGACCTGGCCTGCGGGCTGGGCACCCTGGCGCTGCTGGACGGCGACCTGGTGGCCGAGCCCGACGTGCCGATGCTCGTCGACGGCCACCTCCCGGTGCCGGCCCGGGCGCCCCGGGCGGACCCGGAACGGCTGGACCGGTACGCGCAGCGGGACTCCCGCCGGGATCGCTGGTGGCGCGACCGGCTGGAGCGGGTGGCCCGCCTGCTCGCCGGCTGAGCACCGAAACCGGACCGAATCGGCCTGACCGCGGACCGGACCGGCTCGGATCGCGAACACGGCCCGCCGGGTGGTCCCGGCGGGCCGCGTCGACACGTAGCCGGTTACAGCCCCAGCTCGGCCTCGAACTCGGCCGCCTCGACCCGCCGCTTCACGGCGGACAGGAAGCGTGCGGCGTCGGCGCCGTCCACCAGCCGGTGGTCGTAGGTCAGCACCAGCGAGGCGATCGACCGGATGGCGATGGTGTCCTGCCCCAGCTCGTCGGTCACCACCACCGGCCGCTTCACCACGGCGCCGGTGCCCAGGATGGCCACCTGCGGCTGGTTGACGATCGGGGTGTCGGTGAGCGCGCCCCGCGAGCCGATGTTGGTCACCGTGAACGTGCCGCCGGCCAGCTCGTCGGGCTTGATCTTGTTGGTGCGGGTGCGGTCGGCCAGGTCGGAGATGCCCCGGGCCAGCCCGGCCAGGTTCAGGTCGCCCGCGTTCTTCAGCACCGGGACGATCAGGCCCTTGTCGGTGTCCACCGCGACGCCGACGTGCTCGGCGTCGTGGTAGGTGATCTGCTTCTGCTCGCTGTCGATAGACGCGTTGACCTGCGGGAACAGCTTCAGAGTTTCGACAGCCGCCCGCACGAAGAACGGCAGGAAGGACAGCTTCACGCCCTCGCGGGACTCGAAGCCGCCCTTGGCCCGCTGGCGCAGCTGCGCGACCCGGGTGACGTCGACCTCCAGCATGGCGGTGAGCTGCGCGGAGATGTGCAGCGACTCCACCATCCGCTGGGCGATCACGCCGCGCAGCCGGGACATCTTCTGCGTGGTGCCCCGCAGCTTGGCGGCCTCGTCGGCGGTCGGCTCCGACGCGCTCGGCGCCGGGCGGGCCGGGGTCGCCGCACCCCCGGCGGCCGCACCGGCCGGGGCGGCGGCCGGCTCCTCGGGCTCGGGCTCGGCCGGCTTCTCGGCGGCGGCCAGCACATCCTGCTTGCGGATGCGGCCGCCGACGCCGGTGCCCTGCACCGAACCCAGGTCGACCCCGTGCTCGGCGGCCAGCTTGCGCACCAGCGGCGTGACGTAGGGACTGCCGTTGGCGCCCGGGTCCGCACCGCCGTCCCCGCCGGCCGGTTCCTGCGTCTGTGTCTGCGTCTGTGTCTTGGCGGCCGCCGGCGCCGGCTCGGACTTGGGCTCCGGCTCGGACCTGGGCTCGGGTTCGGACCCGGGCTCCGGCTCGGGCCTGGGCTCGGGTTCGGACCTGGGCTCGGCCTGGGCCGCCGGCTGCTTCTCGGCGGCCGGCTCCTGCCACGGCGACTCGTCGCCCGACCCGCCGGACGCCGGCTCGGCCTGCCCCTCCGGCTCGGCCGGGGCGTCGGAGCCGCCACCCTGGGGCTCGCTCGGCGCGGAGCCGCCCGCATCACCGGAGCCCACCACCGCGAGCTGGCCGCCGACCTCGACGGTCTCGTCCTCGGCCGCGGTGATCTCCAGCAGCGTGCCGGCCACCGGCGACGGGATCTCGGTATCGACCTTGTCGGTGGAGACCTCGAGCAGCGGCTCGTCGACCTCGACCTCGTCGCCGATCTCCTTGAGCCAGCGGGTGACCGTGCCCTCGGTGACGCTCTCGCCCAGCGCGGGCATCGTCACCGGGGTGCCGGACCCGCCGGACCCGCCGGATCCGCCGCCGGAGGAGCTGCCGGCGGCGGCCGCTGCCGGCTCCTCCTCCACCGGCTCCTGGGCCTGCTCGGCGGGCTGCTCCTCGGCGGCGGGCTGCTCGGCGGGCTGCTCGGCGGGCTGCTCGGCCTGCTCGGCCTGCTGCTCGGCGCCGTCGTTCGACCCGCCGGCGTCACCGGAGTCGGCACCGGAGTCGGCACCGGAGTCGGCACCGTCGCCCGACCCGCCGGCGTCACCGGTACCGGCGGCCTCGTCCCCGATCACCGCCAGCTCGGCGCCGACCTCGACGGTCTCGTCCTCGGCGACCACGATCCGCTGCAGGGTGCCCGCGGCCGGGGACGGGATCTCGGTGTCGACCTTGTCGGTGGAGACCTCGAGCAGCGGCTCGTCGACCTCGACCTGGTCGCCCTCCTGCTTGAGCCACCGGGTCACGGTGCCCTCGGTGACGCTCTCGCCGAGGGCGGGCATCTCTACGGAGAAGGCCATGGCTACTTCTGACTCCTCGTGGTTCGTCCGGCGCGGCACGCGGGTGCCGGGTGGGGCTGTGGTCAGCCGTGGGTGTGCAGCGGCTTGCCGGCGAGAGCGAGGTGCGCCTCGCCCAACGCCTCTGTCTGGGTGGGGTGGGCATGGATCAGCGGGGCCACGTCCTCGGCGTACGCGTCCCAGTTGTAGATCAGCTGCGCCTCGCCGACGAGCTCGCCGACCCGGGCGCCGACCAGGTGCACCCCGACGACCGGCCCGGGGGTGCCCTCGGGGCCGGCCTTGACCAGCTTCACCGCCCCGGAGGTGCGCAGGATCTGGCTCTTGCCGTTACCGGCCAGGTCGTAGGTGATCGTCTGGACCTCGCCGTGCCGCTCCTTGGCCTGCGCCTCGGTCAGCCCGACGGAGGCGACCTCGGGCTCGCAGTAGGTGACTCGGGGGATGCCGGCCTCGTCGATCACCACCGGGTTCTGCCCGGCGATGTCCTCGGCCACGAAGATGCCCTGCTGGAAGCCGCGGTGGGCGAGCTGGAGGCCCGGCACGATGTCGCCCACCGCGTAGACGCCGTCCAGGTTGGTGCGCAGCCGGTCGTCGGTGAGCACGAAGCCGCGCTCCATGGTCACCCCGGCCTCCTCGTAGCCGTGGCCCGCGGTGTTCGGCCCCCGGCCGACCGCGACCAGCAGCAAATCGGCCTCGAGCACCTCGCCGGACTCCAGGGTGACCGTCACGCCGTCGTCGTCCTGCTTCGCGCCGGTGAACTTCACCCCGGTCTTGGCCTTGATCTTGCGGCGGCGGAAGGCCCGTTCGAGCAGCTTGGAGGCCCACTCGTCCTCGTTCGGCACCAGGCGGGGGAGCGCCTCGACCACCGTGACCTCGGCTCCGAAGCTGCGCCACACGCTGGCGAACTCCACGCCGATCACGCCGCCGCCGAGCACGACCACCCGATCGGGGACGTGGTCGAGCGTCAGCGCCTGGTCACTGGTGATCACCCGGCCGCCGATCTCCAGGTCGGGCAGGCTGCGCGCGTAGCTGCCGGTGGCCAGCACGACGTGCCGGCCGACGTACCGTTCCCCGTCGACCTCGACCGCGTTCGGCCCGACGAAGGTGCCGCTGCCCTCGACGTAGGTGACGCCCCGGGAGGACACCAGCCCCTGCAGGCCCTTGTAGAGGCGGCCCACCACGCCGTCCTTGTAACCGTTCACCCCGGCCATGTCGATGCCGGCCAGCGAGGTCTTGACGCCGATCTGGTCGCCGTCCCTGGCGGCGTCGGCCACCTCGGCGGCGTGCAGCAGGGCCTTCGTCGGGATGCAGCCGCGGTGCAGGCAGGTGCCGCCGAGCTTGTCCTTCTCGACGAGCACCACGGACATCCCCAGCTCCGCGGCGCGCAGCGCGCAGGCGTAGCCACCGGATCCGCCTCCGAGGATCACCAGGTCGGCGGTGTTGTCGGCCACTGTGCTCTCTCCCTGTGTCGCGGCTGGTGCCTGAGCCATCTTGTCACCACTGTCGAATCGGGAGAAAACGGCGCGTCCGGAACGTTGCACTGTCAACGAGCTGATGGGTGAAGATCGCGGGCGGGTGTGCGGATGGGCGTGTGGAATCGGCTGCGCGGACGGTGGCGGGCGGGCGGCGGACGGCGCGCGGGCGGAGGTCGGGCCGCCGCCGACGACCTCGACCACCTGCGGCGGTGGGCCGCCGCGCGGCAGGGCGTGGAGGCCTACGTCGAGCCGCCCACCACCGTCACCCCGATCACCGTGGTGCTGGTGGCCAAGGACGGCGAGTGGACCCGGCGGCGGATCGGCGGCCCGGCGGCGGCCCGGCGGCTGGGCCAGTCGCTGAAGATTCCCGTCTACGACGTGCGGCAGCTCGGCTACCCCCGGCGGATGCGCGAGCACGACGCCCGGCAGCGCGTGCTGCGCGACCGGGAGCGGCGCCGCGACCTGGAACGCTGACCGGCCCGCGGGGCACCGACGGGCCGGGCTCCAGCGACGGCCCCGCGCACCGCCGGTCGGGTCAGCCGTTCTCCGCGATGTCGGCCAGCACCGCGATCATGGTCCGGACCGGGACGCCGGTGCCGCCCTTCGCGGTGTAGCCCCACGGCCCGCCGGTGTTGAACGACGGCCCGGCGATGTCGATGTGCGCCCAGGGCAGCCCGTCGGCCACGAACTCGCGCAGGAACAGCCCGGCCGAGAGCATCCCTCCCCAGCGGTGGCCGGTCACATTGGCCAGGTCGGCCAGCCGCGAGTCCAGGTCGCCGCGCAGCTCCTCGGGCAGCGGCATCGCCCAGCCGCCCTCGCCGGTGGCCCTGGCGTGCCCGGCCACCCGGTCGCGGAACTCGTCGCTGCCCATCACCCCGGCCGTGCGGGTGCCCAGGGAGACCAGCTGAGCCCCGGTCAGCGTGGAGGTCTCGATCAGGTAGTCGGGGGAGTCCTCGGCGGCCCGCACGATCGCGTCGGCCAGGACCAGCCGGCCCTCGGCGTCGGTGTTGAGCACCTCGACGGTCTTGCCGCCGTACATGGTCAGCACGTCGCCGGGCCGGTAGGCGGTGCCCGAGGGCATGTTCTCCGCCATCGGCACCGTCGCGGTCACGGTCACCGGCAGCCGCAGCTCCGCGGCCAGTGCCACCGTGGCCACCACGCACGCCGCCCCGGACATGTCCGAGGTCATGTGGTCCATGTTCGCGGCCGGCTTGATCGAGATACCGCCGGTGTCGAACGTGATGCCCTTGCCGACCAGCGCGACCGACGCGCGCGGCGAGTCGCCACCGGCCCAGCGCAGCCGGACCAGCCGGGGCGGCCGGGACGAGCCGCGGCCCACGCCGAGCACTCCGCCGTAGCCGCCGTCGGCCAGCTGCCGCTCGTCGAGCACCTCCACCTCGAGGCCGGCGCCCGCGCCGATGTCGGCGGCCCGGTCGGCGAAGCTCGCCGGGAACAGGTCGTTCGGCGGGGTGTTGATCAGATCCCGGGCGGTGCGCACCGCTCCGGCGACGGCCAGCGCGCGGGACAGCGTGCCCGCCGTCGCCTCGTCGTCGGCCTCGACCAGCAGCCCGACCTGGCCGAGCGGCCCCTTGTCCGATCCGTTGCTCTTGTACGCGGTGAACGCGTAGGTGCCGAGCAGGGTGCCCTCGGCGGCCGCCACCAGGTCGACCCGGGACAGGGTGCTGACCGCCCTGCCGGTGCCGGACAGCGCCCGCGCGGCCGCCCCGGATGCCCGGCGCACCTGCTCGGCGCCCGCGTCGGCGTCGCCCTCCTTCGCCGCGCCCAGCCCGACGGCGACCAGCAGCGGCGCGGCCAGCGTGCCCCTGGTGGGCAGCTTCACCACCTCGTCGGCCTTGCCCGTGGCCCCGGCCAGCGCGAGCAGCTCGACCAGGCTTCCGTCGGCCCCCCCGAACGCCTCGGCGACGTCGTCCGCGCCGCCGGCCAGGGTCGGGCCGTCCTCGCCGGGACGCAGCCCGACGACCAACGCGTCGGCATCGGCCTTCGCGGCCGAACCGGTGACCAGGCTGAACTCGGGTGCGCTCACGGAACTCCTCGGGATGCGGTGCGGTGCTGGTCGGTGCCAGTCGTCGGTGCCAGTTGTCGGTGCCGGTCGGCGGTGCCGGTCGGCGGTGCTCGGTGCCGGTCGGTGGTGCTCGGTGCCAGCGGAGTCGCGTGTGGTTCACCGACTCCGCTTCGAGATGCTAATGACACCGGCGTGCGTCCGAACGGGCGATCTGGGGGTGCACGCTGTCCGGGTGCCGTCCGCCGCCCCCCGACAGCCGCGCTGGGCCGACACCGTCGTGCTCGGCCTGGCCGCCGTGCTGGGCACCGGGATGTTCATCGTGTTCGCCCCGGCCGCCGGCTACGCGGGGCAGTGGCTGCCGGTGGCGACCGTGCTCGCAGTGGCCGCGGCGCTGCTCAGCGGCCTGAGCGCGGCGCGCCTGGCCGGCGCGTACAGCGAGTTCGGCGACGACCGGCACGGCGTCGGGCTGGTCCGGCCCTGGGCGGGGCGGCTGGCTTCGGTGGCCTTCCTGGCCGGCCGGACAGCGGCGGCCGCGGCAGCGGGCCGGGTGTTCGCCGACTACGTGCTGCCCAGCCACCCCCGGTGGGTGGCGGTCGTGGTGGTGCTCGCGGCCGGCGCGGCCAACCTGGCCGGGGTGCGGCCGACCCTGCGCGGGGCGCGGGTGCTGGTGCCGGCGCTGGTCGGGGTGCTGGTCGTGGTCGTGGTCATCGGGTCCACCCGGCGGGTGCCCCCGGACTGGTCGATGTCCGCGCTGGCCGGCGGGTTGCCCCCGGGTCCGGCCGACCCCCGGCTGGCCGCCGTGATCGTCCCCGACCCGACCGCGCAGCCCCCGGTGACCGCGCTCGGGGTGCTCACCGCGGCCGGCCTGATGTACTTCGCGTTCGCCGGCTTCCCCCGGACGGCGGGGCGCGCCGGCCCGGGCTCGCGCCGGATGCTCCCGGCGACCGCGCTGCTGGCGCTGCTCGGCTACCTCACCCTGGGCCAGGCGCTCGTACACGCCCTCGGGCTCGACCAGCTCGCCGGCGACATCGCCCCGCTCGCCACGGCGGTGGGCGGCGCGGACGCCCCGGCGCTGGGCGTGCTGGTGCGGGTGGGCGCGGCGGCGGCCACCGTCACCGCGCTGGTGGCGTTGTTCGCCGGCGGCACGGCCACGGTCGGCGCGCTGGCCGGCCGCCGCGAGCTGCCCGGCTGGCTGTCCCCGCCGGGGCAGGTCGGGGTGCGCCGGCGTGCCGGGTTGCCGGTGATCGTCGTCTCGGCCGTCCTGGCGGCGGTCGCCGACCCGGTCCTGACCCTGACCGCGACGGCCTGCTGCGCGCTGCTCTACGACGCGTTGCTGCACGTCGCGGCGCTGCGCCGACCCGGCGAGGACGGTCGTCGGGTGTGGGCGACGGTCTCGGCGGGGACCGGCCTGGTGCTGTGCCTGGTGCTGCTGGTCCTGCTCCCGACGGCGACGCTGCTGGTCACCCTGGCCGTGGTGCTGGCCGGGTGGGCGGTGACCACGGTGCTGCCGTTGCGCCCGGTGTCCCTGCCACCGCCCGGGACGGCCGGTCTCGGGACGCCGAGGGTGGGTGATGGCGGGTAGCGTGCCGCCGTGACCTCCGAATCGGATCTTCGGCAGAGCCCGCTGCACGACCGGCACACCGCGCTCGGGGCCACCATGGGTGCCTTCGGCGGGTGGTCGATGCCGCTGTCCTACCCCGACGGCGGGGTGGTCGCGGAGCACACCGCCGTGCGCGAGGCGGTCGGCGTGTTCGACGTCAGCCACCTGGGCACCGCCGAGCTGCGCGGCCCCGGCGCGGCAGGCTACCTCAACCGCTGCTTCACCAACGACCTCGACCGCATCGGCTCCGGGCAGGCCCAGTACACGTTGTGCTGCGCGGACGACGGCGGCGTGCTCGACGACCTCATCGTGTACCGGGTCTCCGACGACGAGCTGCTGCTGATGCCGAACGCCGCCAACGCCGACGTCGTCCTGGGTCGCCTCGGCGCCGGCGCCCCGGACGGCGTCGAGGTCGTCGACCGGCACGCCGAGCTGGCCGTGCTCGCCGTTCAGGGGCCGCGCTCACCGGAGGTGCTCACCGCGGTCGGGCTGCCCACCGAGCTCGACTACATGTCGTTCCGCGACGTCACCGGGGCGGGCGGCGGCCCGGTCCGGGTGTGTCGCACCGGCTACACCGGTGAGCACGGCTACGAGCTGGTGCTGGCGGCCGCCGACGCCCCCGCGGTGTGGGACGCGCTGCTCGCGGCGGCCACCCCGGTCGGCGGCCGGGCGTGCGGGCTCGGCGCGCGGGACACCCTGCGCACCGAGCAGGGGTATCCGCTGCACGGGCAGGACCTGAGCCCGGAGATCACGCCGGTGCAGGCCCGCTGTGTCTGGGCGGTGGGCTGGGACAAGCCCGAGTTCTGGGGCAGGGAGGCGCTGGTCGCGGAGCGGCGGGACAAGCCGGCGCGCCGGCTGACCGGGCTGCTCGCCGAGGACCGGGGGGTACCCAGGCCGGGGATGACCGTGCTGCACGGGGACACCCCGGTGGGGCGCACGACGTCCGGCACGTTCTCCCCGACGCTGCGCGCCGGCGTGGCGCTGGCCCTGCTGGACACCGACTCCGGGGTGTCCGACGGCGACCGGGTCACCGTCGACGTGCGCGGGCGCCGGCTGGGCTGCGTCGTCCAGCGGCCGCCCTTCGTACCCTCGCACGTGCGCTGAGCCGCCGGTCGCGCGTGGCGTTCGCGGGTGATCTCCGCACCGGCGATCGGGCCTGCGGGCGGGGCCCGGCCCGGGTCAGCGGCGGGTTCGGCCCGGCGGCTCGGCCGGCCCGTCCCGGACCTCGCGGACCTGCGAGGCGGCCCGGTACGCGGCGTGCAGGTCACCGGTGAAGGCCTCCGGGCGCCGTTCCGCGAGCTCCTCGAAGATCGTCACCGCCTCCTCGGCCGCATCCACTGCCTCGGCGAGCTCGATCCCCCGCGCCGCCCGGACCTGGGCGAAGGCACACAGCGCGCGGCCCAGGTGCTGCTGGTGGTCGGTCGGGTCGCTGGGGAACAGGCAGCGGTGCAGCGCGACGGCCTCCCGGGTGGCCGAGGCCGCGTCGTCCGGGCGCCCGTTCTCGGCGGCGGCCAGACCCAGGTTGTGCACCGCGCGGGCCAGCTCCGACTCGAACCGCACCGGGGCGATCGTGGCCAGCTCGCGGTAGAGCCGCACGGTCTCCTCGGCGAGCTCGTGCGCCCGCACCGGGTCACCACCCTCGGCCGCGACCACACCCAGGTTGTTCACCGACGTGGCCAGGCAGTGGTTGAAGCCGACCGGATCACGCCGGGCGAAGGCCCGGTACACCCAGTTGCGGCGCCGCAGCGTGCGCAGCACGTGCACCGACTCCTCGCCGGCCGCCGCCGCCGAGGGGTGGTCGCCGAGGTCGGAGTGCGCCAGGCCCAGGTTGCTCAGCGCGACGGCCAGCCCGATGCGCAGCCGCAGCCGGGTCATCACCCGACCGGGCGCGCCGCGGTCGAGCAGGTCCCGGTACAGCTCCACTGCGTCGGACAGCGCGGCCCGCGCGTGTTCCCTGCGGCCCAGCCGGGAGGACCACAGCCCCCACGCGGACAGCGCCTCGGCCAGCTCGGGGCGGTAGCGGGCCGACCGGTGCAGGGCCAGTCGCCGGTAGATCCGCACGACGCCCTCGACGGTGTGCGCGGCCTCCTCGAGGCAACCGACGCGGGCCTGCTCGACGGCCAGCGTCTGCTTCAGTCGGGCGGCCCTGGCCAGGTCGGCCGGCGAGCCGGCCCAGTCCTTCGGCTCCGGATCGGCGGACAGGTCATCGATCAACGCGGCGACACCGAGCCGGAAGCCGCGGATCGAACCACCGTCCACCACGGCCAGGACCTCCACCGGTGACAGATGTCTGAGTAGAACGCTTTTACTCATTGTCCGTGATCGTTTCGTAATCTGCACAGGGCCGAGCCGGTCTAACTGAATAGCCCGTTCGGCCCAATTTCTGGAATCTCGCTTGACCTTCATGGTGCAGCGCGAGGTGGTTGTGACTGGACGTGCCCGGCGCGAGCTCCGGGCGTCGGTAGCCCAGAAAGTGGGAGGTCCGATCGTTCCGCGGCCACTCGGGATACCGTGAACCCATGAGCACCGCGCCGCGCCTCTCCTTCACCCGTACCACACACCCGGCGCCGACGTCCGACGCCCGCCGTGCCGAGATCCTCGCCGACCCCGGCTTCGGCCGGTACTTCACCGACCACATGGTGACGATCCGGTGGACGGCGGGCGAAGGATGGCACGACGCGAAGGTGGTGCCCTACGGCCCGCTGATGCTCGACCCGGCGAGCATGGTGCTGCACTACGGCCAGGAGATCTTCGAGGGGCTGAAGGCCTACCGGCAGCCGGACGGCTCGGTGGCCTCGTTCCGCGCCGAGGTGAACGCCTCCCGGTTCCGGGCCTCCGCCGCCCGGATGGCCATGCCGCAGCTGCCCGAGGAGCTGTTCCTCGACTCGCTGTCCGAGCTGGTCACCGTCGACGAGGCGTGGGTGCCGGCGGCCGGCGGGGAGGACTCGCTGTACCTGCGCCCGTTCATCATCGCCACCGAGATCGGCCTGGGCGTGCGCCCGGCGGCCGAGCACATGTACCTGCTGATCGCCTCGCCGGCCGGCTCGTACTTCCCCGGCGGGCTCAAGCCGGTGGACGTCTGGCTGGCCACCGACTACACGCGCGCCTCGCCGGGGGGCACCGGTGGCGCGAAGTGCGGCGGCAACTACGCCGCCTCGCTGCTGCCCCAGCAGCAGGCCGCCGACAACGGCTGCCCGCAGGTCGCCTACCTGGACGCGGGCGAGCGCCGCTGGGTCGAGGAGATGGGCAGCAACAACCTGTTCTTCGTGTTCGGCTCCGGCGACGACGTCGAGGTGGTCACCCCCGAGCTGACCGGCAGCATCCTGCCCGGAGTCACCCGGGACACCGTGCTGACCCTGGCCAAGGAGCTGGGCTGCCAGGTCACCGAGCGCAAGGTGTCCGCCGAGGAGTGGCTGGCCGGCGCCGCGACCGGGCGGATCACCGAGGTCTTCGGCTCCGGTACGGCGGTCGTGATCAGCCCGATTAGCGGGGTGAAGCACCTCGACGGCCACGTGCCGATCGGCGACGGCCGGCCCGGCCCGGTCACCACCCGGCTGCGCAAGCTGCTGACCGACATCCAGCGCGGCGCCAGCCCGGACACCCACCACTGGATGCACCGGCTCGCCCAGGCTCCCGCCCGCACCTGACCCGACGCCCGCACACGCCTGCCCGGATGGCACAGGGCCGGTGGGGTCGGCGCTGTGCGTGCCCGGCCGGCGCTGAGGCGGTGGGGTCGGCGCTGTGCGTGCCCGGCCGGCGCTGAGGCGGTGCAGGCCGCGCGCTCCTTGGTGAGCACGCGCGTTCGTCCGGCAGCATCGGCGCACCCGGGTGTGTTGTCCGCCGGGTTCGTTGCTTGCGGTGTCCGCTCCCGGTGTGGCGCTTCTGGCCCGACGTACCGGCGGGCCGGCGCGGGCACTCAGGCCGGGCCGAACGCCACCACGGTCAGCACCGTCGTGGTGGCCAGCTCGGCGGCCGCTCCGAACACGTCGCCGCTGGCCCCGCCGAACCGCCGGGCGGTGTGCGCGCTCAGCCCGACCACCACCGCGGCCGCCAACAACACCGCCAGCGGCCCCTGCCACGGGCGGTCGGGTGTGGCGAGTACCGAAACGGCCGCGAGCACGACCCACGGCAACGCGGCGACCCCCCTCGGCTGGGTGCCCGCGACCAGCGCGCCCAACCCCTCCGGGCGCGCCGGCGGTACCCCGCGCCGGCAGCACCAGCCGAACGCGCACCGGCCCGCCACCGTCGCCACCGGCACCGCGGCCCAGCCGAGCGGCCGCCCGGCGAGCTGGGCCAGCGCGGCGACCTGCAGGCCGAGCACCAGCACGAGCGTGACCACGGCGAACGGCCCGGCGCCGCCGTCGCGCATCACGGCGAGCGCGCGCTCGGGCGGCCCGTAGCAGCCGAGCCCGTCCGCGGTGTCGGCAAGGCCGTCGAGGTGCATGCCCCGGGTGCCCAACGCCAGCGCGGCGATGACGAGCAGCCCGGCCACCGCGGCGGGCGCGCCGAGCCGGGTCAGCCCGGCCAGCAACCCCGCTCCCACCGCACCCAGCAGCAGCCCGACCAGCGGCGCCCACCGGATGGCGCTCGCCCCGTCCGCCCGCGTCACGTCCCCGGCGAGCCGCACCGGGAGGATGGTCAGCCAGCTCAACGCCAGGCGAGCTCCGCGCACCGGCTCACCCGGCGGTGCGGCCGGTGGCCGCGTCGTCCGTGCTCCCGGCGGTGTCGGCCGCGGCCCCGCCGGCAGTGGGCGAGTTGTCGGCAGCGGACGGGTTGGCGGCGGGCGAATCGGTGGCGGCCGGCCGGCCGGCAACAGGTGCATCCGTCGCGGTCGCGTCGCCGCCGGAGGGCACACGGTCGGTGGTGGCCACCCCCGTGACCGTCCTGGCGGGGTCGATACCGGCCTCGCTGACCCCGGCGTCGGCGAACGTGGCCATCTCACCGAGGATCCGTCCGGCCATCACGACCAGCGGCAGCGCGGCCAGTGCGCCGGAGCCCTCGCCCAGCCGCATGTCCAGGTCGAGCAGGGGAGCGAGGCCCAGCCGCTCGAGTACCAGCAGGTGCGCGGGCTCGACCGAGAGGTGCCCGGCCAGCCACCAGTCCTTGGCCCCGGGAGCCAGCGCCTCCGCGACCAGCGCGGCGGCCCCCACGACCAGGCCGTCCAGCAGCACGGGCGTCCGGCGCGCGGCGGCCTGGGCGAGGAAACCGGCGATGGCGGCCAGATCCGCCCCACCCGCGGTGCGCAGCAGCCCCATCGGATCGCCCGCGACCGGGCGGGTGCGCCGCAGCGCGTCCCGGACGGCGGTGGTCTTGCGCATCCAGCCGGCGTCGTCCACCCCGGTGCCCCGGCCGACCACGGCCACCGGCTCCGCGCCGGTGATCGCGGCGACGAGCACGGCGGACGGTGTGGTGTTACCGATCCCCATGTCGCCGGCGATCAGCAGGTCGGCGCCGCTGTCCACCTCCTCGTCGGCGATGGTCCGGCCGGCCTGGACGGCGGCCTCGGTCTGCTCTTCGGTGAGCGCGTCCTCGCGGTCGATCCGGCCGCTGGCGGAGCGGATGTGGTGCCGGGTGACGTGCTCCGGTACCGCGGCCGAGGTCCCGGACCCGCCGGCCGGTGCGCCGTGTCCCGCGTCACCCGTTGCGGGGGGACCACCGGATGTGTCGCCGCGCTCCGTGACGGCCAGATCGGCCACCCGAACAGTGGCCCCGGACACGGCCGCGAGCACGTTCACCGCCGCCCCACCGGCCAGGAAGTTGGCCACCATCTGGCCGGTGACCTCCGGCGGGTACGCGGACACCCCGTGCCGGGCGACGCCGTGGTCGCCGGCGAAGACCACCACCCGGGGCCGGGCGATCGGGCGGGGTGGGCAGCTGCCCTGGCAGGCCGCGAGCCACACGCCCACGTCCTCGAGCCGGCCCAGCGACCCGGCCGGCTTGGTCAGCACCGCCTGCCGGGCCTGCGCCCGCCGACCGATGGTCTCGTCGGGGGCGTCGATAGCCGGGAAGTCCACCATCCGTCCAGCATGGTCGACTCGTCCGGCGACCCGCCGCCTGGGTCCCCGCCATGAGAGGCGCGCCACTCAGCCTCTGCTCAGCCCCTCGCCGGGCTCGCACAGAGCATCCCCCGCCCGCACAGGCCCCGCGGGGTCTGCGTGACCCGCACGCGGTCTGTGCGAGCCCCGCGATGTGCGGGCCCGCGGTGTGCGGGCCGCGCGATGTACGGGCCGCGGGCGGTGTGCGGGCTCAGCGCAGGCGGAGGGGGAGGCCCGCGACGAGCAGGAGCACCTCGTCGCACACCTGGGCCAGCCGTGCGTTCAGCGCCCCCAGCTCGTCACGGAACAGCCGGCCCGCGCGGGTGGCCGGAACGACCCCGAGCCCGACCTCGGCGGACACCAGCACGACGCGGGACGGGCAGCGCGCGACCGCCTCCACCAGCGCGTCGCCGCGACCCGCCGCCGCCGACAGCGCCGACTCAGGGCCGTCCCACGCCCCGACGTCGTCGAGCACCCCGGTGACCCAGGTCGCCAGGTCGTCGACCAGCACCGGATCACGACCTCCGCGGCCCAGCTCGCCGACCAGGTCGACGGTTTCCACGGTGTGCCACGCCGGCGGGCGCCGACCGCGGTGCGCGGCGATCCGCGCGGTCCACTCGGCGTCGGCGGGGTCGGTGCGGCCGGTGGCCAGGTAGCGGACCGGCGCGTCGGCGGGCAGCAACCCCTCGGCGTACCCGGACTTACCGGACCGGGTGCCGCCCAGGACCAGGGTGCGTCGCGCGGCGTCGGGCACCCCGGCACGCTACCGTCTGCGCCCGTGAGCTTCCGCTGGCGCTACCTGGACGAATCGGGCAACGAGACGAGCGGGCCGGACGAGACCTTCGCCGACCAGACCGAGGCGGAGTCCTGGTTCACCGACATCTGGCCCGAGCTCCTCGACGACGGGGTGCACGCGGTCACCCTGCTCGACGGCTCGGCCGAGGTGTACGGGCCGATGAGCCTGCACGAGCAAGCCTGACCGGCGCGCCCGAGCCGCCGACCGGGACGCCGCTCTCGGCCAGCCAGCCCAGCCCGGTGCGCACCACGTAGCCCCACAGCCCGACCTGGGCGCCGTACCGGGCCGCGACCTCGGCCATCGACACCCCGGGGCCGTAGACCGCCTCGATCGCCCGGGTGAACACCGGCAGCTGGGCCGGCACGACGTCGAGCCGACCGAACACCCGCAGCGCGATGCCGGTTGCGGTGAACTCGCCGACGCCCCGAATGGTGCGCAGCTCGGCGAGCAGCTCCTCGGTGGGTACCCGGTGGCCCCAACCCAGCGGCCAGCCGGCCAACCGCTCCAGGACGGCGGCCAGGTACTCGGACTGGCGGAGGTTGGCGGTGAACGGGGCGAGCTCGCCGACGCTGAGCCCGGCCAGCGTGTCGAGCGTGGGGAACGCGCGGTAGGTGATGCCGCCCAGCTCCAGCCCCGGCCCGTAGACGCCGGCCAGCCGCCGCTTGCGGCCACCGGCCTGAGCCTGGGAGGTGCGCTGGGCGAGCACGAAGTAGCAGGCGCCCTCGGCGATGCTGCCGAACCGCACCTGGTGCAGCCCCTCGGTCTCGGCGAGCACCGGAGCCATCGCCGGGTCGGCGCGGGCGGCCGCCAGGAACGGCGCCGGGTCGTCGGACAGCGACAGCCAGCGGCCCACCGCGACCTCGGCCTCGTGCCGCTGAGCGCCGGTCAGCTCCGCGGTGCTGTGCAACGCGACGGCGACGCCCCGCCCGGCCGGTGCGAGCTCCGCGATCACCGCCGTGCCGTCGGCCAGCGCGAACGCCTTGCGCACCAGCGAACCGAAGACCCGCTGCTCGCCGGAGCACGGCGCGAAGCCGGACATGGCGCGCACGGACTGGGACAGGTCGAACGGCGGAGCGGCTGCCAGCTCGACCGGCGGAGTGATCCGGAGCATGCGCACAGCGTGGCAGGGGGGTCCGACAGTTTCCCCGGCCCCGGCCCCGGCCCCGGCGGGCCGGCTCAGACCGAGGCGCCCCGCTTGACCCTGGGTTTGGGCGTTCGCAGCCGGCGCAGCTGGCTGGCCCTGCCGAACGCGTACCAGCCCAGCGACAGCCCGCTGATCGTCTCCTTCGGGAACCGCTCCCTGGCCATCTTGGTGATCTTCCGGCCGAGCAGCACCGCCTCGAGGAAGATCGACGCCAGCACGATCATGGTGAACAGGCTGATCAGGCTCTGGATCTGCGGGATGGGCAGCACCAGCGACAGCAGCACGACGGCCGCCAGCGGCATGAACAGGCCCATCAGGTGCCAGCGCGAGTCGACCACGTCCCTGGCGAAGGCCTTGACCGGCCCCCGGTCGCGCGCCATCAGGGCACTCTCGTCTCCGGCGAGCATGCGCGCCCGGCGGTCCGACGAGTTCTGCCGGCGCCGCGCACGGTTCTTCTTCGCCAGCTTCTGGGCCTCGCGCTGCGTCTTCGGCGGCGGCGGCGCGGGGCCTCGGCGGCGCCCCTCGGCCTCGCGGCGCTTCGGGGTCGGCCGGCCCTTGCCCGGGGTGTGGCGCCGACCGGCGACCTCGGGATCCGTGCTCTCGGGCGCGTCCGCCGGACCGTCGTCGGCCGGATCGGCCGTGGCGACGTCGTCGTCGGCGTGGCGGCGCAGGAACCTCACGTCCGCAACCATACCGGCGTCGGTGGCCGGGTAGCTTCTGGCGGGTGCGTGTCGTGATCGCTCCGGACTCCTTCGGCGGGACGCTGTCGGCCACCGAGGCGGCGGCGGCGCTGGCGCGGGGGTGGCGCGGGGCGGCGCCGGCGGACGCGCTGCGCGAGATCCCGCTGGCCGACGGCGGCACCGGGTTCGTGGACGTGCTGCACGCGGTGCTGGGTGGCCGGCTCGACGTGGCGCGGGTGACCGGGCCGCTGGACGGCGTGCGGGTGGACGCGCGCTGGCTGGTCGTCGGCGAGGTCGGGTACGTGGAGTGCGCGCAGGCCTGCGGGCTGCACCTGGTCCCGCGAGAGCGGCGCGGGCCGGCCGCCGCGCTGGCCGCGACCAGCCGGGGCGTGGGTGAGCTGATCGCCTCGGCGTCGGCCGACCCGGACGTGCGGCGGGTCGTGGTCGGCCTGGGCGGCTCGGCGTGCACCGACGGCGGGGCCGGCGCGCTGGCCGCGCTGGGTGCCGCGCCGGTGGACGGGGACGGCGGCGCGCTGCCGGACGGCGGCGGGACGCTGGCCCGGTGCGTCGCGCTGGCCGGCCCGCCGGTGCTGCCGGCCGGCATGTCGCTGGTGCTGGCCGCCGACGTGGACAACCCGCTGCTGGGCCGGCACGGAGCGGCCGAGGTGTTCGGCCCGAGGAAGGGGGCCGACGCCGGGGCGGTGGCCGCGCTGGACGCGGCGCTGGGCAGCTACGTCCGGGTGCTGGCGGCCGGGGTGGGGCGGGACGCGGACGAGCTGGCCGCCGCACCGGGCGGTGGTGCCGAGGGGGGACTGGGCGCGGCGTTGCTGGCGCTGGGCGGCGAGCGGGTGTCCGGGGCCGGTCTGGTGCGCGAGCTGACCGGGCTCGACGCCGCGCTGGACGCCGCCGACCTGGTCGTCACCGGGGAGGGGAGCTTCGACTGGCAGTCGCTGCGCGGGAAGCTGGTCACCGCGGTGGCGGAGGCGGCGGCCGCGCGCGGGCTGCCCTGCCTGGTGCTGGCCGGCCAGGTGAGCGTGGGTCGGCGGGAGGCGGCGTCGGTGGGGGTGCAGGACGCCTACTCGGTGGCCGAGCACGCCGGCGGCACGGAGGTCTCGCTGGCCGATCCGGAGGGCACGCTGGCCGCGCTGGCCGGGCACGTGGCCGAGCAGTGGGGCGGACGGTGACCGGGCACACATCCCGGTGAGCCGCTCGCGGTGACCCGCGAGTACCGGGTGTGACACCATGGGGAGTCACCGGTGCGGAGGGAACATCCACCATCTCGCCGATGTTGACCCGACGAGAGCCGGGTGCACCCCCGGACGTGAGACGAGCCGCAAGGGAGAGCAGATGACCGTCGAGAACAGCACCACCACGACGGAGCAGACCCACGGAGTGGAGCTGACCGACGCTGCGGCGCTCAAGGCGAAGGCCCTGCTGGACCAGGAGGGCCGCGACGACATGCACCTGCGCATCGCGGTCCAGCCCGGCGGGTGCGCCGGCCTGCGCTACCAGCTCTTCTTCGACGACCGCAGCCTGGACGGCGACCTGTACCGCGACTTCGGCGGCCTTCGGGTCGGGGTCGACCGGATGAGCGCGCCGTACCTGCAGGGCGCAGTGATCGACTTCGTGGACACCATCGAGAAGCAGGGATTCACGATCGACAACCCCAACGCGGGCGGGTCCTGCGCCTGCGGCGACTCGTTCGGCTGATCGTGGTACCGGCCGGGCCATCGGGAGCACTCCCCGGTGGCCCGGCCGACCTGTGTCCGGAGACCTGTGTCCGGACGAGGTCGGCGAGGTGATCCCGACCGGTGTGCGGTGTCGGTTCGCCCGTTCGGCCGGTAGGGTCGGCGCCCGTGCCTATTGCCGTGACGGGGTCCATCGCGACCGACCATCTGATGCACTTTCCGGGCCGATTCGCCGACCAGCTGGTTGCTGACCAGCTGGAACGGGTGTCGCTGAGCTTCCTGGTCGACGACCTGGTGATCAGGCGGGGCGGGGTCGCCGGCAACATCGCCTACGCACTGGGCGCGCTCGGCCAGGCTCCGATCCTGGTCGGCGCGGTCGGCCCCGACTTCGCCGACTACCGCACGGAGCTCGAGCGGGTCGGGGTCGACTGCTCGGAGGTGCTGGTCTGCGAGGACGTGCACACCGCGCGGTTCATGTGCACCACCGACCAGGACATGCGCCAGATCGCCTCGTTCTACACCGGGGCGATGGCCCGCTCGGCGGACATCTCGCTGACGCCGCTGCTCAGCCGCTCCGACGCACCCGAGCTGGTGTTGATCGGTGCCGACGACCCCGCGGGCATGCTGCGGCACACCGAGGAGTGCCGCCAGCAGGGGGTGGCCTTCGTAGCCGACCCGTCCCAGCAGCTCGCCCGCATGGAGGGCGACGACATCCGCAAGCTGGTCGAGGGTGCCCGCTACCTGATCACCAACGACTACGAGTGGGAGCTCCTGCTGCGCAAGACCGGCTGGACCGCGGAGCAGATCCTCGAGCGGGTCGACGTGCGGATCACCACGCTGGGGGAGCAGGGCGCCCTGCTGGTGGCCAAGGACGGTTCCGAGGTGAAGGTCGGCGTGGTCGACGAGACCGCCAAGGTCGACCCGACCGGTGTGGGTGACGCCTTCCGCGCGGGCTTCCTCGCCGGGGTCGGCGGCGGGCTTTCGCTGGAGCGCTCCGCCCAGCTGGGGTCGCTGGTCGCCGTCAAGGTGCTGGAGACCGACGGCCCGCCGGAGTGGCCCTGGGAGCGGGAGGCCGCGGTGGGCCGGCTGCGGGAGGCCTACGGTCCGGACGCCGCCACCGCGATCTCCGGCGTGCTGAGCGGTTCCTGACCACCGGGTGACCGACGCCTGACCGCCCGAGCCCGGCCGATCACCTCGGTCCGGGCTCGGGCGGTGCCCGGCTCGACATCGGTCCGACTCCGAGCCGGAGCGTCAGGGTCGGGGCGCGCCGATCCGGCTCGGCGGGTACGAGCGCTGGTCCCGACCCGGCGGGCCCGGCGGCGGCCGGTGGCCGATCGCCGGCGGGGTGGGCAGCGGCCCGATCGACAGCCGCCGGGTCGGCGGCGTGCCCCGTCCCGCCGGGGCGAACCGGGGGCCGGCCGGCGCCGGCGTTCGCGGTCCGCCCGCCGGTGCCGGCGGTCGCGGTCCACCGTCGGGGCGCGACCCCGATGGCCCGGCCGCCGGCCGGGCCATCGGCCGCGGTGCCGCTTCCTCGGTGGGTGCGCCCGGTTCCCGGTGCAGCTGGTAGAGGTGCCGGTAGCCCGGGCAGGTGGCCAGCAGGTGCCGGTGGGTGCCGACCCCGGCCACCCGGCCGTTCTCCAGGTAGACGATCGAGTCGGCCTCGGTGACGGTCATCAGGTTGTGCGAGATGATGATCGTCGTCCGGCCCGCCATGAGCCGGCGCATCGGCCCGAGCACCCGCTGGGTGGACTCGGCGTCCAGGCCGGTGGTCGGCTCGTCGAGCAGCAGGACCGGCGCGTCCCGGATCATGGCCCTGGCGATGGCCAGCCGCTGCCGCTGCCCGCCGGAGAGCTTGCGGCCGCGCTGGCCGATGTTCGTGTCGTACCCCTTGGGCAGTCCGACGATGAACTCGTGCGCGTCGGCGGCGGTGGCGGCGGCGACGATCTCCCGCTCGGTCGCGTCGGGGCGGCCCCACAGGATGTTCTCCCGTACGGTCCCGTCGAACACCAGCGTCTCCTGCAGCACGGTGGCGACGTTGCGGTACAGGTCGGTCAGCGCCAGCCGCCGCAGGTCGACGCCGTCCAGCGCGACCGAGCCCCGGTCCGGGTCGTAGAACCGCAGCAGCAGCTTGGCCAGCGTGGACTTGCCGCTGCCGCTGGCGCCGACGACCGCCACCGTCTGGCCGGCCGCGATGCTCAGGTCGACGCCGGACAGCGCGGGGCGGTCGGTACCCGGGTAGGTGAACGACACCCCGGTCGCCACCATCTCGCCGGTGGCCCGGACCAGGCCGACGGGCTCGTCCGGATCGGACACCGTGGGCGCCTCGTCCAGGATCTCGATCACCCGCTCGGCTCCGGCGCTGGCCGCGTACATCGAGTTCATCATCCCGCTCAGCCCCTGGATCGGACCGTACAGCTGGGCGAGGTAGGCCATGAAGACCAGCAGCTGACCGATGCTGATGCGTCCGGAGGCGAGCTCCCAGACGGCCAGGCCGACCACCAGCAGGACGCCGATCACCTCGATCAGCTCGGTGAGCGGGCCGAACACGGCCTGCAGCCGGGTCGCCGACATCTGCGCGTCGAACACCGCGACGTTCTGCCGGTGGAACCGGGTGTCCTCCTCGTCGGCGCGGTCGTAGGCGCGGACCAGGGCCGCGTTGCCGAAGCTCTCCTCGGCCACGCTGGTGATGGCGGCCGAGCGGCGGCGCTTCTCCCGGGAGGCGACCTTGATCCGGCGGGAGAAGAACCGGGCGGCCAGCAGGAACCCGGGTGCGGCGGCCAGCGAGGCGGCGGCCAGGCGCCAGTCCAGCCAGAACATCGCGCCGACGAACAGCATGAGCTTGATGACGTAGGTGAGGCTCTGCGCGACGCCGGACAGCACCAGGCTCTCGATGGCCCCGGTGTCGCCGGTCAGCCGGGACAGCAGGTCGCCCAGCGGCCGGGTCTCGAAGAAGCCGGACGACATCCGGTGCAGGTGGCTGAACAGCCTGGTCCGCAGGATCATCACGAACCGCTCGCCGACCCAGGTGGACAGGTACTGGTCGGTGAACGACACGATGCCCTGCGCGAGGGTCAGCCCGAGGTAGGCCAGCGCGATCAGCGGGAAGAGGCCGAAGTCGTGCGGGACGATGACGCGGTCGATCAGGATGGAGAACATCCCGATCCCGGCGGTGCTGAGCATCGGCGACAGCACGACCAGCACCAGCGTCAGGTAGAAGCGTGGACGCAGCGGTCGGGTCAGCGGCCAGAACCGCACGAAGATGATGCGCAGCGTGGCGACCCCCGGCGGCGGGGCCTGCTCGGGAGTCTTCCGGGGTGGCCGGTCGGCCTCGGCGGGGGAGGGACCCGACCGGGTCGGTGGCCCGGACTCCCGGTGCTCACCCACGCTGGCCACCACCATTCACCTGGCCGGCCGAGTCGGCTCGGTCAGCGGCTACGGATGCCCGAGGTGGTGGCCCCGTCGGTGTCGACAGGGCCACCGGGCAGTGCACGGTGCCGGGGAGGCTGTCCCCGGCCGGGTGCTCGATCAGTCGTCGTCGTGGTCGTGGCCACGCGTCCACTTGTGACCGTCGAAGTGCTCGCGGTCGTCGCCGTACTTGTAGTCGCCCCGGTCGCGGTAGCCACCGCGTTCCCGGTAGGTCCGCCGCACGTCGTTGTCCTCGCCGTGGATCGGGAACCCAACGTCGAACATGCCCATGATCTCGCCCTTCGTTCCAGGTCCGACGGAGTTAGTCGCGGCCGCCGGTTTCCCGGTCGTAGTAGTAGTCGCACTCCGAGTCGTCCTCGGCGTTGCACTCGTGCTTACGGCCGAGGTCGCGGTAGCCGTCGGGCTCCTTGCCATCGCCGAAGATGAAGTCGAAGAAGTTGGCCATCGTGTGAGACCCCTCGTGCAGGCGGCGGACGTCATTCGACGCTTCGTGCGCTTCAACGACCCACACTGTCGAGAGATACTCTCGGTGGAGAAACGCGTCACATCGGGTGAGCACCGCGCCGGGTCCGACCACGCCGGGTCAGACCTCGACGGGGTAGGCCGGCTCCGGGATCTCGGGGCGGATCCGGCCCTCGACGTGGATGCCGTGCCAGATCATGAACACCAGCAGCGTCCAGAGCCTGCGGCTGTGGTCGATCGGCCCGGCCCGGTGGTCGTCCAGCAGGCGGCGCACGGCGGCCAGGTCGAGCAGGTGGTCGGTCTGGCTGTCCCGGATGATCCCGGCGGCCCAGTCGTACATCTCCTCGCGCAGCCAGTGCCGGATCGGCACCGGGAAGCCCAGCTTGCGCCGGTTGAGCACGTGCGCGGGCACGATGCCGTCCAGTGCCCGGCGCAGGGCGTACTTGGTGGTGCCGGACGCGTTGGTGCCGGTGATCTTCTCGGCCAGCGGGATCTCCGAGGCGACCCGGAACACCTCGGTGTCCAGGAACGGCACCCGCAGCTCCAGCGAGTTGGCCATGGTCATCTTGTCCGCCTTGACCAGGATGTCCCCGCGCAGCCAGGTGAACAGGTCGACGTGCTGCATCCGGGCCACCGGGTCCCAGCCCTCGGAGCGCCGGTACCAGTGCGCGGTGATCTCCGCGGTGCTGCGCCGGGGGTCGTAGCGGCGTAGTAACCGCCGCAGCTGGTCCTCGCGGAAGATCCGGGCGTTGCCGTAGTAGCGCTCCTCCAGCGGCAACGCCCCGCGCCGCAGCAGGTCCTTGCCCCGGGTGCCCTCCGGGATGCGGGTGGACAGCCGGCCCAGCGCGCGGCGCACCCCGCCGGGCACCTTCTCGAACGGCGCCAGCGACAGCGGCTCGCGGTAGATGGTGTAGCCACCGAACAGCTCGTCGGCGCCCTCCCCGGACAGCACCACCTTCACGTGCTGGCGGGCCTCCCTGGCCACGAACCACAGCGGGACCAGCGCGGGGTCGGCCACCGGGTCGTCCAGGTACCAGACGATCAGTGGCAGGGCGTCCCTCATCTCGTCCGGCTTGACCGTCCGGACGACGTGCCGCACCCCGATCGCGGCGGCCGACTCGGCGGCCACGTCGACCTCGGAGTAGCCCTCGCGCTCGAACCCGGTGGTGAAGGTGATCAGGTTCGGGTTGTGCTCCTTGGCCAGCGCGGCGATCGCGGTGGAGTCGATCCCGCCGGAGAGGAAGGCACCGACCGTGACGTCGGCGCGCATGTGCTTGGCCACCGAGTCGCGCAGCGCGTCGGCCACCCGGCCGTACAGCGCCTCCCGGCCGGCCTGGCCGCCGGTGACCGCCGTGGGGGTGAACACCGGGTTGAAGTACCGCTCGGTGGCCGGCTCCTCGCCGGGGCGGACCGTGAACATCGTCCCCGACTCGATGCGATGGATCTCCCGGTGCATCGTGGCCGGCTCCGGTACGTACTGCATCAGCAGGTAGTGCTGCACGGCCGGCTCGTCGAGGCTCAGCGCACCCGACGGGGCGAGCTCCTGCAGGCACTTCTTCTCGCTGGCGAACGCGGTGCCGTCCGGGCCGGTGCGCACGTACAGCGGCTTGATGCCGAACGGGTCGCGGGCGCCGTACAGCACCCGCTCGTGGGAGTCCCAGATCAGGAAGGCGAACATGCCGCGCAGCCGGCGCACCGCGTCCTGGCCCCAGTAGTGGTGGGCCGCGACGATGACCTCGCCGTCGCCCTGGGTGGCGAACTCGGCGCCGTGCTCGGCGATCAGCTGCTCGCGCAGCTCCAGGTAGTTGTAGACCTCGCCGTTGAACGCCAGCGTGTAGCGGCCCTCGGCGCCGGGCGGACCCCAGTGCAGCGGCTGGTGGGAGCTGGCCAGGTCGATGATGGCCAGCCGGTTGAACCCGAACACCACGTCCCGGTTGTGCCAGACGTCCGTCTCGTCCGGCCCCCGGTGACGTGAGCAGTGCAATGCGGCGCGCACCGCCTCGGTCCGCCGTTCACCGTCCGAGTTGGCCGTCAGTAGTCCGAGTAGACCGCACACGCGAGGCGCCCGCCCCTTCCCTGGTGGTTCGACCCGGCGACCGGTGGTACGCCGGAGGCCCGGGGAGGGGAAGTATGCCTGGCGGGGTTCGGCCGCCGCGGCCGAGGTGGCGCCACGCCGGACGGTGGTGTGACGCCCGCCATTGCCCGTTACCCTTTCCCCAGGAACCGGCCCATCGGGCGATCAACGAGGGTGTACCCGAGCGCGAGTTTGCGGTGTCGTTCTTATAGGCTCCCGGCGAGGTGGCAGGCGGTACCGCCGTGCGGTGGACGCCGTCGACACGATCGCCGAGTGGGAGGCAGTGGGCTGTGGGTGACGTGAGGCGCACCCGGTGCGGACGGGCGATCAAGGTCGCTGTCCTCGCCGCGGTCGTGGCGGTCTCGGCCAGTGGGTGCTCGGTCGACGAGGCGATCCGCTTCGGGTGGCCGGTCGGGGTGACCCCGCAGGCACTGGAGATGCGCCAGCTGTGGACCACGCTCGCGCTCGCGTCGCTGGTGGTCGGCGTTCTGGTCTGGGGCTTCATGTTCTGGGCCACCCTGTTCCACCGCAAGCGCGGCGACGGTGAGCTGCCCAAGCAGTTCCAGTACAGCCTGCCGGTGGAGATCATCAGCGTCGTGCTGCCGACGATCATCGTGGCGGGCATCTTCGGCTACACCGTGCTGGTGCAGAACGACGTCGACAAGAGCGTGGCGAACCCGGCGGTGAAGGTGAACGTCACCGCGTTCCAGTGGAACTGGAAGTTCGACTACCCGGACAACCCGACCGGCAAGCCGATCAGCACGCTGGGCACCAGCGAGACGATCCCGCTGCTGGTGCTTCCCACGGACCGCAGCATCGAGTTCAGCCTGACCTCGACCGACGTCATCCACTCCTTCTTCGTGCCGGAGTTCCTGTTCAAGCGCGACGTCTTCCCGGACCCGGACAAGAACGACACCGACAAGACCTTCGTCATCGACAAGATCGACAGGCAGGGTGCGTTCGTCGGCCGGTGCGCCGAGCTGTGCGGCAGCTACCACTCCGCGATGAACTTCGAGGTGCGCGCGCTCAGCCCCGACCTGTACGACCGGTACCTGCAGCTGCGCACCCAGAACAACCAGGTGAGCGGGGTGCCGAACACCGCGGGGGAGGCGCTGGCCGCGCTGAACTGCGGGCAGTTGTGCGCACCTCAGGCGATCACCACCTACCCGTTCCACACCGAGCGCACCGAGCGGTCCGCGTCAGTGCGGTCCAACAGCTGACCCGGCACCGAGAGGGAGTGGCGAACCGATGAAGGTCGAGTCCCGGATCTTCGAGATCTGCACCGCGTTCTTCTTCCTGTGCGCGATCGTCTACGGGATCCTGTCCAAGGAAGCGGTCGGCATCGTCGGGCTGACCCTGACCGGTGGCCTGTCGCTGATCATCGGCACCTACTTCCGGTTCGTGTCCCGGCGGCTGGAGACCCGCCCTGAGGACGACCCGGACGCGGAGGTGTCCGACGGCGCCGGCGAGCTGGGATTCTTCAGCCCGGGCAGCTACTGGCCGATCGGGCTGGCCGCCGCCGCCGCGCTGACCGGCGTGAGCGTCGCGTACTTCCTGCCCTGGGCGATCATCATCTCGGTGATCATCCTGCTGTTCATGGTGGGTGGCCTGCTGTTCGAGTACCACCTGCCGCCGTCCCACTAGTCCGGCGCCAGTGATCGCCGGATCCCGGCTCGACCTGCAACCGCTCACCGCCCCGGAGGCGGCGCGCTCGTTGTCGGCGGCCGGGCTGGACGGGCCGGTCTTCGCCGAGGGCTACCCGTCCGAGTTCGCGACCCGGGTGTTGCGACTCGTGGCGCTGCACCCCTCGCTCGACGACGACTCCGACGAAGCCTCCGATCTCGGGCCGTGGCTGGTGCTGCGGCGCACCGACCGGGCCGTGATCGGCGCCGTGACGTGTGCGCGGGGGGAAGACGCCTCGGTGTTGACCGTGGGCTACGACATCGCGCCGCCGTGCCGGGGGCAGGGGTACGCCACGGAGGCGCTCAGCGCGGTCGTGGAGCACCTCCTGGGGCTGCCCGAGGTGCGGCGGGTGCACGCGGAGACCACCGAGGGGCACACGGCCAGCCGGCGGGTGATGGAGAAGGCGGGGCTGCGCTGGCAGCGCCACGAGGTCGTGCGCGACGTCGGCCGTGAGGTCAGCCTGGTGCACTACGCGATCGACCGCCCCGCGCCGCTCTGACCGGACGCTCCGGCCGGGGCCGCGAGGTGGCCAGCACCGAGCCGCCCAGGATCAGCGCGAAGGCGCCGAGCACGGTCGGGGTGAGCGGCTCGCCGAGCAGCAGCACGCCGGCGGCGACGGCGACCGCCGGGTTGACGTAGGTGAACACCAGCGCCCGTGCCGGTCCGACCTCCCGGATCAGCTCGAAGAACACCACGAAGGCCAGCGCCGTGCAGACCAGCGCCAGGGCGCCGAGCGCCAGCAGCACCCGGGGCTCCGGCGGCGGGGTCGGCCAGGTGGCGATCGCCGGCCCGGTGTAGACCAGCGCGGCCACCGCCAGGCAGCTCGCGGTCATCAGCAGGTTCGGCACCCCGGTGAGCCGGCGCGCGGCGATCACCGGGGCCGTCGCGTAGCCCACGGCGACCAGCAGCACCTCGCCGAGGGCCCAGCCGCTGTCCCCGCCCAGGTGCGGCGCCGCGAGCACCACCACCCCGGCGAGCCCCGCGCCCAGCCCGAGCCACCGCCGCGTGCCGAGCCGCTCGGTGTCGCCCAGCGTCCGTCCGACGACCACGCCGATGATCGGCACGGCGGCGATCAGGAGCCCGGTGAGCGAGCTGGTCAGGTGGCGTTCCGCGTCGGACAGCAGCGCCCACGGCCCGATGATCTCCAGCGCGGCGAACCCGAGCAGCGGCAGCCAGTGCGCCCGCAGCACCGGCCACGCGCCGGGCCGGACGGCGAGCGGGAGCAGCACCAGCGCGCCGACGGCGGTACGGGCGAAGACCAGGACCGGCACGGACACCCCGGCCACCGCGATCTTGATCAGCAGGTACGGAATGCCCCAGAGCAGACACATCGCGGCGAACAGCACCCAACCTCGCCGGCTCACCCGGAGGTCCCCGGGTCGAGCGGGCCGAGGCCGGTGGGCTCGCGTTCGAGCGGGCCGAGGCCGGTGGGCTCCCGTGCCGACCGGTCCGGGCCGCCCGTGTGGTTCATCGGCTCGCACGCTACCGCCGCCGGTCAGCGACGCCGCCACGCTTTTCGCCAGGGCGGCCCCGCTCGCGACGGAGGGCTCCCGACCGTGGTCGGGAGCCCTCCGTGCCGTCCGGGTCGGAGCCGTCAGCCGTCGGTGTCCTTCGGTCGGCCGACCAGCTCACGCTCGGGCCGTGGGCCGTCGGCGGACCGCTCCTCGGCCGCCGCCAGCTCCTCCGCGCGTGCGCGGTCCAGCGCGGCGGTCTCCTGCGCCGGGTCGGGCCGCAGCAGCGATCCGGCCACCGGGTGGCCGCCGGAGCCGAGCTGGTTCATCCGCCTGGGCACCGGGGCCCCCTGGTAGGCCAGCGGAATGGCGTGACCGTGGTCGTCCAGCCCGGCCAGCGGCTGGTGCACCTCGATGAACTCGCCGTGCGCGAGCCGCTTGATGATGCCGGTCTCGATGCCGTGCTCCAGCACCGCGCGGTCGCCGCGCTGCAGCCCGATGCACAGCCGGTAGGTCGCGTAGTACGCCAGCGGGGGCAGCAGGAAGATGCCGATCCGGCCGGCCCACGTGGTGGCGTTCAGCGAGATGTTGAACTTGTCGGCGATGATGTCGTTCCCGCCGAGCAGCAGCAGCCAGAAGTAGAACGTGATGGCCATGGCGCCCAGCGAGGTGCGGACCGGCACGTCGCGGGGCCGCTGCAGCAGGTTGTGGATCGCGTTGTCGCCGGTGAACTTGCGTTCCACCGCCGGGTAGATCGCCGCCACACCGTGGATGAGCGGCAGGAACAGCGGGCTGGCCCAGAACGCCGGCGGGATCAGGTAGGTGTGCCACAGGTCGATCTCCCACGGCGGGAAGATCCGCAGCATGCCCTCGGTGAACCCGACGTACCAGTCCGGCTGCGAGCCGGCCGAGATCTGCGCCGCGTTGTAGGGGCCGAAGTTCCAGATCGGGTTGATCTGGAACAGGCCGCCCATCAGGCCCATCACGCCGACCGCGACGGCGAAGAACGCGCCGCCCTTGGCCGCGAAGGTGGGCAGGATGCGCACGCCGACCACGTTCTTCTC
>DASXJJ010000232.1:0-9950 GCA_036497465.1 Pseudonocardia sp. | reverse complement strand
CCGACATCGTGCTGGTCGTCGCCGACGCCGGCTGGAAGTACCTGTCCACCGGCGCCTACGCGGGCGACCTGGAGGAGAGCGCGGAGGCACTCGACGGCCAACTCTGGGCCTAGCCCCGGACGAACCGAAACCCCCGACCGGGCCCCGGAACGCACGTCCGTTCCGGGGCCGACGCGCGTCCGGGGCCGGCGTCCGTACCCCGTCCCGCCGGCAGACGTCCGTACGAAGGCCGGCGTCCGTCCGGGCCGTCCGCGCGCCCTGCCCGTCCGCACAGACCGGCAGGTGCCGGCACAGTCCCTGTAGGGCCTGTGCCGGCCGTACGCGGTCTGTGCCGGCAGGCTACGGACGGCCGGCGGCCGCCACGGACGGCGGGCACGGACAGCGGGCACGGACGGCGGCGGGCACGACGGTGGCGGGCACGGACGGCGGCGGGCACGGACGGCGGCGGGCACGGACGGCGGCCGGGGGTCAGACGGCGGCGGTGCGGCGGTTGGTCTCGCCGTCGTGGGCGACCCGGTCACCGGCCGGGCGCAGGGCGTCCAGCTCGGCGAGCTCCTCGGTGGTCAGCCGGATGTCCAGCGCGCCCAGGTTCTCGGTCAGGTAGCGCTCCCGCTTGGTGCCCGGGATCGGGACCACGTCCGCGCCGGTGGCCGGGCCCTTCGCCAGCACCCAGGCCAGCGCGACCTGCCCGGACGTCCGCCCGGTGCGCCGCGCGATGTCGGCGACGACGTCCAGCAGTCGCTGGTTGGTCTCCAGGTTCTCCGGCCGCCACCAGGGCAGGGTGCGGCGGAAGTCGTTCTCGGCGAGGTCGGCGAGGTTGCTCACCGCGCCGCCGAGCATGCCGCGGCCGAGCGGGCTGTAGGGCACCACGGCGATGCCCAGCTCGCGGCAGGTCGGCACCACCTCGTCCTCGATGTCGCGTGCGAACAGCGACCACTCGGTCTGCACCGCGGTGATCGGGTGCACCGCGTGCGCCCGGCGGATGGTCTCCGGCGCGGCCTCGGACAGCCCGAGGTGGCGGACCTTGCCGGCGGCGACCAGCTCGGCCATCGCGCCGACGGTGTCCTCGATCGGCACGGTCGGGTCGGCCCGGTGCTGGTAGTAGAGGTCGACGTGGTCGGTGCCGAGCCGGGACAGGGATCCGTCGATCGACGAGCGCACGTACTCGGGACGCCCGTCGGCGGGGCTCGCGCCGGTGAAGTCGCTGCCCGGCTCGCGGGTGATGCCGAACTTGGTGGCGATGACCACCTGGTCGCGGACCCCGGCCAGTGCGGCGCCGACCAGGTGCTCGTTGTGCCCGAAGCCGTACAGGTCGGCGGTGTCGAAGAACGTGACGCCGAGGTCGACGGCCCGCCGCAGCAGTGCGGTGGACTCGGCGTCGTCGACCGGCCCGTAGGCGTAGCTCATCCCCATGCAGCCCAGGCCGAGGGCGGAGACGGTCGGTCCTGCGCCGCCGAGGCGGCGGGTGGGAAGGGAGTTCGTCATGCCGTCGACGGTAGGCGGCCGGACCGACTTTCGCAACGCTACGTGTCGTTTTGAAAAGATCGAGTGTCGTGGCTACCCTTGCGCGCATGGGTCAGCTGGGGCGTCCGAAGTCGGACCGGGCGCGCCGGGCGGTGCTGGCCGCCGCGCTCGAGCTGGTCGGGGAGAACGGCTACGACGCGCTGACCGTCGAGGGCATCGCCGCGCGCGCCGGGGTGGCCAAGACCACGATCTACCGGTCCTGGCCGGGCAAGGCCGCCGTGGTGATGGACGCGATCGTCGCCCAGTCCGACCCCCGGCTGACCTTCCCGGACACCGGCTCGGCCGCCGAGGACCTGCGCATCCAGACGTCCCGGGTGGCCGGGCTGTTCACCGAGCCCGGGTTCCGGGACCCGTTCGTCGGGCTGCTCGCCGACAGCCAGCACGACGCCGCACTGGCCGAGGCGCTGCACCAGCGGCTGATCACCGCGCGGCGCGCCGGGGCGGCCGAGGTGCTCCGCCGGGGGGTGGCGCGCGGCGAGCTGCGCCCCGACCTGGACGTGGAGCTGGCCATCGACGCGCTGTACGGGGCGCTGTACTACCGGCTGCTCGTCAGCCACGAGCCGCTGTCCGAGGGGTACGCCGGTGCGGTGCTGGACGAGATGCTGGCCGGGTTGCTCGCCCGGTGAGCTCCCCCCGGTGGTCGCGTAGCCTCGAACCCATGGTGACCACGTGGTGACGCCGCGCCCGGTGCGCCCCCGGTCGGCGTACCGGATCCTGCCCGCCCGGCCGTTCGCCGCGGCCGCGACCATGCTGCTGTTCACCTTCCTGCTCTACGTGATCGAGGTGTACGACTCCGCCACCGGCCAGGCGCTGGACCGGGAGGACGGGATCATCCCGAGGGAGACCGACCACCTGACCGGGGTGCTGTTCGCCCCGCTGCTGCACGCCGGCTGGCCGCACCTGGAGGGGAACACGCCGTTCTTCCTGATCCTCGGGTTCCTGGCGATGGCCGGCGGGCTCGGCCAGTGGGTCGCGGTCACCGCGCTGGTGTGGGTGGTCAGCGGCCTGGGCGTGTGGTTCCTGGCCCCGGACGGCACGATCACCGTCGGCTCGTCCGGGGTCATCTTCGGCTGGCTGGTCTTCCTGCTGTTCCGCGGCTTCTTCGTGGGCAGCCTGAAACAGATCCTGCTGGCCGTCGTGCTGTTCTTCTTCTGGGGAGGGATGTTGTTGGGCGTGCTGCCCGGCCAGCCGGAGGTCTCCTGGCAGGCCCACCTGTTCGGCGCGATCGGCGGGCTGCTGGCCGCCCGGATGGTGGGCACTGCCGACCGCCGGCCGGCGTACCAGGACGAGGTACCGGAGCCGCCGCGATGAAGCACAGCCGGTTCACCGGCCTGACCGCCGACGCGCCGATCGGGATGATGGACTCCGGCGTCGGCGGGCTCACCGTGGCCCGCTCGGTGATCGACCAGCTGCCGGCGGAACGGCTGATCTACGTCGGCGACACCGCGAACGGCCCGTACGGCCCGAAGCCGGTGGCGCAGGTGCGCGGGCACGCGCTGGACATCGGCGACGCGCTGGTCGCGCGCGGGGTGAAGATGCTGGTCATCGCCTGCAACTCGGCGTCCTCGGCCTGCCTCGTCGACTACCGGGAGCGGTACGCGGTGCCGGTGGTCGAGGTCATCCGCCCGGCCGTGCGGCGCGCCGTGGCCGCCACCCGCAACGGCCGGATCGGGGTGATCGCCACCGAGGTGACCATCCGCTCCGGCGCCTACGTCGACACCTTCGCCGGCGCCCGCGACGTCGAGGTGGTGCCGGTGGCCTGCCCCCGGTTCGTCGACTTCGTGGAGCGCGGGATGACCAGCGGGCGGCAGGTGCTGGGCATGGCGCAGAGCTACCTGGAGCCGCTGCAGCGGGCCCAGGTCGACACCGTCGTGCTGGGTTGCACGCACTACCCGCTGCTGGCCGGCGTGCTGCAGCTGGCGCTCGGCCCCGAGGTCACCCTGGTGTCCAGTGCCGAGGAGACCGCCAAGGACGTGCTGCGGGTGCTCTCCGAGCTGGACCTGCTGCGCGAGCCGAGCGGGCCGCCCGGCACCCCGGAGACCGGTCACGAGTTCCTGGCCACCGGCGATCCGGAGCCGTTCCGCCGGCTGGGGCGGCGGTTCCTCGGCCCGGAGGTCGGCCCGGTGGACTCGTTGCGGGTCGGCCAGCCTGCCGTGGACCTGCCCGCGCGCTGAGGCGGTATCTTACGCCGCGTGATCCACCCCCTGGCGTACGTGCTGGTCGGGTCGACCGTCGCGCTGGCGCTGTTCGGCCTGGTCAGTACCGTGCTGGCGGACCCGCCCGGGCCGGCCCACGTGCGCGCCACCGGGGCGGTGGAAGCACTGCTGGTGCTGCAGGCGCTGCTGGCCGCCGCCCGGGTGTACGGCGGTGAGCGCCCGGCCGAGGTGTCCACCTTCCTGATCTACCTGCTGGTCTCGGTGTGCGTGCTGCCGATCGGGCTGCAGTTCGCCCGTGCGGAGCCCACCCGCTGGGGCGGCGCCGTGATCGCGGTGGCCGCCGTCGCGGTCGGCACGGTGGTGCTGCGGCTGCTGTCGCTGTGGGGGGCCACCGGTGGTGGATGAGCCGCCGTCCGGAGTCGTGCCGAGGGGTGCCACGGCGACCGGCCCCGGCCGGGTCCTGATCGCCGTCTACGCCGTGTTCGCGCTGTCCGCGACCGCCCGCGCCGCCGTCCAGCTGGCCACCCGGTTCCACCAGGCGCCGCTGGCCTACCTGCTCTCCGCGTTCTCCGGGGTGGTCTACATCCTGGCCACCGTCGGCCTGGCCCGCACCGGGCAGAGAGCCCGGCGGCTGGCCTGGACGGCGGTGCTGATCGAGCTGGCCGGGGTGCTCGTGGTCGGCGCGCTGAGCCTGGCCGATCCGGTGGCGTTCCCCCAGGCCACGGTGTGGTCCGGCTTCGGCGCGGGTTACGGCTGGGTGCCGCTGGTGTTGCCGGTGCTCGGTCTGCTGTGGCTGTTCAGAACCGGCCGAACCGGCCCGGAACAGGCAGGATAAGTACATGGAGCTCACCGTGCTGGGCTGCTCGGGCAGCGGGCCCGGGCCCCTGTCGCCGTCGTCGGGTTACCTGGTGCGGCTCGGTGACCGCACGCTGGTGCTGGACCTGGGCAACGGCAGCCTGGGCGCGCTGCACCGCCATCTCGACCCGTTCACGCTCGACGCACTGTGGCTGTCGCACCTGCACCCGGACCACTGCGCCGACGTCGCCTCGCTGGTCGTGTACCTGCGCTACCACCCCTCGCCGCCGTACCCGCCCTGCACGCGGCCGCTGCCGGTGTACGGACCCGCGGAGACCGCCGACCGCCTGCGCGCGCAGTACGGGGCCTCGGCCGCCGAGCGGGACGAGACCGACCTGGCCGACGTGCTGGACATCCGGGTGGTGGACGACCACCTGAGCACCGAGGTGGCCGGCGCGACGCTGCGGGCGCGGCGCACCGTGCACCCCTGCGAGTCCTACGCGGTGCGCCTGGAACACGAGGGCCGCAGCCTGGTCTACAGCGGCGACACGGCGGCCTGCGCCTCGCTGGTGGAGGTGGCCCAGGGCGCCGACGTGCTGCTGTGCGAGGCGACCTGGCCGCACCGGGGGCCGGACGGCGAGGCGCCCCCGGTGGGGGTGCACCTGTCCGGGCGGGAGGCCGGCGAGCACGCCGCGGCGGCCGGCGTGGGCAAGCTGCTGCTCACCCACATCCCGGTCTGGTACGACCCGGCCGAGCTGCTCGCCGAGGCCAAGTCGGCCTACGACGGCCCGGTCGAGCTGGTCACCGCGGGCGGTGTCTACCCGGTCTGAGTCAGCCGCCCCCGCCGACGCCCGACCAGGTCGCGGTGGCCCCGGCGTCGCCGATCCACACCACCAGCCCGGCCACCACGATGCCGAGCAGCGCGGCGGCCACCCCGGTCAGCCGGGTCACCAGGGTCAGCCGGGCGGCGCCGCCCGCGGGTTCGGGACGCCCGGACGGCGCACCGCTGGCGTCCGCGCCCCCGGCCGCCGACCCCGCGCCGGCGGTGACCCCGGCCGCCCGGTCCGCGTACCGGCCCACCAGCACCGTGGCCAGCAGGAACACCCCGAACAGCAGCGCCCACGGCAGCAGCAGGTCCGCCCGGCCCTCGTGGATCTGGATCAACGGGTTCCCGTGGCCGACAGCCTCCTCCAGCTGGCCGCCGGTGCGGGTGGCCACCGGCACCGCGAACACCCCGACCAGCCCGATGAGCAGCACCGGGATGCCCAGCGAGCGCCGCCAGGCCGGCCGCGCGGCGACGGCGATCGCGCCCAGCGCCGCCAGCGGGAGCAGCACCACCACCGCGTGCACGACGAGGGGGTGAGCGGGAAGTCCACCGATGAGGAACATGACCGGACAACGTAGACGGCGGCGCGGAAGTTCGCCCGCCCGGTCGCCGGAGCGTGAGCGTTCTCGCCCCGCGTCTCCCGCGTCCCTCCCGGGTCCGTCCCGCGGCGGCCGGGACCGCTGTGCCGGGTGGGTCGGCGGCGGCCTTAGGGTGGGCCGGTGACGCGGACAGACGGTAGGGCGGACGACGAGCTCCGCCCGGTGAGCATCATTCGGGGGTTCCAGCGGCATCCGGCGGGCTCGGTGCTCGTCTCCTTCGGGGAGACCAAGGTGCTGTGCGCCGCCAGTGTCACCGAGGGCGTGCCGCGCTGGCGCAAGGGCTCCGGGCTGGGCTGGGTGACCGCCGAGTACGCGATGCTGCCCTCGGCCACGCACACCCGCTCGGACCGCGAGTCGGTGAAGGGCCGGGTCGGCGGCCGGACCCACGAGATCAGCCGGCTGGTCGGCCGGTCGCTGCGCGCCTGCATCGACCTGGCCGCGATCGGCGAGAACACCATCGCCATCGACTGCGACGTGCTGCAGGCCGACGGCGGCACCCGCACAGCGGCGGTCACCGGCGCCTACGTGGCGCTGGCCGACGCGGTCACCTGGCTGGGCGCCGCCAAGCGGCTCAACGACCCCAAGCCGCTGTCCTGCCAGATCGCGGCGGTCAGCGTGGGCGTTGTCGACGGCCGGGTGCGGCTGGACCTGCCCTACGACGAGGACTCCCGCGCCGAGGTGGACATGAACGTGGTGGCCACCGACGTCGGCACGCTGGTCGAGGTACAGGGCACCGCCGAGGGCGCCACCTTCACCCGCACCACGCTGGGCTCGATGCTGGACATGGCGGTGGCCGGGTGCGCCAAGCTGGCCACCGCGCAGGCCGAGGCGCTGGCCGAGCCGTACCCGTACGAGCTGCCCGGCTCCGGCGAGGCCGAGTGAAGCTGCTGCTGGCCACCCGCAACCCCGGCAAGCTGGCCGAGCTGCGCCGCATCCTGGGCGAGCTGGACCCGGCCGGTGGCGGTTCCGGGATCGAGGTGCTCGGGCTGGCCGACGTGCCCGGGTTCCCCGAGGCGCCGGAGACCGGGGCGACGTTCGAGGAGAACGCGCTGGCCAAGGCCCGGGATGCGGTCGCGGCCACCGGGCTGGCCTCGGTCGCCGACGACTCCGGGCTCACTGTCGACGCGCTCAACGACATGCCCGGGGTGCTGTCCGCGCGGTGGGCCGGTGCGCACGGCGACGACGACGCGAACCTGCGCCTGGTGCTCGGCCAGCTCGGTGACGTGCCCGACGAGCGGCGCGGCGCGGCGTTCGTCTGCGCGGCCGCGCTGGTCACCCCGGCCGGGGCCGAGACCGTCCAGCGGGGCGAGTGGCGCGGCAGGCTGGTGCGCGAGCCCCGCGGGGAGAACGGGTTCGGCTACGACCCGATCTTCGTGCCGGACGGCGAGCGGCGGACCTCGGCGGAGCTGTCGGCGGCGGAGAAGGACGCGGCGTCGCACCGGGGCCGGGCGTTCCGCGCGCTGCTCCCGGCGCTGCGCGCGCTGCGCCAGGGCTGAGCGTGCCCCGCCGGCAACCGGGCCGGCAACCGGGCCGGCGCACCGGGCCGGCACCCAGGGCCGGCACCCAGGGCAGGCACCCAGGGCCGACGCCATCGGCAGCGGCGGCCCGGACCCGCGCCCACGAGCCCGGGCCGCCGCCCCGCCGACCCGGCCCGTGCCGGCCGGGGAGCGTCGGCTACCAGCATCGACGCACCCGCGCCCGCACCGGTTCCGCTCACGTCGCCGTGCGGCGCTCCTCGGGGACCTCTCCGGCGACCTCGTCGAGCACCTCGCGGGCCACCCGGAACGCGGAGTTGGCGGCCGGTACCCCGCAGTAGATCGCGCACTGCATGAGCACCTCGGAGATCTCCTCCGGGCTCAGACCGTTGTTCAGCGCGCCGCGCACGTGCAGCGCGAGCTCGTCGAGGTGCCCGCCGGCGACCAGCGCGGTCAGCGTCACCACGCTGCGCGTCCGGCGGTCCAGGCCCGGGCGGGTCCAGATGTCCCGCCAGGCGTACCTGGTGATCATCTCCTGGAACTCGGCGGTGAACGGGTTCGCCCTGGCCAGCGCGGCGTCCACGTACGCCGTGCCCAGCACCTCGCGGCGCACCGCCAGCCCGTCCGGGTCAAGATCCATCGTCGCTCCTCCTGCGTGACGCGCGGTAGCGGGCGACCACGCGGTCGGTGAACTCCGGCGCCGCGCCCAGGTATCCGGCGGGTTCGGCCAGCCCGTGCCGGGCGAGCATTTCGGGCAGCCGACCGGCCAGGGCCGCCTCCCGTACCGCGCCGGCGGCGTCGGCGCCCAGCTCCGGGCGCAACGCTCCGACCAGCCGCTCGGCCAGCAGCGCACCGTCGCCGCGCGCGGTCGCGGCCATCGCGGCGGGATCGGGGCGCAGCTCGGCGAGCAGCCGGGCGGTGGCCTCGCAGGCGCCGCCGGCCAGCCGCAGCAGCTCCCGCCACGGCTGCCACTCGGCGTGCCACGCGCCGGCCGGGCGCTCGTTCTCCGCGAGCAGGCCCAGGTGCACGGCGGCCGAGGCGGCCGGGGCCTGGCGGGCGGCGGACACCACCAGCGCGGCGGTCACCGGGTTGCGCTTCTGCGGCATGGCCGACGACTCGCCGCCCGGGTCCCCGGCCACCTCGGCGAGCTCGGTCTGGGCGAGCACGGTCACGTCCAGGCCGACCTTCCCGCAGGCCCCGGTGGCCAACGCGAGGGCGGCGGCCAGCTCGGCGACCGGGGTGCGCACGGTGTGCCACGGCGCGTCCCTGGCGACCAGGCCGCACTCGGCGGCGAACGCCTCCACGACGGCCACCCGGTCCGCGACGTCCAGCGCGGCGAGCGTACCGGCGGCGCCCCCCAGCTGGGCGGGCAGCCGGTCCCGCACGCGCGCGCAGCGATCCCGCGCGTCGAGCAGCCCGGACAGCCACCCGGCCACCTTGGCGCCGAAGGTGACCGGCACGGCGTGCTGGGTCAGCGTGCGGCCGGCCTGCACGGTCCGGCGGTGCTCGGCGGCCAGCGCGGCGGCGGCGTCGGCGGCGGCGTCCAGCCCGGGCAGCACCGACTCGTCCAGCACTCGCGCGGACACGGTCATCAGCGCGGTGTCCAGCACGTCCTGGCTGGTGGTGCCCCGGTGCACCCACGCCTCGGCGGCGGGGTCGGCCTCCCGTACCGCCGCGCGCAGGATCCTGACCAGGGGGATCACCGGGTTGCCCGCGGAGCGGGCGGCCAGCGCGAGCTCCCCGGCGTCGACGGACAGCCGGGCGGCCATCTCGGTCACCACGGCCCCGGCGGCCTCCGGGGCGTCACCGGTGAGGACCAGCGCGCGGGTCAGCGCGGCCTCGGCGTCCAGCAGCGCCCGCACCAGCGCGGCGTCACCGGACCGGGCCTGGGCGAGGCTGCCCGCCCACACCGGGGCGAGCAGACCGAGATCGGGATCCGGGTGCACGGCCGCAGCCTAGGTGGGCTCGTCTCGCGTGCGCCACGGCACAACGGCCGGCGCCGGAGTCGCACGGGTCGACACGCCGCGGCGTTCGGACGATCATCGGGCACATCCGTTGCAGGCAGGAGGACCGCATGCGCGCCACCCGGATCACGGCCAACCTTCGAGTGGCCGACATCGAGGCGACGAAGGGCTTCTACACCGGCTACCTCGGGCTGAGCACCGAGGAGTTCACCATGGGATGGGTGGCCCGCTACACCTCTCCCGACACCGGGGCGAACGTCCAGCTCGTCACCCGCGACGCCACCGCATCCGAGGACTCGGTCGTCTCCGTGCACACCGACGACGTCGACGGTGCCTACGCGGAAGCCCAGGAGCTCGGCTACGAGATCGTGCACCCGATGACCACCGAGCCGTGGGGGGTACGCCGGTTCTTCGTCCGGGCACCGGACGGCAACGTCATCAACATCGTGAGCCACCGCGACTGACCCGGCGCGACTGACCCGGCGCGACTGACCGGGCGACAACTCGGGCGAGTTCTGGCGACGGCTGCGCGGGCACTCGGTCACGTGCGTATCCTGTGCCCGAACTGCCACGCGCAGACCGACACCTGGTGTGCGCGCAAGCCCAAGCCG
>DASXJJ010000231.1:0-31765 GCA_036497465.1 Pseudonocardia sp. | reverse complement strand
CACCTCGTCGGCCGACCGGAAGGCGTCCATCAGCGAGACGCCCACGTCGCCCAGCTGCAGCAGCCGGTCGTTCGGGATCACGATGAGGGTGTCGCACTCGTTGCGCAGCTGGGAGATGCCGTCCTCGGCCTGCCCGCCGCGCCGCTTGCCCTCGAAGGTGAACGGGCGGGTCACCACACCGATGGTCAGCGCGCCCAGCTTGCGGGCGATGCTGGCCACCACCGGCGCGCCGCCGGTCCCGGTACCACCACCCTCACCGGCGGTGACGAACACCATGTCGGCGCCCTTGATCACCTCTTCGATCTCTTCCCGGTGATCCTCGGCCGCCTTCCGGCCGACGTCGGGGTTCGCCCCGGCGCCCAGCCCTCGGGTCAGCTCCCGGCCGATGTCCAGCTTCACATCCGCGTCGGACATCAGCAGGGCTTGGGCGTCGGTGTTCACCGCGATGAACTCGACACCTTTCAGGCCGACTTCGATCATTCGGTTGACCGCGTTCACCCCGCCGCCACCGATGCCGACGACCTTGATCACCGCAAGATAGTTGTGCGGGGGCGTCATGCGCGGCACCTTCCTTACTGGCCTTGCACTGTCAACCTCGATCAGAGACTGAGAGTTATGTCAGCCATCTGCCTCGCACCAGAACGGTAGGCACGCCATCGGCCCCGGTCCAGCAGGCGCGCCGGGCTGTGCGCCGGGCTGACGACGTTCGAGGTCACGACGCTGTCGGTCCGTGCTCATCTCCGTACGGTGGGTAGGTCCGGGGCGCTCACGTCGTAGCTGTCGCCGCGCTGGGACAGCAGCACCTCGAGCACGGCGGCCTTGCGCGCCGAGTCGTCCGGCGAGCCCCAGCGCACCTGCTTGCCGCCGGCCAGCCGCAGCGTCACCGACGAAGGGCCGGACACCTCCACCACCTCCACCCGCTGCCGGACCGACGGCGGCAGGGCGGCCAGCGTGGCCAGAGCGGCCGAGGTGCCCGGGTCCCCCGGCGCCACCCGCGCGACGGCCAGCCGGGGCAGCGCGGGCGGCGGCCGGCCGGCCGGCTCGTAGGCCAGCCCCGTCGCATCCACCAGCATCGGCCCGGTGCCCGAGGCGGCCACCGCCACCGCGGTGCGCTCGGTCACCGTCACGGTCAGCGTGCCGGGCCAGCCGCGGGTCACCTCGACCCGGCCGACCTGCGGCACGACCGCCGAGACCCGGCGCGCAGCGGCGTCCGTGTCGACCGCCAGCAGCGCGGTCCCCGCCGTGACCCCGGTGGCCAGCCGCACCTGCGCCGCGCGCGGTTCGGCCGCCCCGTAGACCTCGATCTCGCTCACCTGGAACCGCGCCATGTGCAGCAGCGCGAACCGGCCGGCGGCCACCGCGCCCGCCACCAGCAGCACCAGCAGCAGCACCACGGCGAGCAGCCGCCTGCGCCGGTACCGGACAGCCTCCGGACGTCCCGGGCCGGGACGGGCGCCGGACCGCCGTTCGGCAACCCGGCGCCCGCTCACGCCGTGGGCTCCGGGCGGACCTCACCCGGCGCCGGCTCGGCACCCGGCTCCGTGCCGGCCACGCGGACCGGCCCCTCGGACCCCGCTGAGCCGTCGGAACCCACTGAGCCATCGGAGCCGTCGGAGCCGTCGGAGCCCTCGAAGCCCGCTGAGCCGTCGGAACCCGCGAACCGCCGGCCCAGCTCGGCGAGCACCTCGGGGCCGAGCACGGTCACGTCCCCGGCGCCCATGGTGACCACCAGGTCGCCCGCCTCGGCCAGGCCGGCCACCACCTCCGGCACCTCCGCCCAGCGCGGCACGTAGTGCACCCGTGCGGACGGCAGCGGAACCGCCCCGGCCACCAGGGCACCGCTGACCCCGGGCACCGGCTCCTCGCGCGCGCCGTAGACGTCCAGCACCACGACCTCGTCGGCCAGCGCGAGGGCGGCCCCGAACTCCCGCTGGAACGCCTGGGTGCGCGAGTAGAGGTGCGGCTGGAAGGCCACCAGCAGCCGCCGGTCGGTGACCTCCCGCGCGGCCCGCAGCTGCGCGGCCACCTCGGTCGGGTGGTGGGCGTAGTCGTCGTAGACCGCGACGCCGGCCGACCGCCCCTTGTACTCGAACCGGCGGCGCACCCCGCCGAAGCCGGCCAGCCCGTCCAGCAGCCCGGCCACCGGCGCGCCCAGCTCCACCCCGGCCAGCAGCGCGGCCAGCGCGTTGAGCGCCATGTGCTCGCCGGGCACCGGCAGCCGCAGGACGTGTTCGGTGCCGCCGACCCGCAGCGTCACCCGCCCGCCGCTGCCGGCCGGCCGGTAGTCCACCAGGACCGCGTCCCCGCCCGCCGCGCCGGCACCGCCCGCGCCGCCGCCGGCACGGCCGGCGGTCCGGCCGTAGCGCAGCACCCGGATCCCGGCGGCCTCGGCGTACCCGGCCAGCCGCTCGGCGCCCGGGTCGTCCGCGCAGCTGACCAGGACACCGCCCGGCTCGATCCGGGACACGAAGTCCTCGAAGACCCGCACGTAGGACGCCTCGTCGCCGTGGTGGTCGAGGTGGTCGGCCTCCACGTTGGTCACCACGGCCACCCACGGGCTGAACCGCAGGAACGAGCCGTCGCTCTCGTCGGCCTCGGCCACGAAGACGTCCCCGGCGCCGTGGTGCGCGCCGGAGCCGGCCACGGCGAGGTCTCCCCCGATGGCGAACGACGGGTCGAGTCCGCAGTGCTGCAGCGCCACGGTGAGCATCGAGGTGGTGGAGGTCTTGCCGTGCGTACCGGCCACGCAGGCCACCCGCCGGCCGAGCATCAGCGCGGCCAGCGCCTCCGCCCGGTGCAGCACGGGCAGCCCGGCCTCGCGGGCAGCGGCCAGCTCGGGGTTGTCCGGCCGGATCGCGCTGGAGACCACCACCGTCGGCGGCCCGCCCAGCTGGTCCAGGTTGGCCGCCGCGTGACCGAACGCGATGCGGGCGCCCTGGGCGCGCAGCGCCAGCACGGTCCGGGAGTCCTTGGCATCCGACCCGGACACCTCGGCCCCCCGGGCCAGCAGGATGCGCGCGATACCGCTCATGCCCGCGCCGCCGATGCCGATCAGGTGCACCCGGTGCAGCTCGGCACCGACGCCGGGGATCGGCCGCTCGGACGTGTCTGGCTCGGTCACCGGTCCGTCACCTCGAAGACGATGCGGGCCAGCGCCTCGTCGGCGCCGGCGTGGCCCGAGCCGCGCGCGGCCGTGCCCATGGCGGCCAGCCGGGCCGGGTCGGTGAGCAGCCCGACGAACTCGTCGAGCACCCGCCGCCCGGTCAGCTCGCCGTCCGGCACGAGCACGCCGCCGCCGGCCCGCACCACCGGCCCGGCGTTGAGCGCCTGCTCGCCGTTGCCGTGCGGCAGTGGCACGTAGACGGCCGGCAGCCCGACCGCGCTCACCTCGGCCACCGTCATCGCGCCGGAACGGCACAGCACCGCGTCGGCGGCGGCGTAGGCCAGGTCCATCCGTTCCAGGTAGGGCAGCCCGACGTACCGGCCCGAGCCGACAGCGCCGGCCGGGACCGGGACCTGGTTGCCCGCGCCGTGCCCGTGCAGCACCGCGATGCCGGCGTAGGCCAGCCCGCCCAGCGACTCGCCGACGGCGGCGTTCAGCGACCGGGCGCCCTGCGAACCGCCGAACACCAGCAGCACCGGGCCGTCGGCGGGCAGGCCGTAGTGCTCCCTGGCGGCCGTGCGCAGGCCGGCGCGGTCCAGGCCGGTCAGCGCGGCGCGCAGCGGGATGCCGATGGTCCGCGAGCCGGGCAGCCCGTTCTCCGGCACCGCGCCGACCACCCGCGCGGCGAACCGGGCGCCGACCTTGTTCGCCAGGCCGGCCTTGGCGTTCGCCTCGTGCACCACGATCGGAACCCGGCCGCGGGCGGCCAGGTACGCGGGCAGCGACACGTAGCCGCCGAACCCGACGACCACGTCGGCCTCGACCTCGCGCAGCACCGCGCGCGCCCGGCGCACCGAGGCGACCAGCCGGCCGGGCAGCCGGGCCAGGTCGGCGCTGGGCCTGCGGGGCAGCGGCACCGGCGGCACCAGCTCCAGGCGGTAGCCCCGGGCCGGGATGAGCGTGCGGTCGAGCCCGCGCTCGGTGCCCAGCGCGGTGACCCGCGCGTCCGGGCGGAGCCGCCGCACGGCGTCGGCGAAGGCCAGCGCGGGCTCGATGTGCCCGGCGGAGCCGCCGCCGGCGACCACCACGGACAGCGGGCGGGTCACCGCCGGCCCCGCTGACCGGGCACGAAGCCGAACGCGCGGGGGCCGGAGGAGCCGCCGCGACGGTCCCGGCGCTGGGCCGGCACCGACGCGGTGCGCGCCCCGACGGGACGGGACGGGGCCGGGGTGGTGGGGCGGGCCGGCGTGCGCGCGGCGGCCGGCCGGTACGGGGTGGGCAGGGTCAGCCCGAGCAGCCGGGCCACCCGGCCCTGGCCGTGGGCGCGCAGCGCGGCGATCGCCTCCGGCTCGTGCCGGGCGGCGTTGGCCAGCAGACCTCCGACGAACATCGCGGACACCAGAGCGGAACCTCCTGAGGACACCAGCGGCAACGGGATGCCCGTCACCGGGAGCAATCCCACCACGTACCCGATGTTGATCGTCGCCTGGCCGACCATCCACACCGTCAGGGTGGCCACCACCAGCTTCAGCCAGGGGTCGGTGTTCCGCGCCGCGATCCGCAGCCCGACGTAGGCGAGCAGCCCGAACAGCACCAGCACGGCCACCGCGCCGACCATCCCCAGCTCCTCGCCGATGATCGCGTAGATGAAGTCGTTGTGCGCGTTCGGCAGGTAGCTCCACTTCGCGCTGCCCTGGCCCAGCCCGACGCCGAACAGCCCGCCGTCGGCCAGCGAGTACAGCGCCTGCTTGGCCTGGTAGGCCGAGCCGAGCGGGTCGCTGGCGTCCGGGGACAGGAACGCGGTGATCCGGCTCTGCCGGTAGCCGGCGGACATCCCGAGGACCACCGCGCCGGTCAGCCCGCCCAGGGTCAGCGCGCCGAGCAGCCGGAGCGGGGTACCGGAGAAGAACAGCAGCGCGTAGACCACGATGGCCAGCGAGACGGCGGTGCCCAGGTCGGGCTCCACCACGATCAGGGTGAACAGCACCAGCGCCACCGGCAGCAGCGGGGACAGCGCCTGCCGCCAGTTGGACAGCGAGCGCTGCCGCGCCGCGAGCACGTGCGCCCCCCACAGCGCGAGGGCGATCTTGGCCAGCTCGGCGGGCTGCACGGAGATCGGGCCGAGCACGAACCAGCTGCGGGCCCCGCCGCGCATCTGGCCGAGCCCGGGCACCAGCACCAGGCCCAGCAGCACCACCGACAGCACCAGGCTCGGCGGGGCCAGCGCGCGCAGCACCTTCGGGGTGACCCGCATGCCCAGCCAGAACACCACCAGCCCGCCCATGCAGAACAGCAGCTGCCGGGCGAACACCGAGTAGGACGAGCCGTCCGCCTCGAAGGACTCCACGCTGGACGCGGACAGCACCATCACCAGGCCGAGCAGGATCAGCAGGCCGAACACGCCGAGCACGATGTGCAGCGAGGTCAGCGGGCGGGCCAGCCAGGCGGTCAGCACCGAGTGCGCCCGCGCCACGTGCGCCGCGAAGGTGGGCGGGGGCTGGCTGCTCCGCCGGGCGGGACGGCGTTCGGCGGCCCCGTCCCGGGCCGTGCCAGCGGCCCGCGACGCGGCGGGCGCGTCGCGACGGGAGGGCCTGCTGGTGGGTGTCCCGGTCACCTGCCGGCCGCCGACAGCGCCTCGACACCGGCCACGAAGGCCTGTCCGCGCGCGGCGTAGCCGGCGAACTGGTCGAGGGACGCCGCCGCGGGGGCGAGCAACACCACATCTCCTGGATGGGCCATTCCGGCGGCCCGCCGTACCGCGTCCGTCATGGGCTCATGCTCTCCCGGCGGAACCTCGGTCGTGGGGACATCCGGCGCGTGTCGCAACAGTGCGTCACGGAACATCGCCCGATCGGTACCCACAAGGACTACCCCGACCAACCGATGTGCGTGTTGAAGGATCAGCTCCGTAACCGAGGCACCCTTGAGCTGCCCGCCGGCGACCCACACCACCCGGCGGTGCCCGGCGAGCGCGGCGGCGGCCGCGTGCGGGTTCGTGGCCTTCGAGTCGTCGACGTAGCGGACCCCGCCCACCTCGGCCACGACCGCGCCGCGGTGCGGCCCGGGGGCGAACCCGCCCAGCCCGTCGCGCACCCCGTCCGGACCTACGCCCGCCGCCCTGGCGAGCGCGGCGGCGCACAGCGCGTCCAGCAGCCCCGGCGGTCCCGGCGGGCGGACCCCGTCGGCGGGCAGCAGCTCCACCGGGCCGTCGGCGAACGCGCGGTCGACCAGCGCTCCCCCGGCGACGCCCAGTTGGCCGGGGGCGGGCTCGCCCAGTGTCACGCCGACCCGGCGCGCGGCGGGCGCGGCGGCCAGTGCGTCGGCCACCACCGGGTCGTCCACCCCGGCCACCGCCACCTCGCCGGTCAGCGCGCGCACCTTGGCCCGGAGGTAGCCGGCCATGCCGCCGTGCCAGTCCAGGTGGTCCTCGGCGATGTTCAGCAGGCAACCGGCGGCCGGCCGCAGCGAGGGTGACCAGTAGAGCTGGAAGCTGGACAGCTCGACGGCCAGGTCCCGGTGCCCCGCCCGCACCGCGTCGATCACCGGGGTACCGATGTTGCCGCAGGCCACGGCGTCCCGGCCGGCGGCAAGCAGGATCGCGCGCAGCATCTCCACGGTAGTGGTCTTGCCGTTGGTGCCGGTCACCACCAGCCAGCGCGGCGGCGGTGCGGCACCGGCCGGGCCACCCGGTGCGGTCCACCGCCAGGCCAGCTCGGGCTCGCCGATCACCTCGATCCCGGCCCTGGCGGCGGCGGCCAGCAGTGGCGACTCCGGCCGCCAGCCGGGGCTGGTCACCACCAGCGCGGTCCCCGGCGGCGGCTCGGTCAGCCCCGGCCGGCCCACCACCCCGGCAGGCAGCCCGGTCAGCCGCTCGGCGTTGCCGTCGGTGACCGTGACCTCGGCCCCCAGCTCGGCCAGCGCGGCGGCCACCGGCGCCCCGGTGACCCCGGCCCCGGCCACCAGTACCGGCCGCCCGCGCAGCTCGGACAGCGGCAGCGCCCCGGAGGGGCCCGGTCCCGACCCCGGCACGGCCGTCAGCCCCCGGAGGCGGCGGCCAGCCACTCGCTGTAGAAGATGCCCAGCCCGATCGCGGCGCAGATCGCGGCCAGCAGCCAGAAGCGAATGATCACCGTGGTCTCGGCCCAGCCGGCCAGCTCGAAATGGTGGTGGAACGGCGCCATCCGGAACAGCCGCCTGCGGGTGGCCCGGAACACCACGATCTGCAGCGACACCGACAGCGCCTCCACCACGAAGACCCCGCCGATGATCACCAGCAGCAGCTCGGTGCGGGTCACGATGGACAGCCCGGCGATCAGCCCGCCCAGCGCCAGCGAGCCGGTGTCCCCCATGAAGATCCGGGCGGGGGCGGCGTTCCACCACAGGAAGCCCACGCAGCCACCCATCGCGGCGGCCGCCACCAGCGCCACGTCCAGCGGGTCGCGCACCGAGTAGCAGCCCGGGTTGGCCGCCAGGGGCAGGCACAGGTTGCGGAACTGCCAGAACCCGATGATCACGTAGGTGGCCAGCACCATCGCCGAGGTCCCGGCGGCCAGCCCGTCCAGCCCGTCGGTCAGGTTCACCGCGTTGGACCAGGCCGTCACCAGCAGGTAGCAGAACAGCACGAACCCGACCGTGCCGAAGGACAGCACCAGGATGTCCCGGACGAACGACGGGCGCACCGAGGCCGGGGTCAGCCCGTAGGCGTTGACGAACCGCAGCGCCAGCACCGCGAAGATCACGGCGGTGAGCAGCTGGCCGACCAGCTTGGAGGTCTTGTTGAGACCCAGGTTGCGCTGCCGGCGCAGCTTGATGAAGTCGTCCAGGAAACCCACGATGCCCAGCGCGGTGGTCAGCAGCAGCACCAGCCAGGCCGACGCGGTGGGCCCGCCGCCCTGCTCCCCCGTGCTCAGGTGCGCGGCCAGGTAGCCCACCCAGATCGCGGCCAGGATGGCCACCCCGCCCATCGTCGGGGTGCCCCGCTTGGACTGGTGGCTGGCCGGGCCCTCGGCGCGGATCTCCTGGCCGAAGCCCTGCCGGGCGAAGAAGCGGATCAGGTAGGGGGTGAGCAGGATGGACACCGCCAGGGCGACCCCGGCGGAGATCATGATGCCCCTCACGTGCCGCCCTCCCCGGACCCGGAGGGCCCCGAGTCGGCCAGCAGGCCCTCGGCGATCCGCTGCAGACCGGCCGCCCGGGACGCCTTGACCAGCACCACGTCGCCCGGCCGCAGCCGGTCGTGCAGCACCTCCAGCGCCGCCGCCACATCGGGCACGACCATCGACTCCTCTCCGTACCCGGACCGGTACCCGTCCGGGCCCTCACCCGGGCCGACGCCGAGCAGCTTCGGCACACCCAGCCGGGCGGCCAGGCGGCCCACCTCGGCGTGCGCGTCCAGGCTGCCCTCGCCCAGCTCGCCCATGCCGCCGAGCACCGCCCACCCGCGCCGCGCGTCGCCGGCGATGGTGGCCAGTGCCTCCAGCCCGGCGCGCATCGACTCGGGGTTCGCGTTGTACGCGTCGTTGATCACCGTGACGCCGTCCGGGCGCTCGGTGACCTCCATCCGCCACTTCGAGGCGGGTTGGGCGGCGGACAGCGCGTCGGCGATCTGCTCCGGGTCGGCGCCGAGCTCGAGGCCGACCGCGGCCGCCGCGAGCGCGTTGCTCACCTGGTGCGCGCCGAACAGCTGCAACGCCACCTCCGCCTCGCCGTCCGGAGTGACCAGGCGGAAGATCGCCCGGCCCAGCTCGTCCAGCTCCTCGTCCTCGGCACGGACGTCCGCGGCCGGGCTCCGGCCGAAGGTCACCACCCTGGCGACGGTGCGCCCGGCCATGGCGGCGACCCGGGGGTCGTCGGCGTTGAGCATCGCGACCCCGCCGCGCACCGACGGCGGCAACGCCTCCACCAGCTCGCCCTTGGCCCTGGCGATCACCTCGGCGGAGCCGAACTCGCCGAGGTGCGCGCTGCCCACGTTGAGCACCACGCCGACCCGGGGCGGGGCCACCGCGCACTGGGCGGCGATGTGCCCGAGCCCGCGCGCGGCCAGCTCCAGCACCAGGTGCCGGGTGATCCGGTCGGCGCGCAGCACCGTCCACGGGTGGCCCAGCTCGTTGTTGAACGACTCCGGCGGGGCCACCGTGTCCCCCAGCGGGGCGAGCACGGCGGCCACCAGGTCCTTCGTGGAGGTCTTCCCGGACGACCCGGTCAGCCCGACGATCTCCAGTGCGGGCAGCCGGTGGGCGACCTCGGCGGCCAGCGCGCTCAGCGCGGCCAGCACCGAGGCGCTCTGCGCGTCCGGCGCCGCGTCCGGCTCGCCGACCAGCACCGCCGGCACGTCGACCGGCCGCGCGGCGAGCACCCCGACGGCGCCGGCGGCCACCGCGCCGGCCGCGTAGTCGTGCCCGTCGACCCGCTCGCCGGGCAGCGCCACGAACAGCCCGCCCCCGGTGACCTTGCGGGAGTCGAACTCGACCGACCCGCTGATCATCTCCTCGCCGGACGCGCCGTGCAGCCGGCCGCCGACGGCGCGCGCCACCTCGGCCAGCGTCATCGGGATCATCGCCCGCCCCCCGCCGGGGAGCCCTGGCGCCCGGACGGACCGGCGGCCCGGATCGCCGCGGCCAGCTCGTCGACGTCGGAGAACGGGCGCTTCACCCCGTCGACCTCCTGGCCCGTCTCGTGGCCCTTGCCCGCCACCACCAGCACGTCCCCCGGCCGGGCGCGGGCCGCGGCGGCCGCGATCGCGTCCCGGCGGTCGCCCACCTCGATGAGCTCGCCCCGGGGTGGAGCGGCCAGCGCCCCGGCCCGCATGGCGGCCCGGATGGCGGCCGGGTCCTCGGAGCGCGGGTTGTCGTCGGTGATCACCAGCAGGTCGGCCCTGCGCGCGCTCTCCGCGCCCATCAGCGGCCGCTTCGCCGAGTCCCGGTCACCGCCGCAGCCGAGCACCACCAGCAGCCGGCCGCCGCTGCCGCCCGGCCCGTCCAGCCGCCCGCGCAGGGTGTCCAGCACCGCGGCCACCGCGCCGGGCTTGTGCGCGTAGTCGACCAGCGCGAGGTACGGCTGGCCCGCGTCGACCCGCTCCAGCCGGCCGGGCACCCGGACCTGCGCCATCCCGCGCGCGGCGTCGGCCGCGGCCACCCCGACGCCGTCCAGGCAGGCCAGCGCCAGCAGCGCGTTGGCCACGTTGAACGCGCCGGGCAGCGGGATGGTGACCGGGGTGCGGGTGCCGTCCGGGGCGACCGCGACGAACTCCTGGCCGCCGTCGGCGTGGGTGCGGACCCCCTCGGCCCGCCAGGCGGCGTCCACCCGGCCGGCCGAGGACACGGTGACCGTCTCCGGGCGGATCAGCCTTCGGCCCCACGCGTCGTCGGCGTTGACCACCTCGCGCGCGGACCGCCCGTCGAACAGCAGCGTCTTGGCCGCGAAGTAGTCCTCCATGTCGCGGTGGAAGTCCAGGTGGTCCTGGGACAGGTTGGTGAAGGCGCCCACGGCGTACCGGGTGCCGTCGACCCGGTGCTGCACCAGCGCGTGGCTGGACACCTCCATCGCCGCACCGGTCACGCCCCGCTCGACCATGATCGCGAACATGGCCTGGAGGTCCGGCGACTCCGGCGTGGTCAGCGCGCTGGCCCAGCGCTCGCCGGCGATCGTGGTGCGCACCGTGCCGACCAGCCCGGTGACCGCGCCCGCCGCGGCCAGCCCCGCCTCGACCAGGTAGCTGACCGTGGTCTTGCCGCTGGTCCCGGTCACCCCGAGCACGTCGAGGTGCGTGGTGGGGTCTCCGTACACCCGGGAGGCCACCGCGCCGAGCACGCCGCGCGGGTCGTCGGTGACCAGCACCGGCACCGCCGCGTCGGCCAGCGCGGGACGGGCGGCGCCGGGCGCGTCGGTGAGCACGGCGGCGGCACCGGCGGCCAGCGCCGGGCCGGCGAAGTCGGCACCGTGCGCCCGCGCGCCGGGCAGCGCGGCGAACAGGTCGCCGGGCCGCGCGTCCTGCGCCCGCAGCGTCACGCCGGTGACCCGGGTGGCCGCCGGGTCGGGCGTGCCGGGCCCGTGGCCGGCTGCCGCCAGGGCGGCCAGCCCGTCCAGCGCGACGGGCACGGTCCGCTCCGGCCGGGGTGGCGCCGACGGGAGCGTGTCCGCTCCGGGCGCGGTCGGGGACGGTGACACGTCGCGGAAGGCTACCGGCGTCATGATCGCGCTCCGGCGGGGCACTCGGTCTGGCGGAGCGGCACCGGCCCCGGGCGCGACCGGGTCGACCGTCCGCCGTACCGGGCCGTCCGTTCGGCGCTGGCCGTCCCGCCGGCCGGGTCAACGACCGAACGGCCGACCGGGGCATCGGCGCGCGTCCCGCTGGCGTGGGTGCCGGCGCTCGCCACCTAGCGCAGCACCAGCGGCACCATCGGGGGCGGCGCCGGGTCGGCCGGGATGCGGTCCCGCTGGGCCAGGGTGGACGCGATCTCGTGGAACAGCCCGGCGGCGTTCTGCCCGTGGGTGGGGGCGTCCAGCATGATCGCCACCACGTATCGGGGCGACTGCGCGGGGAACATCCCGGCGAAGGTGATCCAGTACTTGTTCGACGAGTAGCACCCGCACGCCGGGTCGACCTGCTGCGCGGTCCCGGTCTTACCGGCCACCTGGTAGCCGGCCAGCGCCGCGTCCACCCCGGTGCCGCGTTCGGTGCCCTTGCCGTTCTGGGTGACGGCGGTGAGCATCTGGCGCAGCTTCTGGGCGACCTCCGGGCTGACCACCCGCACCGGTGTCGGCGCCGGCGTGGCGTGCCGGGTGCCGTCCGGGTCGACGGTCGCCTGCACGATCCGGGGCGGCACCCGCAGCCCGTCGTTGGCCACCGACTGGTACATGCCGGCCAGCTGCAGCACGGTCATCGACAGCCCCTGCCCGATCGGCAGGTTGCCGAACGTCGAGCCCGACCAGGTGGCCCTCGGCGGCACCCGCCCCGGGCTCTCCCCCGGCAGGCCCACGTCGGTACGCCGGCCGAGGCCCATCTTCTGCAGCATGTCCCAGAACCGGTCCGGCCCGAGCTGCTGGGCGGTCATCAGGGTGCCCACGTTCGACGAGCGCGCCAGGATCCCGGTCAGGGTGAACTTCTGGGTCGGGTGCTCCCACGCGTCGTGGATGGTCCGGTCGGCGACCTTGATGCTGTCCGGCACGTCCTTGGCCGTCATCGGGTCGTCCATGCCCGAGTCGAGCGCGGCGGCCATCGTGATGATCTTGTTGACCGAGCCGGGCTCGAACGGGGTGGTCACCGCGGCGTTGCCCAGCTGGTGGGCGGTCACCGCGGCCATGTCGCGCGGGTCGAAGGTGGCGTTGTTGGCCAGCGCGCGGACCTGCCCGGTCTGCGCGTCCAGCACCACCGCGCTGCCGCCCCCGGCGCCGTGCAGCGTCACGTACCCGGACAGCTGCTGCTGCACCGTGTACTGCAGGTCGGAGTCCAGCGTGAGCTGCAGGTTCGACCCGGGCACCGCCGCCTTCTCGGCGCGCTCGCTGCCCGGGATCACCGTGCTGCCGCCCTCGGCGGTGTCCACCACGCGGAAGCCGTCGGTGCCGGCCAGCAGCTTCTCCTCGGCCGCCTCCAGCCCGACGATGCCGTGCAGCTTGTGCTGGTCCATGTTCCAGGACGCGGCGCCCAGCACGTTGGCCGCGAGCGGGCCGCCCGGGTACTGCCGCGACTCCCGCCCCTCCTCGCCGATCTCCTTGAACTGGTCGGTCACCGACCTGGCCACCGACGGCTCCACCAGCGGCAGCAGCACCACGTAGTGCTTGGTGGTGTTCAGCGCGGCGTACAGCTGGTCGGGGTCGGCGCCGGTGAGCCTGGCGATGCCGAGCGCGATCTCGGTCTTGCGGGCGACCGCCTTCGGCCCCTGGTCCCGGGAGATCAGGTACGGGTTGGCCACCAGCGCCTTGGCCTGCACGCTGAACGCCATCTGGGTGCCGTTGCGGTCCAGGATCGAGCCACGCTCGGCGGGCAGCGGCAGCCGGGTGACCCGTTGCCTGTCACCGTCCTCGCGCAGCTGGCCGGCCTGCAGGGTCTGCACGGTCACCAGCTTCAGGCCGGCCACCACGAGCAGGCCGACCATGATCATGCGCCCGGCGACGAGCCGCCGGTTCGGGCTGGCCGTGCCGCCGCGCCCCGGCTTGCCGCCCCTCGGCCTGCGCGGCGGGCCGCTGCGTGCCGAGGGCCGGGCCCGAGGTGGGGTCGCGAGCGGCATCAGCGTGCGGTGCCCTGGGCCGACCGGGCACCGGAGCCGGCACCGGCGGACGCCTGCTGGCGTGCCAGCTGCTGGGCCAGCATCTCGTTGGCCCGCGCGTTGACCTGCCCCGAGCCGGACCGGTCGCCGGTCTGTGCCCCGGTCTGTGCCCCGGTCTGTGCCCCGTCCTGGGCGCCCGGCCGGGCGGTGCGTCCCGCCGCCCGCGCCCGGCCCTGGCGCGCGGCGTCGGCCCGCTGCTGGGCGGCGGCCTGCCGCTGGGTGGCCTGTTGCTGGGCCGGCTGCTGGGGGGCTGCCGCCTGGGCCTGCCGCGGGGCCGCCGCCGGCTTCTGGCCCGCCTGGGCCGGCTGCCCGGCGGCCAGCGCGGCCTGCTGCTGCGGGGTCAGCTGACCGGGCACCGGCTGACCGGGCACCGGCTGGCCCGGCACGGCGGTCTGGCCCGGCACCGGCTGGCCCGGCACGGCGGCCTGGCCCGGCACGGCGGCCTGGCCGGCCGCCGGCGGTTGCGGGGCGGCCTGCCCCGGCGCGGCGGGGACACCCGCGATCGCGGGGCCGGCCGGCATGAGCGGGGCGGCCGGCATCGGGACCGCGGCCTTCGGGGTGCCGATGACCTGCACCGAGCCGTCCGGGCGCGGAGCAAGCCGCGCCACGTCGGCCATCTGCACCATGCCCATCTGCTGGGCGAGCCGGGCGAGGGTCGGCGGGGACTGCATGGTGGCGATCTCGGTGCGCAGCGCCTCGCTGCGCTCGGACAGGTCACGGGTGCCGTGCCGGGCGCTGTCCAGCCGGTAGGAGTCGGCGGCCGCGGTGGTCGACAGCCACAGCGACACGACCAGCCCGCCGCCGAGCAGCACCATCACCAGCAGCACGAACTGCGAGCGCCCCGCCGACACCGGCCCGTCGCCGACCAGCCGTTGCTGGCGGCCGGCGCGGCGGGCGTAGGCACGGCTGATCGCGCCGTCGGGGTCCCGGGGCGCGGGGACGGACGGCCGGCGTGGGCCGTCCGGCCGGGTCGGCCGGGCGGGGCGGGTCCGTTCCACGGTGGGCGCGCTCATGCCGCCTCCTCCTCGATTCGTTCCGCCGCACGCAGCCGCACCGACGCGGCGCGAGGGTTGTCGGTGACCTCCTGCTCGGCGGCGCCCTCGGCACCCCGGGTGAGCAGCCGCCAGCGCGGGCCGTGCCCGGGCAGCTCGACCGGCAGCCCGGGTGGGGTCCGGGACCGGGCGGCGTCCGCGAGGGTCCGTTTGACCAGCCGGTCCTCCAGCGAGTGGTAGGCCAGGACGACCACCCGCCCACCGACGGCCACCGCGTCCAGCGCCGCCGGCAGCACCCCGCGCAGGGCGTCCAGCTCGGCGTTGACCTCGATGCGCAGTGCCTGGAAGGTCCGCTTGGCCGGGTGACCGCCGGTGCGCCGGGTGGCCGCCGGGATCGCCTGGTAGAGCAGCTCGACCAGCTCGTCGCTGGTGCGCAGCGGGGCCTGCTCGCGGCGGCGCACCAGTGCGGACGCGATCCGGCCGGCGAACCGCTCCTCGCCGTACTCGCGCAGCACCCTGGCCAGCTCGGCCGCCGGGTAGGTGTTGAGCACGTCGGCGGCCGTCGGCCCGGTGGTCGGGTCCATCCGCATGTCCAGCGCCGAGTCCCGGGAGTAGGAGAAGCCGCGCTCGCGGGCGTCCAGCTGCAGCGAGGACACGCCCAGGTCGAGCAGCACGCCCTGGACGCGGGCGATGCCCAGCTCGTCGAGCGCCCCGGGCAGTTGGTCGTAGACGGCGTGCACCAGCCGGGCGCGTTCGCCGAAGCGGGCCAGCCGGCGGCCGGCCAGCTCGAGGGCGTCCGGGTCGCGGTCCAGCCCGACCACGGTCAGCCCGGGATGCGCGTCCAGCAGCGCCTCGGTGTGGCCGCCGAGCCCGAGCGTGCCGTCGACCAGCACCGACGGGCCGTCCCGCAGCGCCGGGTCGAGCAGCTCCAGCACCCGGTCCAGCAGCACCGGCACGTGCCGGGCGGGTGCCGGTTCCGGAGTCGACTCGGACACCCCGCCCCCCTTCGTCCTTCGTTACCGCTACCCCCACGGAGCGGATGTCCCGAGGTCTCCGCTCCCCTCCCGGCGGACCTGGCACCGGGGAAGGTGCGCCAGGGCCACCAGCAGCGGAGTGGAGGCCTCGGGACACCCGGCCCGGACCGCACACCACCTCGGCATGTCAGAACATGCCGGGCAGCACCTCCTCCTGCGCCTGCGCGTACTCGTCCTCGTGTCGTTCCTGGTAGCTCTGCCAGGCCGTCGCGTCCCAGATCTCCAGCCGGTTGACCGCGCCGATGACCACGCACTCCTTGCTCAGCCCGGCGTAGCGGCGAAGCTCGGCAGTGATCGGGATACGGCCCTGGGAGTCGGGGTTCTGCTCGTCGGTGCCGGCGAACAGGTACCGCTGGTAGGCGCGCACGGACTCGTTGGTGAACGGCGCCTCGGCCACCTTGCGGGCCAGCTGCTCGAACACGTCGCGGGGGAACACGTAGAGGCAGTGGTCCTGACCCTTGGTGATCATCATCCCCCCTCGCAGCTCGTCGCGGTACTTCGCCGGCAACGTCAACCGGCCCTTGTCGTCGAGGCGGGGCGTATGCGTGCCGAGGAACACCGGCTTCGCCTCCCCCTGCCTCCAACGATCACCACATTACCCCACTTTGCGCCACAGTCAACGCGGACGTCCCCCACAACGCCCCCTAACTGAGGCATTTCCCCAGCTCATGGGCCGGTGGGGGCAAGTGGGGTGCAATCTGGCGAAATGACCTCTCAACCAGCCCCCTGAGCGCCCTTCGCGGGCGCCGACCTGGGGAAATGCGCTCCCCACCGGGTGGGGGCGGCAGGTCGGGGCGAACCGTGGGGAGATGTGGGGGGACGGGTGGGGGCGGGTGGCACCCCCGACTGGACGCGCATCGCGCCCGGGTTGACACACTGCGCACCGATGCCCATCGGCACGGTCGGACACCCGGGAGGCGGAATGACGACCACCAGCAGCCATCCCACGCCCATGTCGCTGACCGAGGTCGCTTCGGTGGTCGGCCGGATCACCGACAACGTGCAGCGAGTCATCGCCGGTAAGCCCGAGGCGGTCCGGATCGCGCTGGTCACGCTGCTGTCCGAGGGACACCTGCTGGTGGAGGACGTGCCGGGGGTCGGCAAGACGTCGCTGGCCAAGGCGCTGGCCCGGTCGGTCGACTGCGCGGTCAGCCGGATCCAGTTCACCCCCGACCTGATGCCCAGCGACATCACCGGGGTGTCCATCTACAACCGGACCAGCTCCGAGTTCGAGTTCCGGCCCGGCCCGGTGTTCGCCAACGTGGTGATCGGTGACGAGATCAACCGGGGGTCGCCGAAGACCCAGTCCGCGTTGCTGGAGTGCATGGAGGAGCGGCAGGTCACGGTGGACGGGATGACCTACCCGCTGGGCAACCCGTTCCTCGTCGTGGCCACCCAGAACCCGGTGGAGATGGAGGGCACCTACGCCCTGCCCGAGGCGCAGCGCGACCGGTTCACCGCCCGGATCAGCATCGGCTACCCGGACGCGGCCGCCGAGCTGGCCATGGTCGACGAGCACGCCGCCCAGGACCCGCTGACCGAGCTGTCCGCCGTGTCGGACGCCCAGCAGGTACAGGCCGTGCTCGCCGCGGTGCGCGCCGTGCACGTGGCTCCCGACCTGCGCCGGTACGCCGTCGAGGTGGTCTCCACCACCCGCCGGATGCCCGAGGTGCGGCTCGGTGCCTCACCCAGGGCCACCCTGCACCTGGTCCGCGCCGCCCGCGCCCAGGCCGCGCTGGCCGGCCGCGACTACGTGGTGCCGGACGACATCCAGGCGGTCGCCGTCGCGGTGCTGTCGCACCGGCTGGTGCTGACCCCGGAGGCGCAGTCCACCCGGCGGACCTCGGCCGACCTGGTCCGTACGTTGCTCAGCAGGCTGCCGGTACCCCAGGGGCCGGGCGCCGTCCGTGGCTGACCCGGCACCCGCCCCCGACGCGACGGCTCCCGACCCGCCGCCCGACGGGGCGGGGCTGGACGGCGTCTCGACCGGCCCACCGAGCGGGATCACCACCCTGGGCCGCTGCCTGATCGCGGCCGGGCTGGCCTCGGCGGTCTGCTCGGTGGTGCTGGACGAGCGTGACCTGCTGCGGGTCGGCGTGCTGGTCATCGTGCTGCCGGTGCTGGCCGCCGCGCTCGCCTCGCGCATCCGGGTGGCGGTGCGGGCGGAGCGCACGCTGGAGCCGACCCGGATCACCGCCGGCACCTCCACCGAGGTGACGCTGCTCGTGGACACCCCCCGCTGGCTGCTCGGCGGCGGGCTGGTGCTCACCGACGCGCTGCCCGACGCGCTGGGCGGGTCGCCGGTGTTCGTGGCCCACGCGCCGCGCAGGGGCGACCCGCCGTCCCGCCTGAACTACCCGATCACCCCGGCGGTGCGCGGCGTGCACTCGGTCGGCCCGCTCACCGTGCGCGCCGGTGACCCGCTCGGGCTCGCCGAGTACGAGCGGGTGCTCACCGAGCGGACCACGCTCACCGTGCTGCCCCGGGTGACCCCGCTGACCGGGGTGCCCGACGGGTTCGGCCGGGGCGAGGGCGACGCGGGCGCGTCCGGGCTGCGCTGGGGTCCCGGCGAGCACGACGTCATGGTGCGCGGGTACCAGCCCGGCGACCCGCTGCGCAGCGTGCACTGGCGGTCCACCGCGCGGCACGACGAGCTGATGGTGCGGATCGAGGAGCAGCCCTGGCACGGCGGTGTGACCGTGCTGCTCGACCGGCGCTCCGCCGCGCACGTCGGCCGGGGCGCGTCGGCCAGCCTGGAGTGGGCGATCGAGCTCGTCGCCAGCGTGTGCGCCCACCTGATCAGGGCCGGACGCCGGGTCACGCTGGTCGCGGAGAACGGCGTCACGCTGGCCGCCGGGCGGAACCTGGACGAGCTGCTCGAGGCCCTGGCCATGGTGCGCCCGTCCGCCCAGCCCGGGCTGATCGCCCCGCCGGCCGGGCGCACGGAGCTGTTCGCGGTGCTGGGCGCGGTGGAGCCCGCCGCGCTGCGGGCGCTGACCGTCGCCGCCGAGGGCGGGCACGGGCATGCCGTGCTGCTGGACGTCCCCGCGTGGGCCACCCGGGCCGCCGGGTCCGGCCAGCGTCGCCCGCCCGGCGGCATCGCGGCGCCGTCCCGGACGCTCGCCGACGCGGGCTGGACCGTGCTGGTCGGGCGGCCCGAACGGGCTCCGGACCAGCTCTGGCTGGACTTCCGGAACAAGCTCTCCGCCCGCTCGGGGAGCACCCGGTGAGCATCGCGACCGGCGTCGGCCCGCCGCTGTCCGGCCCTGCTCCCCCGCCGCCCGGGCCGGACCGGGGCCGGCCGCCGGACGCCGCGCCCGGACGGTGGTCGCGCTCCGCCCGGCCGGTGGCGATCACCGCCGGGGTCGCGGAGATGCTCGGCTCGACCGCGCTGACCGGTGTGCTGCAGGGCTTCCGCTGGCTCGGCTACGTGATCGTCGCGATCGGCGTCGTGGTGCTGCTCGGCCAGCTGCCCTGGGCGGGCCGGAGCCGGGCGGTGCTGGCCCCGCTGGCCCAGCTCGCCGCCCTGCTGCTGGTGCTGACCGCGCTGTTCACCGACCACGGGGCGGCCGGAGTGCTGCCCACCGCCGACGCGTTCGCCGACCTGGTCCGGGGCCTGGGTGCCGCCGTCGCCCAGATCGAGAACGGCGTCCCGCCGGTGGCCAGCAGCCCGGAGATGATCCTGCTGGTCTGCGTGGGCTTCGGCGGGATGGCCGTGCTGGTCGACGCCCTGACCTTCGTCGGGCTCGGTTCGGTGGCCTGCGGGCTGGTGCTGCTCGGCTCGTTCACCGTGCCCACCGCGCTGGCCCCGGACGAGCTGCCGTGGTGGACCGTGGCCGCCGGTGCCGCCGGGTACGTGGCCGTGCTGCTGGCCGAGCACCGCCGCCGGCAGGCCCGCCGGGGCATCCCCGGCGGCCCCGCGCCGCGTACCGGTACCGGGCCGGGTGCCGGGTCCGGCGGTTCGGCGCTGGCCCGGGCGCGGCGTCGGCTCGGCGCGCTGCCGGTCAACCGGGGCGGGGCGCCCACGGCCGTCGCGCTCACCGCGGTGGCCGTGCTGGTCGCCCTCGGCGCCGGGCTCGCGGCCAGCCCGCTGATCGGTACCGAGGGCCGGTTCCCGGGCAACGGCCGAGGCCCGTCGGACGCGAACGCGGGCCAGTTCGGGCTGAACCCGTTCACCGCGCTGCGCGGCCAGCTCAGCCGCGACGAGCCCAAGGAGCTGTTCCGGGTACGCGGCATGGCCGGCCCCAGCTACCTGCGCGCGGTGACGCTGAGCCGGTTCGTGCCGACCCAGGGCTGGCAGCTGCCGGACCGCTACAACGGCGTCTCACTGGACCACACGCTGCCCTCCGGGCTGCCCACCCCCGCGCGGAACCCGGTGGTCACCGTGCAGTTCCAGAACGTCGGCTACAAGGACCAGTGGCTGCCGCTCTACGGGCAGCCGGTCAGCATCGCCGGAACGGTGCCGGGCCGCTGGCACTACGACGTGTCGTCCAGCACCGCCTACGCCGACGCGCCGGTCCGCGAGCCCACCTGGACCGAGCGGATGGGGCTGCCCGACCCCGCGGTGAGCGGCCTCCGATCCAGCCCGACGGTCACCGACGTGAGCCCCACCTACCTCGACGTCAACGGGGTGGACCCGCAGATCACCGCGATCGCGCGCGCCGTCACCAAGCGGGCCCAGTCGCCGTTCGACAAGGCGGTGGCGCTGAACCGGTACTTCATCGACCCGGCGTTCGGCTTCCGGTACAGCCTGCGCACCGCGCCGGGGAGCTCGGACAACGCCCTGGTCGACTTCCTGACCCGGGGCAAGCGCGGCTACTGCGAGCAGTTCGCGTCGGCGATGGCGGTCCTGCTGCGGACCGTCGGGGTGCCCGCGCGGGTGGCGATCGGGTTCAGCGCGGGCCAGCAGGTCGCCGACTACCGCTCGATCGGCACCGGCGACGCGCACGCCTGGGTGGAGGCCTACTTCACCGGCTACGGCTGGCTGACCTTCGACCCGACCCCGCTGCAGGACGGGCGGGGGGTGCAGCCGAACTACGTGCGGAACGCGCCCACGGTCCCGATCAACCCGCTGGCGTCGGCGCTGGCCGCGGGCCCGCCGCAGCCGGCACCGGGCAGCACACCCCCGCCGGGACAGGAACCCGGCTCCGGGGCACGGCCGGAGCAGCAGCCCGGCCAGCAGGGCGCCTCGTCGCCGCAACCGGACAACCAGCCCGGACCGAACCCCCGACCCGGCGGCGACGCATCGGCCGGCGCCGGCGGCCCGACGCCGAACGGCCCTTCCGGTTCCGGTGACCCGGGCGCCGGTTCGTCCGGCCCCAGCGACACGGGGGCCGGCTCCGGCGACTCGGGATCGGGGGCCGGCGACTCGGGTTCGGGAGACTCGGGGGGCTCCGACGGGGCGGACTCGGCCGGGTCGGGGCCGGACGGGGCAGGTTCGGACGGATCCGGCTCCGGTCTCCGGCTGGGGGCGCTGAGCCCGCTGGTGTGGGCGCTGCTGCTGAGCGGGCTGGCACTGCTCGTCGCCTGCGCGCTGGGCGCCACCCCGTGGGTGCTGCGGCGGCTCGCCCGCGGGCGTCGGATGGCCAGGGCGCAGGCCGGCGGGGCGGCGGGGGCCACCGCCGCGTGGCAGGAGGTGCTGGCCGAGTTCCGCGACCGGGGCGACGAGCCACGCCGCAACGACACGCTGCGCACGGCGGCCCGCAGGCTGGCCTCCGCCCGACCGCTGGACGCGGCGGCCACCCAGGGATTGCGGACCGTGGTCGGTGCGGTGGAGCGGAGCTGGTACGGGCGGTCGGCAGGCGACGTCGGGTCCGGGGCCGAGCTGGTGGCGGCGGTGACCGCGGTGCGCGCGAGCCTGGACAGCAGCTCGCCGCTCGCCCTCAACGCGCGGCTGCTGCCCCGGTCGGTGGTGCCCTCCCCCCCCCGCCGGCGACCCCGCCCCGCCGAGCACGGCGCCGAGCCCACCCTCACGTCCTCCGCCCGCTGACCCGCCCGCCCGCGCGCCAACGAGGCTGATCGCCGTCCCGGGCGGATCCACCGCGCCCAGCGCGGCCAGACCGCCCCAACCGGCGATCACCAGCCGGCTCGACGGTCCCGGCCACCCCGCCACCCCGGTGGATCGCTGCTCCGGGGTGGCGGGGTGCGGACATGACAGAGGCCGACCGGCGTACCGGTCGGCCTCCGTTGGGATCGACTGTGGCTGATATCACGCGACCGACGCGACCGACGCGGCCAGGGAAGGCCGGGGACGAACGCGCGGAGCGGCTACTCCTGCTCGAACCGGCGGCGGAAGCGCTCTTCCATCTTGCCGCCGAAACGGTTCCGGTCGGGCTCGGCGCTCTTGCTCGGCGCCTTCTTGCTCGCGCCGATCGATGTGATCGCCATGACGGCTCCGGCCAACATCACCAGGAAGCCGACGACGCTGACGACCGGCACGTTCGACAGCCAGATCGCGCGCACCGCGACTCCGACCACCAGCAGCACCAGACCCAGCGCAAACAGGACCGCGCCCTGCAGGCGACGGCGGCGCGTAGGCCGTCGTAGCCGGCCCGCGCGCACGGTCGACGCGAACTTGGGATCCTCCGCGATGAGAGCGCGCTCGATCTGGTCGAGCAGTCGCTGCTCGTGCTCGGAGAGGGGCATGTCTTCGCCTCCGGCACAGGGTCTGGCATCGGATGTCGCACCGTGCCACCGGCATCCGACGAGCGCCCAGTTGCGGGCGATACCGTCGAGGATACGAGGCTCGGCAAGCCGCGACTACCCGGACTGCCAAACCCGGGGTGGAAGATACGCCACGTCGGCCTCGCGGACCGATCGGCGGAGCCCGGCGATCGGTCCGGCCGGGCTCCGAGCGCCGTTCCGCGCCTGGTACGCGCGGGAGCATTGGGCGGCGAGCGGCGTTGCCGGCCAGCTCAGCGGTCACGCACCGGCGCCGGGCGACTACAGGTGCACCACCCTCCCCTCGGGCACCCGGTGCGTGCGCCGTGAACGCCACCACCCGGCTCAGGAAAATTCGCGCGTTCGACCGGCAGAAGTCGCCGGATCGGGTGACCGCCATTCGGGGTGTGCGGCTGAGATCCGCCCGCGACACCGGGGCCGGCGGCGACCCGTCCGTCCCCGGCTCAGCCGGTCTGCGCGGCCTCGGGACGGCGGGCCAGCACGTGCAGCCGGGCCGCCAGCACGAGTAGTTCGGGCGTCGCGGCGATGATCTCGGCGAGATCGTCCAGCCCGTCGTCCGCCGCCGGGTCGGTCTCCAGCACCGCGGACGGCAGCCAGCCCTCGAACACGCCGTCGCCGTGCACCAGCTCGACCGACAGCCCGGCCACCGACTCCAGCAGCCCGCGCAGTCCGGCCTCGTCGAGCCGGCGCTGGAGCACGTCGGCGGGACCGGAGCGGCCGGCGGGGTCGGTCAGCACCGCGCGGGCCTGCGCCAGCCGACCGGCGTGCGCCTGGGCCAGCGCGGCGCCGTACCGGCCGGCGACCAGCATCGACAGCGCCCCACCGGGCACCGTGGCGGCGGCGAGCTGGACCACGGCCGCCGCCACGTCGTCGACGACCTCCAGCAGCCCGTGACCGAGCACGAGGTCGGCGCCGGACGCCGGAACCACCTCGGTGAGCGTGTGCACGTCGCCCTGGACGGCGGCGACCCGGCCGGCCACCCCGGCCTCCCTGGCGCGACCGAGCAGGGCTGCCAGTGCGTTCGGGCTGATGTCGACCACGGTCACCTGACAGCCCTCGACAGCCAGCGGCACCGCCCAGGCCCCACTGCCGCCGCCCACGTCCAGCACCCGTACGGCGTCACCGCCGCGCCGGCCCCGCGCGCGCTCCAGCTCGGCGCGCAGCTCGCGCCGCACCGCGGCGTCCGCTATCGGCGCCCCGGCGTCCCACTGCTCGCCGCCCTCGGCGGCGTACGCCGCGTTCATCCGACCATCACCCGTCCCACCGGCTTCGCACGGCCGCAGCTTAGTGACGTGGCGGCCGGGCTGGGGGCACGGGCGGGCACGGGGCAGGTAGGTTGACCGGTGTGCAGGTGGTGGCCGTGCTCAGCCTGAAGGGTGGCGTGGGCAAGACGACCGTGGCGCTCGGGCTTGCCGGGGCCGCGCTCCAGCGGGGGCTCCGGACCCTCCTGGTCGATCTCGACCCGCAGGCCAACTCCACGGTGGCGCTGCAGCCGGATCCGACCGCCGCCACCATCGCCGACGTGCTCGACCAGCCACGCCGCTCGATCGTGCACCAGGCCATCGGCCCGAGCGCCTGGGGCGACGACCTGGACGTGATGGTGGGCTCCGAGAGCAACGAGCGGCACAACCACCCGGACCCGAGCACCACCCAGCTCAACCGGCTCAGCCGCGCGCTCGAACGGCTGACCCCGGAGGACATCGACGACGACACCGACGATCCCGAGGACGACCCGGACCCCTACGGCCTGGTGCTGATCGACTGCCCGCCGTCGCTGGGCCAGCTGACCCGGTGTGCCCTGGTGGCCGCGGACCGGGCGGTGCTGGTGACCGATCCGACGATCTTCGCGGTGGCCGGGGTGCAGCGGGCCTTCGAGGCGGTGCAGAACGAGCGCACCCACGAGAACCCCCGGCTGCAGCCGCTCGGGGTGCTCATCAACCGGGTGCGCTCCCGCTCGGTGGAGCACGCGTTCCGGGTGGCTGAGCTGCGCGACCTCTTCGGCCCGCTCGTCCTGACCAGCGCGATCCCGGACCGGTCGGCCGTGCAGCAGGCGCAGGGCGCGTGCGTGCCGATCCAGCAGTGGGACACCCCGGGTGCCCGTGAGGTGTCGACCGTGTTCGACGGGCTGCTCGGCAGGATCATGCGCAGCGCCGGCCGACGCCCGCCGGAGGTACCCGTCGCCGGCCGCTCGCTGACTAGCGGCAGCAAACGAGCGAACGGCTGACCGCCACGAACTCGGCGGCCTGGCGAACCAGGTCGTCGGCGTCCCGCTCGGACACCAGCCGGGCGATACCCGCCTCGGCCGAGGCCCGGATCGCCGACCCGGCCGCGAAGAACGCCGCCCACTCCGCCAGCTCCGGCGCGACCGCGGTGAGCAGGTCCCACACGCTGCGACCGCCCCGACGCCGGGTGGCCGGGGCCGCGCGGACCGCGAGCACCGCGGCGCCGGCCCGCAGCGCGGCCAGGTACGCCGTGGCGTACCGCCGGCACGGATCGGCCAACCGCTCGGCCTCCAGCAGCCCGGCATCAGCCTGCCGCAGCAGCCCGAGCGCGGACGACGACGCCGGCGGCCCGGCCGGGGTGGAGCGCGGCACCGGCACCGCGCCCCGCGCCGTACCGACCGCGGGCGCAACGGCCATCACAGTCATCTCCCTGTCCTCCAGTTCCGGTGCGATCTCGTCAGTCCTCCGGGCGCAGCAGATCCCACACGCCGGGACCCGCCCGCATCCGCAGCACGAACTCCTGGGCGGGCTGCTCGGGCTCGGCCGACGACTGCGCCAGCACCCGCCAACAGCGCAGCCGATCTCCCCCGACCGGCATCGGAGACAGGAACGGCCACGGCGACTCCTCGATCCAGCGCTCCTGGACATCGGTGACCAGGAAACTGGGACCACGCCGTACCGGACGCCGCTGGAACTCGACCGGCTCGCCGTCCTGCCAGCGCACCTGCACGGGTGTCGGCTGCCGCGAGCCGAACCGCCGGGTCAGCACTCCCACTGTGGCCTCACTCCCCCTAGTCGCCCGGACGGCCCGTTCGAACTCGAACCCGTCGAACTCGAACGCATGTTCGATGAACCAAGTAGAGCGTGTTCCCCGGCACGAGTCAAGTGCGCGGACCGGGGAACGGGTGTGGTGTCATGAGGACATGACGGCCGCCCCGCCCCGCGTTCGGCTGGTCGAGTTCAGCCCGGCCGGCCTGGCCAGCAGGCTGACCGAGGCGCTCAGCGTCTACGTCACCGCGATGGGCTACCCCCGCTCGGCGATCCGCCAACGCGCCCCGCTGTGGCGTGAGCACACCCACCGGCCCGGGTGGCGGGGCGTCGGGGCGCTGGACGAACGGAACGCGCTGGTCGGCCTCGGCTACGGCTACCGGGGCGCGCGCGGCCAGTGGTGGCACGAGGAGGTTCGCCGGGGTCTGATCACCAGCGGTCCGGACGGCCTGGGCTGGCTGGCCGACTACTTCGAGCTGACCGAGCTGCACGTGCTGCCCCGCGCGCAGGGCGCGGGCCTGGGCGAACAGCTGCTTCGCGGCCTGCTGACCGGCTGCCCGAGCGGTTCGGTGCTGCTGTCCACCCCCGAGTTGGATCCGGCCGACCCGGCCCGTGCCTGGCGGCTCTACCGCCGGCTCGGGTTCGTCGACGTGCTGCGCGAGCACCGGTTCGTCGGGGACCCCCGGCCGTTCGCGGTGCTGGGCCGCCCACTGCCGCTGCCCCCGCCGGCCGAGGGTCGCCAGCCCGTCCCGGTCAGCCCGGAGAGCTGACCGCACCGGGACATCCGGCACCGAACGGAGCGGGGACCGGGGACGGACCGGGCGGCGACGCGCTGCCGCAGATCACGTGTGCGGCGCCCCGGGCTGGCACCATGACGGTGTGCCCCATCCGCCCGCGGTGCCGACCGCCCGGACGACCCGGCTGACCCGGACGACCCCCGTGCCGAACCCCGCGCACCCGACGGCGACGCGGCCGGCGGCACACCCGACGGCGCACCGGTCGGTCACGCGCCGGACGGCCGCGCTGATGGCGCTGCTGCTGGTCGCGCTGGTGCTGCTCGGCGGCTGCACCCGGGTGCGGGCCGCGCTGGCCGTGCAGGGCGACGACACCGTCGCCGGGGAGATCGTGCTGGCCGTGGCGGGCGGCCCGGCTCCGGCCCTCGCCGTCCCGCCGTCGCTGGCCGGCCGCGTCACCGTGGCGGCCTACCGCGAGCTGGACTACCAGGGGTGGCGGCTGCAGTTCTCCGGGCTGCGCTTCGACGAGGTGAACTCGCTCGTCGACGTCGCGCCGCAGGCCAAGGGCAGGCTGAAGTTCGACCTGCGCCGCACCGGCGGTCTGGTGGTGCTCAAGGGGCAGGTCGACCTGGCCTCGATGCCGGTGGACAAGGCCGACGTGCAGCTCAAGGTGGCCTTCCCCGGCGAGGTGTCCTCCTCCGACGGCACGCTCGACTCCGACGCGGTGAGCTGGGTGTTCACCCCCGGCCAGGTCAGCGAGTTCACCGCGACGGTCAACGCTCCCGACCCCGGCGCCCCGTCGATCGCCCGGTGGAGCCTGCTGGTCGGGGCGATCGTGCTGGCCGCGGCGGCGGTCACCGTGATCCTGGCCAAGGCGCACCGCAACCCACCCGTCCGCTCCGGCGGACGCGGCCCCTGATCCCCGGGCCGGCCGCCGCCACCGCACGACGAGGAGCCCCCATGAGCACCCCGGCCGCAGCCGAGGACCGCACCGACGACACCACGCTCAACGGCTACGAGAATCACAGCGAGCGCACTGACCGCGGCGGGCACGGCGGGCACTCGCACCCCGCCGACCGGGACCTGGTCCGGCGGGTCGACGCCGAGCTGGCGAGCTACCTGCGGATGCGCCGCGGCGACCTCGAGGCGGCGCATCCCGCAGTCTGCGCGACCGCCGACGCGCTCAGCGACTTCGTGCTCGGGGGCGGCAAGCGGGTCCGGCCGACGTTCGCCTGGTGGGGCTGGCGCGGCGCCGGGGGCGACCCGGACGGCCCGCTGGCCGACCTGGTGCTGCGCGCGGTGTCCGCGTTGGAGCTGATCCAGGCCAACGCGCTGGTCCACGACGACCTGATGGACGCCTCGGACACCCGGCGCGGCCGGCCGACCGTGCACGTGGCGTTCGCCGAGCGGCACCGGGCAGCGGGCTGGCTGGGCGAGCCGGACCGGTTCGGCGCGGCGGCCGCCATCCTCATCGGCGACCTGGCCATGGCCTGGGCCGACGACATGCTGGGCAGCGCCGAGCTGCCGGCCACCGTGGGCCGCGAGGTGCGGCTGGTCTGGTCGGCGATGCGCACCGACATGCTCAGCGGGCAGTACCTGGACGTGTGGTCGCAGGCCGCGGGCGACGACTCCGCGGAGACGGCCCTGCGGGTCGACCGGTTCAAGACGGCCGCCTACACCGTGGAGCGGCCGCTGCAGCTGGGCGCCGCCCTGGCCGGCGCGCCGCCCGAGCTGGTGGCCGGCTACCGGCGGTTCGGCGCCGACATCGGCGTCGCGTTCCAGCTGCGGGACGACCTGCTCGGGGTGTTCGGCGACCCGGGGGTGACCGGCAAGCCCGCCGGCGACGACCTGCGCGAGGGCAAGCGCACCCTGCTGGTGGCCCTGGCGCTGGCCACCGCGCGCGACCGGGACGACCGGGCGGCGCTCGAGGTGATCACCGGCGCGCTGGGCAACGCCGCGCTGACCGGCGACCAGGTCGAGCGCGTGCGCGAGGTGCTGGACCGGCTGGGCACCCCCGATCGGATCGAGCGCCGGATCAACGACCTCACCGGGTCGGCGCTGGCCGCGCTGGCCGAGGTGGACGTGGCCGAGCCTGCCGCCCGCGCGCTGCCCGACCTGGCCAGGGCCGCGACCCGCCGCCGGTCCTGACCGGCGCCCCGAGGACCGGGCGCCCGGGGCACTCAATCGAACACCGCATCGAGGAGCAGACCAGTGGCCCGAACCGTGTCCGGCCCCACCGACCACGTGGTCGTCGTCGGCGCCGGCCTGGCCGGCCTGTCCACCGCGCTGCACCTGCTCGGCGCCGGCCGGCGGGTGACCCTGCTCGAGCGCGGCGACCACCCCGGCGGCCGCGCGGGCCGCCTCGACCTGGAGGGTCCGGACGGCCGCTACCTGGTGGACACCGGCCCGACGGTCCTGACCATGCCCGACCTGGTCGACGCCACCCTGGCCCCGGTCGGGGAGAAGCTCGGCGACCGGCTCGAGCTGATCCGGCTGGACCCGGCCTACCGGGCCCGGTTCGCCGACGGCTCGACCATCGACGTGCACACCGACCCGGAGGCGATGGAGACCGAGATCGCCGAGAAGGTCGGGCCCGCGGACGCGGCCGGCTACCGGCGGCTGCGGCACTGGCTCACCGAGCTGTACCGCGCGGAGATCGACACGTTCATCGGCGCGAACATGGACTCCCCGCTGGGCCTGCTCACCCCGGACCTGGCGCGGCTCGCCGCGCTCGGCGGCTTCGGCCGGCTGGGTCGCCGGGTGGGTCGCTTCGTGGCGGACGAGCGGCTGCGCCGGATCTTCTCCTTCCAGGCGCTCTACGCCGGGGTGGCCCCGGCCCGCGCGCTGGCCGCGTACGGGGTGATCGCCTACATGGACACCGTCGCCGGGGTCTGGTTCCCCAGGGGCGGCATGCGGGCGCTGCCCACCGCGCTGGCCGACGCGGCGGCCGCGGCGGGCGCGGAGTTCCGCTACGGCTGCACCGCAACCGGCGTGGTCCGGCGTGGCGACCGCGCGACCGGGGTGCGCTACCTCGACCCGGGCGGCCAGCTCAACCGGCTGGACGCCGACGTCGTCGTGCTCACCCCGGACCTGCCGGTCACCTACCGGCTGCTCGGCGGGGGGCCCCGGCGGCCGGTGCCGGTGCGCTGGTCCCCCTCGGCGGTGGTGCTGCACCTCGGCGGCCCGGCCGGCGGGCCCTCGACCGCCGGCGACCCCGGCGGCGGGGACGCGCACCACACGCTGTCCTTCGGCGCGGCCTGGGAGCGCACGTTCGACGAGATCCTGCACCGGGGCGAGCTGATGTCCGACCCGTCGCTGCTGATCACTCGGCCCACCGCGTCCGACCCGTCGCTGGCCCCGCCCGGCCACCAGCTGACCTACCTGCTCGCGCCGTGCCCGAACACCGACCGCGCCCGGCTGGACTGGGCGCGGGTCGGCCCGGCCTACGCCGACGAGTTGATGGGCGTGCTGGCCGCGCGGGGGCTGGACGTGCCGGGCGGCCCCGTCGCCGCGCGGCACCTGGTCACCCCGGACGACTGGGCCGACCAGGGGCTCGCCGCCGGCACCCCGTTCGCGGCGGCGCACACGTTCGCCCAGACCGGGCCGTTCCGGCCGGCGAACCGGGTGCGCGGATGGGCGAACGTCGTGCTCGCCGGGTGCGGCACCACACCCGGCGTCGGCGTACCGCCGGTACTCATTTCCGGGCGCCTCGCGGCCGAGCGCGTGGTCGGCGGCTAGGGCGGACCTGGAGTCGGGCGCCGATCACGGTCGTGCGAGCATAGGAATCAAGATGACGTCCCAGCCGCAACTGTCGACCACAGCCGCCGATGCGCCCGAGGCGGAGCTCGCTCCTGCTCCCGTCGCGCCCGGCGAGCGGACGACCGCCCGCACCGAGCCGGCGGTCGACACCGAGCTCACGCCGGCAGGACGGGGCCTGTGGCACCGTCTCGGCCGGCCCCCGCGCAAGCCGCTGACCATCGGTTTCGTGGGCAGCCTGATGCTGGTCGTCGGTGGCTTCGGCGCCGGCGGCGTCCTGGTGCACGACCCGATACTCGAGGGCACGCCGCTGGTCGCCTGGCGATTCGGCCACGGGTTCCAGCTCGCGTCGATGGCCACCTACGCCGGCCTCGGTCTGGTCGTGTGGGCCTGGGTGATGCTCGGGCGGGCCGTACTGGCCCACCGGGTCCGGGCCCGCGCGGTGCTCACCTCCGCGCTGCTGTGGGTGCTGCCGATGCTGGTCAGCCCCCCGCTGTTCACCCGCGACCCGTTCAGCTACCTCGCGGACGGGGCGCTGCCGCTGCGCGGGTTCGACCCGTACGCGGTCGGCCCCGACGTGCTCACCGGTCCGATCCCGGACAACGTGCACTGGTTCTGGCACGAGACACCGGCGCCGTACGGGCCGCTGTTCATCGCGGCCGCCAAGGCCGTGGTGTCGCTGACCGGCGAGAACATGATCGCCGGCGTGGTCCTGATGCGGCTCACGATGGCGGTCGGCCTGGTGCTGTTCGTGGCCGCGCTGCCCGGGCTGACCCGGCACCTCGGCGGCCGGCTGCCGGTCACCCTGTGGATGGCGATGGCCAACCCGATCACGATCGTGCTGCTGGTCGGCGGGGCGCACAACGACCTGCTGGTGCTCGGCTTCCTGAGCACCGGCACCCTGCTGATGCTCAACGGCAGACACGCCTCCGGGCTGGCGCTCACCTGCCTGGCCGCGGCGGTGAAGGCGACCGCCGGCCTGGCCCTGCCGTTCCTCGTGCTGGTCTGGGCCGCGCGGCTCGAGGGCAGCCCGAAGGTGCGGCTGACCAAGGCGATCGCGGCGGGCGTCGCGGTGTTCGTGGTGGTGTTCGCGGCCTGCTCGCTGGCCGGTGGCGTGGGCATCGGCTGGCTCAACGCGGTGAACGCGCCGTCCACCATCACCAACTGGCTGTCCCTGCCGACCGGGCTCGGCCAGGCGCTGTTCAACGTGGCCAACGCGATCTTCGGCGGAGTGCCGCAGACCCCGTTCATCATCGTGACCAGGGTCATCGGCGTGCTGCTGTTCCTCTACCTCGCGGTGAAGCAGTGGCTGGCGGCGCGGGACGGCGGCCCGGACGCGGTGCGCCGCGCCGGCGTCGTGCTGCTGCTGTTCGCGCTGCTCTCCCCGGCCACGCTGCCCTGGTACTACACCTGGGGCATGTCGCTGCTGGTCGCCGCGGCGTGGAGCAAGCGCGGCATGCAGGTCGTGATCTTCGCGTCGGTGTTCCTGATCATCGGGGCCTTCCCGAACGGCGAGGTCTCGCTGTACGCGTTCGGCTTCATGATCCTCGGCATGGCCGGCGCGCTGCTCGCGGCGGTCTCGCTCAGCTCGCCGGACCCGCTGCGGCTGCGGTCGCCCCGGCGGCGTCCCGCGCCCGATGGCTGAGCGGGCCTCCCGCGAACTCGACGCCGCCGGCGTCACCGACCCCGTCCTGCGCGCGGCCTACACGCGCAGCCGGGGCCTGCACGCGCGGTACGGCCGCACCTACTTCCTGGCCACCCGGCTGCTCGCCCCGGCCCAGCGGCCCAGCGTGCACGCCCTGTACGGCTTCGCCCGGTACGCCGACGAGATCGTCGACGACCCGCGCGCCGACCCCGACGGCCGGCCCGGACCCGCCCAGCAGGCCGCCGCCCTGGGCCGCCTGCGCGAGCGGCTGCGCGGCGCGCTGGCCGGCCCGCCCCGGCCCGGGCCGGCCGGGAGCGACCCCGCCGGCACCGGCACCACCGGCAACCACACCAGCGGGGACGACGGCGCGGACCCGGTACTCATCGCCGTCGCCGACACCGCCAGCCGCTACCGGCTCGGCGCCGACCTGTTCGACGACTTCCTGGCCTCGATGCAGATGGACACGCACGTCACCGACTACCCGAGCTTCGAGGCGCTCGGCCGGTACATGCACGGTTCGGCCGGGGTGATCGGCCTGCAGATGCTCCCGGTGCTGGGCACGGTG
>DASXJJ010000230.1:0-23776 GCA_036497465.1 Pseudonocardia sp. | reverse complement strand
CGGGTGGGGCCTGGCGCTGAGCAGGATCAGCAACGGCCGCGACTATCGCGGCGGTGACTGTCGCGGCGGCGGTTACTGCGCCGGTCCCACCCGGACGGCGTGGCCGGCTGAAGCTTCTCGAACCAGTTGCTCTTCCGCATTGCCAAACTCCGTTTCGTCGTTTCGTCGGTGTCACGCAGGTGAACACGAAATTTCCCCTGCATCAACAAGGTTACCTACCGACACGGGCCTGTCAAACCTGTTCGTATTGCAATTATCAGCTCTTAGGAAGCTCACAGAAACGAAGGGAAAGAGGTTGATCAATAGCGACTGTCAAGATCAATCGAAGACATTCGACACAATCGATATGTAGTCGTCTTACACAAAGCATTCCGCCAGGTTTGCCTGAAGACGTGTTTATCCGTCAGTCTACGACATCCATTCGGGACTGACGGACGATCGGCCAGGTCATTGGCCAAGTCGGTCTGATCCTGCGGTCTCGCGCTGGGCCTCTCCTCGTTGATCGACGTCGATCAGTGATCACAGTCCGCCGGATCGGACCCCGAGCGCCGCGACCGACGACCGCCGGACCGCCGGACCGCGGCCAGGCTGGGACACACCCGACGACCGTTCGCGCGGCTGTATCCGCCACGCGGCGAGACCGCCAGGTCGGCAAGGACCCCGACCGTGTCACGCAGGCCATCGTGCTGACCGAGCCCGGGCCGTCGGCTTGCCATCACCGCGCCGCTCCGCACATACAGTCAGCCGATATATCCACTCAGCCGATATGTCGCAGGTGGCGGGGCGATCCGTTACCCAGCTTCCTGAGGATTTCACTGAGATCATCTCGCTGCCCGGGTCTCCTGTCCCCGCCACGATCACGGGGCCGGGGCTTCGGCGGTCGGACGAACCGGAGCGCAGACCCGCGATCGGACGTCCGGGACACTGGATCGGGCTGGGCGCCACCGTTACCCTCACAGGCGGCATCGACTACCGGCGCGCTCACCGCGCTCAGACGCTGCCACGTAGTCGCTAGTCCTCGCCAAGTTTCCACTCCGTTTCCTGGTGGGGACTAGCGACCGCGACCGATCACCGCGCGAACCCACCGTTCCGTGCCGTCGAACCGCGCTTGACGGCCACCAGCCCGGCCGACCACACCGCGATGTCCTCAGCGTCGCCAGCGAGCCGATGTGACACACCACGCGCGCAGGCGTGGCCGGGTGCAGAGGGTTTTGGGACGGATCGGGCGGTAGCGAAGGTTTCGACCGGTCAGAGCCCTGTTCTGGTTTTGGGCTGCTGATCTGATCGTGGTGTGTGTGTCCGGTGGTGGGCGGCGATTATCGGCTGCTGCCGAGGCGGGTGAGAGCGGCGCAGGGTGCGGGCTTGGTCGAGCGGGGCGTCGGTTGGTTCCTCGGCGGTGACGGCGGTGACGGCCTGTCCGGCGTTCTGCGCGGTGAAGCCGAGACCGACGAGCGCTTGGATGACGTGCTCACGCGCGGCGGTTTGGGCACCGCCCGCCGCGGTGGGCCGCTCAAGCTGGTTTTGGTCAGGTATTCGCGCTGGCGGAGCACGGTGACCGGGCAAGCTAGCGAGCTGGCGGCCCTGTAGGAGATGCCTAGCATCTGGGACGAGCCCTCCTTCGTCATCGCGGCGCGCAAGAGCAATGTCGGGGAGGAGCTAACGCCCACACAGCGGGCGTGGGTGGCCTGCGTGCGCACCGTGGCCCGAAGTAGAAAGGTCGGGAGGTACTCGCGCGTCCCGCGAATCCCGCGTCGTCACCCCCAGCCCGAGACCCACCCGACGCCGGTCCACGAGCACGACTGCGCCGCACAGGGACACCTCTTCGGCCCGTGGGGCGCGTGTGCGTATAACTGGCCGTGCGCGGGGATACTCGCCGGGTGCTCGCTGGCCGGCAGGGCGACCTGCGTGACCTGCTCGGGGCCGCCTCCGACGCGGCCCGGCGCGGCCGTGGCGGGCTCGCCCTGGTCGGCGGTGAACCGGGGATCGGTAAGACGCGGCTGGCCGGCGAGGTGGTCGACCGGCTGCGCGCCGACGGGTTCACCTCCTCCTGGGTGAGCTGCCCGGAGGACGCGGGCGCGCCGCCCTACTGGGCCTGGACCCGGCTGCTCGGCCAGCTCGGGGCGGCCGGTGCGCTCACCGCCCCGGACGGGGTGTCCGATCCCGAGGTGGCGCGCTTCGTTCTGTTCGAGGCGGTGACCACGGCGCTGCGCTCGGCGGCCGCCCGGTCCCCGCTGCTGCTGGTGCTGGACGACGTGCACTGGCTGGACGAGCCGTCGCTGCGGCTGCTGGAGGCGGTGCGCCCGGAGCTGGCCAGCAGCCCGATCCTGGTGCTGGGCACCTACCGGGATACCGAGCCGGGCGCCGCGCGGCTGGCCACCCTCGGCCCCGGCCGGCGGCTGCTGCTGGGCGGGTTGGCGGCCGCCGAGCTGGGGGCGGCGCTGAGCGAGGTCACCGGGGAGCGGCTCGGCGGCCCGCTGGTGGCCGCGCTGCACCGGCGGACCGGCGGCAACCCGTACTTCGCGGCCGAGATGGTCCGGCTGCTGCGTGCCGACGGGCGGCTGGCCGCGCCGGCCCCGGTGGACGGGTCGCTCCCGCTTCCGGACACCGTGCGGGCGGTGCTGGAGCGGCGGCTGGCCCGGCTGCCCGGCCCGGCACACGAGCTACTGCACGTCCTGGCGCTGCTCGGTGACCCGGTGCGGGTGCCGCTGGCCGCCGCGCTGGTCGGGATGCCCGCCGACCGGGCCGCCGAGCTGGCCCAGGCCGCCGTGGCCGCGCGGCTGCTGCTGACCGGGGACGGCGACGCGGACGGGGGCCACCGGTTCGCCCACCCGCTGGTGCGGCAGACCCTCGTGGCCCAGCTTGGACCCGTGCGGCGGCGGACCCTGCACCGGCGGATCGGGTCCGCGCTGGCCGCCCGGGTGGACGCCGGGCTGGCCCAGCCGGCGGAGGCCGCCCGGCACCTGCTGTCCGCCGTCGAGCTCGGCGACGGGTCGGCCGCCGAGGCCGTGGCCAGGGCGGAGCAGGCGGCGGCGTGGGCGATGCGGCACACCGCGTACGAGGACGCGGCGGTGCTGCTGCGGTCGGCGCTGGCCGTGGCCGGCGAGCAGCCCGGGCTTCGGGCGGGCCTGCTGTGCGTGCTCGGCGACGCGACGCTGAGCTGCGGGGACCGGGCGGGGGCCGGCGAGGTGTACCGGGACGCCGCCGCCCAGGCCCGCCGCGCGCACCGGCCCGACCTGCTCGCCGCCGCCGCGCTCGGGCTGGCCGGCGGGGCGGACGGGTTCGAGATCGACCTGCTCGACCCGGACCGGGTGGCCGTGCTGGACGAGGCGCTGGCGGCGCTGCCGGACGGCGACTCCGGGACGCGGGCCACGCTGCTCGGGCGGCTGTCCCTGGCACTGGCGTTCACCGGGGCGGACCCGCGCCGCCGGGAGCTGGCCGAGCGGGCGGTGGCGATGGCGCGCCGGCTGGACGACCCCGGGGTGCTCGCCGGCGCGCTGGCCGCCTGGTGCGACGTCTGCTCCGGACCCCGGCACGTGCCCGCCCGCCGCGCGGCCAGCACCGAGATCGTCCGGCTGGCCTCGGGCTCCGGTGACCGGCTGCGCGAGCTGCTCGGTCGCCGGCTCCGGGTGGTGGCGTTGGCCGAGGCCGGTGAGTGGGCGGCGGTGGACGCCGAGGTGGAGGGCTACGAGCGGCTGGCCCGCCGGCTCGGCCAGGGGCGGCTGACCTGGTACGGGCCGCTGTGGCGCGGCGCGCGGGCGCTGATGCGCGGTGCGGAGGACGAGGCGCTCGGCCACGCCGCCCGGCTGGACGAGCTGGCCGACACGGCCGGCAGCCCGAACGTGCGGCTGCTCGGGATGGTGCAGCGGTTCGTCCGGTTGACCAACGCCGGTCGCGCCGACGAGGTGCTCGCGGAGATCCTGGAGTTCCTGGCACTGTCGCCCTACGAGTCCTCGACGGTGACCGCCTGCACGCTGGCGATGTGCCACGCGCATTCCGGGCGGTCGGCCGAGGCCCGGTCGTACCTGGACCGGGTGGTGACCGACCCGGACGGCATCCCGCTGGACAGCGAGTGGCTGCCGGAGCTGGCGCAGATCGCCGACGCCGCCTGCCTCGCCGGCCACCGCCCGGCCGCCGAGCTGGCCTACCGCTCGCTCGCGCCGTACGCGGGGCTGTCCGCCGTGGAGGGCATCCTGGCCGGCAGCTGGGGCTCGGTGGCCGCCCACCTCGGCCGGCTGGCGCACCTGCTCGGCCGGCCGGAGGAGGCCCGGGCGCACTTCGCCGCCGCGCTGCCCCGGGACACGGCAGCCGGGGCGGCGCTGGCCGAGCGCACCAGGGGCTGGGCCGCCGAGGCCGGGCTCGGGGACGGCGTCGTCACCGGTGCGGCCGCGGCCAGGCCGTACAGCGTGACCGGGGAACCGGAGCCGACCGGCGGGACCGAACCGACGGGACCGACGGGGCCGACCGGGGAGCCGGAGCCGACCGGCGGGACCGGGCCGCCCGGACCGACGGGACCGACCGGCGGGTTCCATCGGGACGCGGGCGTGTGGACGCTCGACTACGCGGGCCGTACCGCGCGGCTGACCGACGCCAAGGGGCTGCGCGACCTGGCCCTCCTGCTGGCCCGCCCGGGGGAGCAGACCCACGTCCGGGAGCTGTGCGGTGGCGTGACCGAGCAGCGGGACACCGGGCCGCTGGCCGACCGGCGGGCCGTGGCGGCCTACCGGCGGCGGCTGGACGAGCTGGCCGAGGAGCGGGACCGGGCCCAGGCCGAGGGCGACGCGGGCCGGGCCGCCCGGACCGCCGCCGAGCGGGAGGCCCTGTTGGCCGAGCTGTCGGCGGTGACCGGGATCGGCGGCCGGCCCCGCCGGGGCGGCTCGGACACCGAGCGGATGCGCAAGGCCGTCGGCAACCGGGTGCGGCAGGCCGTGGACCGGATCAGCGAGGTGCACCCCGAGCTGGGCCGCCACCTGCGGGCCTCGGTGCGCACCGGCACCTGGTGCGGCTACCAGCCCGAGCACCCCGTGCACTGGCGGGTCAGGGCCGAGGGTTGGCCTAGGGTGTGTCTCCCGGATGGGCCGGTGACATGCCGCCGTTCGGGCGGGCGTCACCGGTGACGCCTTATCGGGCGGCCGGGTCTGGTCAGTGTGTCTCGTATCAGTGTGTCTCGTAGAGGTAGTTGGAGATGGCGCCCTCGTCGCCGAACACCTCGAGGATGCTGGCGGCGACATCGTGGGGGCTGACCGATCCGGCGTTGTTCACCATCACGGCGTAGGCCAACTTGTTGCCGCTCCTGGTGTCGATGTAGCCGGCGAGGTTCTGAGCCACCAACTCGAGTGACTGTCCGTCGGCGCTCGCGCTGACCGTGGTGCCGGGCTTGGTGAAGACGTGTCCCTTGGCCGGCAAGTCGCTGCCCGTAGTGACCATGGAGCCGTCCACTCCCAGCACGGGCAGGGCGGCCCGGAAGTCGGCGGCCACCGGCGTTGTCGCCATCTTGGTCAGCAGCTGAACGAGCGACCGAGGCGTGGCCCGGCTGTCGGGTGAACCGCTGCCATTCGTGGGGAAGTCGAACTCCTCGCCTTTGACGCCGTAGTCGCCGATGAGGGACTTTCGCTCGTTGGCCAACGCCCCCTGGATGGTGTCCTGGCCCCGCGACTGGCCGAACAGGCTGAGCACCAGGTTGGCGCCCTCGTTGAGGCTCACCTTCAGGATGAGCTTGGCGTCCTGGGACAGCGGCGGCGAGGTGAACGCCGCCACCTGCATGTTGGCCGGGTAGTCGGTGCCGGGCGGCAACGCCGAGGCCGTGTTGGGGGCGACGACGGGGGCCGACACCCGCACGCCCTGGCGTTGCAGCGCCTCGATGAGGGCGGTGCGGGCGAAGGCGTCGGGGTCCTCCACCGTGAAGGTGTGGATCATTGATCCGCCGCCGGTGACCGGGGCCCTGTAGTCCTGCGGGATGGACCCGCTGATCGTCCCCTTGCAGCCCGGTTGGCCGAGACACCTGATGACGCTGTCGTCGGAGAGTTTCACCGTCTCCGCGCTGCCAGGCGCGCCGGTGGTCACGGTGCTCTCGACAGCGAAGGCCCCGGTCTTCGGCCGGTACTCGATGTTCGCCGGCCGGCCCGCGCGGGCGGGGGTGATGGTGACGTCGACGAGGTTCTCGTTGACCAGTATGGGAGTGATGAGCTGGTTGCCGTTGGGTACCCGGTACGGCTGGAAGAAGCGGTCGTCGATGGCGACCTCGCCGTTGACCGCTGTGATGCCCGACGCCTTCACCTGGGCGGCCAATTGGTCGAGAGCATAAAGTGGATCTTGAGGGGTGAGCTGCGCGGTGCCGAGGACGTTGGCGTCCCCGTGGTCGAAATCGGTCACCTGCACGGTGTTCGCGTTGATCCACCGTCCGCCGAAGGTGAGGTCACCTTTGGCTGCCAGCACCAGATTCCCGTTGAGCACGCCCTGTCCATCGACGCTCCCCGTTCGGTAGACCGGGGTGATCTCGCGGTGATCAGCACCCAGGCCGTTGAGGGCCGTTCCCACCGAGAAAACCTTGCGGATCGAGCCGGTGAACGACATCTGGTCGGCGTTGAACGAATAGAAGGAATCGCCGGTCTTCATGTCCGTCACCAGCAGGCTCCACGTCGCGTCGCGATAGCGAGGCTTGCTCATCACCGCCTTGATCGGGTCGGGTAGGCCGGAGTCCGCCACCGTCGACCCCCGCGGCGTCGTGCCCGCCGCGGTGCCGGGGCTGCCCGGGTTCGGCCCGGAGCCGCAGGCGGCCACCAGCAGCCCGAGGGCGAGGACCAGACCGAGAACGATCTGGCGGCGACCGGTGAGGAGTGGCATCAGGCCTCCGTGGACGGTAGTCGACGGGGGCCGACGCTCGTCCGCGCTGACCCCCGCACCCGAGGGACCGTCCTCCCGTGATGCCGATCTTCCTGAACCAGTTCGGGCTGTCAAGGTGATCGGGGTGGAAGTGACCCGGTCGGGACAGATACGGCCAGGTGGTCCGGCGAAGGAGACGCCGGCGCTCGGTCGCGACGGGCACCTGTGGCCGGTCTCACCGGTGGCCGCGACGCGGGGTACGAGCTAGCGGTGCCAGGCTGGATCTAGCGCCTCCCTCGGTGACGGCCGGGCCGATCCCGGCCGGGAGACCGGAGGAGACACGATGACCAGTGCACCCGGGCTGACCAGCCCCGCCCGCACCCCGGAGCGGACCCCCGAGGACGTGGCGGAGGCTCTGGCGGGCCGGCTGTTCGAGGCCGGTCTCGGCGCGTTCGAGATCACCTGCGTGCACCTGGGCGTCCGGCTGGGGCTGTACCGGGCGCTGGCCGACGCCGGGCCGTGCCGCTACCCCGAGCTGGCGACGGCGGCCGGTGTGGACGCCCGCTACGCCCGGGAGTGGTGCGAGCAGCAGGCGGCGGCCGGGCTGCTCGCGGTGGACGACGTCGCCGCGCCGGCCGAGCAGCGGCGGTTCACCCTGCCGGCGGGCAGCGAGGCCGTGCTGCTCGACCTGGACAGCCCCGCGTACCTGGGCGCGCTGGGTGGGTTCGTGGAGTCGATCGGGCGGGTGTTCCCGGCGCTGGAGCGGGCGTACCGGCACGGCGGCGGGGTCCCGTACGCCGACTACGGGGTGCACGACGCGCAGGCCGCGCTGAACCGGCCGGTGTACACCCGGCTGCTCGTGCAGGACTGGCTGCCCCGGGTGCCTGACCTGCACGCCCGGCTCGGCTCCGGCGACGCGCGGGTGGCCGAGCTGGGCTGCGGCGAGGGGTGGGCGGCGGTCGCGCTGGCCGCCGGCTACCCCGGGCTGCAAGTGGACGGGTTCGATGCCGACGACGCCTCGGTGGCCGCCGCCAGGGCGCACGCCGGAGAGCGCGGGGTGGCCGACCGGGTGCGCATCGAGGTCGCCGACGTCGCCGCGCTGCCCGCCACGGCGGGTGGGGGCTACGACGCGGTGTTCCTGTTCGAGATGCTGCACGACCTGGCCCGCCCGGTGGACGCGCTGCGCACCGCCCGGCGGTTGGCCGGCGACGGCGCTGCCCCGGTGATCGTGATGGACGAGCGCGCCGAGGAGACGTTCACCGCGCCGGCGGGGCCGATCGAGCGGTTCCTGTACTCCGCGAGCGTGCTGCACTGCCTGCCGGTGGGCCGCTGCGAGCACCCGTCGGCGGCCACCGGGACGGTGCTGCGGCCGGACACCCTGCGCCGCTACGCCGCCGAGGCCGGGTTCAGCTCGTTGCGGGTGCTGCCGATCGAGCACGACATGTTCCGCTGCTACCGGCTGGAGGGCTGATGACCGGCACCGGCACGGCCGGCACCGGCACGACCCGGACCGGCACCGGCACCGGCACGACCGAGACCGAGACCGGCGCGGCCGGCACCGGGACCGGGCACCTCACCGACGGCTGGGAGACCGCGACCCCGTCCTCGGACAGCCTGCTGCTGGCCGGCGTGCGGGCGATGATGCAGCGGGCGGCGCGCTGGGCGCGGGCGTCCGGCGGCGCGGTCCGGGACGACGGGCACACGGTGTTCGCGGACAGCGGCGGCCCGGTGCGCTACCTGAACGAGGTGATCAGCACCCGGCCGTTGGACGGCGAGCTGGCCGCGCGGGCGCTCGCGTTCTTCGGCGACGGGCGCGACTTCGTGCTCTCCTCACCGCGCGGCGGGGCCGACCTGAGCGGGCACGGGCTGGCGCTGGAGGGGCACCCGCCGTTCCTGGTGCGGCCGCCGGGCGGCACGGCACCCGCGCTGCCCGCCGGCGTGACCGTGCACGAGGTCACCGACCCGGCCGGGCTGCGCACCTGGGCGGGCGTGCTGGCCGCCGGGTTCGGCATGCCGCCGTCGGTGGATCCGCCGCCGGCCCTGCTGGGCGGCGCACACCGGTTCTGGCTGGCCCGCCGGTACGGCGAGCCGGTGGCCACGGCGGCGGCGTCGGTGGGGCACGGGGTGGTCGACGTCGAGACGGTGGCCACGCTGGCCGGGCACCGGCGGCGCGGCATCGGCGAGGCGGTGACCTGGGCGGCCACCCTGGCCGACCCGGCGCTGCCGGCGGTGCTGCTGGCCAGCGACCCGGGCCGGCCGGTGTACCAGCGGATGGGGTACCTGCCGCTGACCCGCTGGACGATGTGGCACCGGGGCTGACTCCGTCCTAGCGTGGCCGGGCGCGCACGTCCACGAGGGGAGCACGATGGGCACCTACCCGGCCGCCTACCAGGCCAGTTCGGGGGCGCTCGACGTCGACCGGGAGTTCTACCGGCGGATCGCCGAGCGCACCGACACCCGGGAGGAGCTGGAGTCGTTCGTGCTCCCGATCCGGTCCGGCCGGGCCTGGACGGTGCCGGCCGGGGCGGTGTGCCGGATCGTCACCGTGCGGGACGCGCAGGTCGGCGACCTGAACGTGTGGCACCGGCACGACCCGCGCGAGCGCATGTGGGCGGCGCGCACCCGGCAGCTGCAGCGGGCGCACGTGTCGACCTACGACCGGCTGTGGTCCACGCTGCCCTACCTGCGGCCGCTGGCCACGATCACCGCCGACACGCTCGCCGGGTACGGCACCGACTCCGACGGCGGCCGGGTGCACGACCTGCTGGGCACCCGCTGCGACCCGTACGTCAACCGGATGCTCACCGGCGAGGACGTCGACGTGCACTGCCACTCGAACCTGACCAGGGCGGTGCTGCCGTACGGGCTGACCGAGCAGGACGTGCACGACGTGCTGAACGTGTTCCAGTGCACTGGGCTGAACGACGAGGACCGCTACTTCATGAAGGCCTGCCCGGCCCGCCGCGGCGACTACCTGGAGTTCTTCGCCGAGGTCGACCTGCTGTGCGCGCTGTCCACCTGCCCCGGCGGTGACCTGTCGGTGCCGCTGTGGGGGCCGGATGCGCGCGACCCGATCGACGTCTGCCGCCCGCTCGGCGTGGAGGTGCACCGGGTCGACCCCGCGCTGCTCGCCGGCTGGTCGTCCCCGCCGAGGGCGGCCTACGCGGGCCGCCACGGCCTGCGCGGCCCCGAGGACGCCTGAGCCCGGCACCGCGTCCCATACGGGGCCGGCACAGACCTACCGCGGCCCGCGCAGACCCTGTAGACCCTGTGCCGCCCGCAGCCGGTCTGTGCCGGCGCGGAAGGGACGGGCGGGCCGGCACGGACGGCGTGCGGCGGCAACGTGGCGGCCACGCGGACGGCGTCAGGCGTGCCAGCGCAGCGGCAACCGTTTCACCCCGCGCTGGAAGTTCGACCGCAGCAGCGCGGGCGCCCCGGCCGGCTCCAGCCACGACGTGCGGGCCAGCAGGGCGCCGAACAGCGCGCGCATCTGGGTCCGCGCGGCCAGCGCGCCCAGGCAGAAGTGCGGACCCTGCCCGAACACCAGGTGCTTGCCGGGGCGGCGGCGCACGTCGAAGTTGTCCGGGTCGGCGAACATCGCGTCGTCGCGGTTCGCGGACAGGAACGACACGACCACCTTGTCGCCGGCGGCGATGTCCACCCCGCTCAGGGTGACCGCCTCGGTGGCGGTGCGGCGGAACACCATCACCGGTGTCCACCAGCGCAGCATCTCCTCGACCGCGCCGTCGCGCAGCCCGGGGTCGGCCCGCAGCGCCCGCTGCTGCTCGGGATGGTCCAGCAGCGCCAGCATGCCGCCGGGGATCCCGTTGCGCAGCGTCTCGTTTCCGGCCACCGCGAACAGCCAGAACAGGTTCTCGAACTCCTCGACCGAGATCGCCTCGCCCGGCTGGGACAGCAGGATCGACATGACGTCCTCGCCCGGGTGCGCGCGCTTGTGCTCGGCCAGCAGGTGCGCATACGCGTACAGGTCGGGCATCCCGGCGCGGGCGCGCGGGTCGGGCATCCGGCCGTGCTCGTCGGGCTCCGGGCGCAGCGCGACCGCCCGGCGGGCCAGGTCCGTGCCGCCACCCGCGTCGAACGTCGAGCTGGTGGCGTAGTCGGAGTCCTGCCAGCCGATGACCCGGTTCGACCAGTCGAACAGCAGCCAGCGGTCCTCGTGGGGAACCCCGAGCACCTCGGCCAGGGTGTAGAGCGGCAGATCGGCGGCCACGTCCTTGGCGAAGTCGCACTCCGGCGGGCCGGCCAGCATCCGGTCCACCAGCGCCCCGGCGTGCCCGGTGATCCGGTCGGCGAGGGCGGCGACGGCCTTCGGGGTGAACGAGCGGGACACCAGCCTGCGCAGCCGGGAGTGCTCCGGCGGGTCCATGTTCAGCATCATGCGGCGCACGTAGCGCAGGTCGGTGTCGGTGGCGGGGTCGCGGATCTGCGTGCCGCCCAGCGCGGAGGAGAACACCGGGGCGTCGCGCAGCACCCGCTCGACGTCGGCGTGGCGCAGCACCAGCCAGTACCCGGGGCCGTCCGGCTCCCGCACCCGGACCACGCCGTGCTCGCGGCGCAGCCTCGCCAGCTCGGCCAGCGGCGGGCCGTCGACGTAGGTCGACGGGTCGTGCAGCAGCGCGGTCGCCGGGTCCTGACCCGGCTGTTCGGTGAGGTGGGCGGCCACGCCGTTCACCGTACCCACTATCCTGCGCTCTCGTGACCTGGTTGTTTACCGGCATTCTGCTGGCCGGCTGCGCGGGGATGCTCGCGGTCAGCGCCACCCTGCTCGCCCGCGGGCTGATCACTGGAGGACGACGGTGACCGAGCCGACCCCCGCCTTGTCCGACGCCGCGCGGCGCAACATCCCCGTGTTCAGCGACCCGCCGCTGCCCGTCCCGGCCGACAGCGCGAACCTGCGTGAGGGTCCTGACCTGCACCCGCTGTGCGTGCCGCTGCTGCCGCTGGTGGGCGTGTGGCGCGGTGAGGGCGAGGTGGTCTACCCGTCGATCGAGGGGCCGCAGTACTTCGGCCAGCAGATCGTGTTCGCGCACGACGGCCGCCCGTTCCTCAGCTACACCTCGCAGTCCTGGCTGCTGGAGGGCCCCGGCGGCGACGTGGTGCGCCCGGCCGCCCGGGAGACGGGGTTCTGGCGCCCGCAGGAGGACGACTCGCTGGAGGTGCTGATCGCGCACCACACCGGCGTGGTGGAGGTCTTCTACGGCCACCCCCGCTCCGTCGTGTCCTGGGAGCTGGCCGCCGACGCGGTGGTGCGCACCCAGACGGCCAAGGAGGTCAACGCCTCGCAGCGGCTGTACGGGCTGGTCGAGGGCCCGGAGGAGAACATCAAGGACCTGGCCTACGTCGACGAGCGGGCCATGGAGGGCCATCCGCTGCAGCCGCACCTGTCGGCCAAGCTGACCCGCGTCGCGGGCTGACCGCACCCGGACGCCCGGCCGTGGTCGCCCGGCGCGGGTAAGGTCGCCGGGCGTGCGGATGCTCCGGTACGGCGGTTCCGGGCTGCTCGTCGAGCTCGGCTCCACCGCCGAGGTGGCAGCGGCCTACCGGGCGTTGAGCGCGGCGCGCGACGCGGGCCGGCTCGGCGATGTGCGGGAGCTGGTGCCCGCCGCCCGCACCGTGTACGTCTCCGTCGCGGCCGGCCCGGCGCCGGCGGCGGAGGTGCGCGCGGTCCTCGAGGAGCCGGCCCCGTCCGGCGCCGACGCGACCGCCGAGGCCGCCGAGCTGGTGCTCCCGGTGCGCTACGACGGCGCCGACCTCGACCTGGTGGCCCGCACCGCCGAGCTGTCCGTGGCCGAGGTCGTCGAGCTGCACAGCTCCGCCGCGTACACGGTGGCCTTCTGCGGTTTCGCGCCCGGCTTCGGCTACCTGGTCGGCGTGCCCGGTCCGCTGCGCCAGGCCCGGCTGGACGACTCCCGCTCGCAGGTGCCGCCCGGCTCGGTGGGCCTGGCCGGGGAGTTCACCGGCGTCTACCCGCGCAGCTCGCCGGGCGGCTGGCGGCTGATCGGGCGCACCGAGGAGGTGCTGTTCGATCCGGCGGCGGAGCACCCGGCCCGGTTGACCCCGGGCGTGCGCGTGCGGTTCGAGCCGGTGCGCTGAATGCCGTCGCGGGGGCGGGCGCTTCGCGCGGCGGTGGCGCTTGGCGCGGCGGTGCTCCGGTGACGGCCGGTGCGACCGCGGAGGGTGCGACCGCGGACGGTGCGGCCACGGACGGTGCTCCGGTGACCGCCGGTGGGCGCGCGGTGACCGTGCTGCGCACCGGGCCGCAGGCCCTGGTCACCGACCTGGGCCGGCCGGGGAACGCCCACCTCGGGGTGCCTCGGTCGGGCGCGCTGGGCCGCCGAGAGCTGCGGCTGGCCAACCGGCTGGTGGGCAACCCGGAGACCCACGCGGGCCTGGAGGTGCTGTTCGGCGGGCTGGTGCTGCGCGCCGAGTCGGCCTGCACGGTCGCGGTGACCGGCACCCCGTTGCCGGCGTGGCGGTGCACGGCGGCCGGCGCGCGGCGCGCGGTCGGGACCCACCGGGCGGTGCCGCTCGCGCCCGGGGACAGCCTGGAGCTGGGCGTGCCCGAGCACGGGCTGCGCGGCTGGCTGGCCTGTTCGGGCGGGCTGGACGTGCCGGCGGCGATGGGCAGCCGGTCCACCGACCTGCTGTCCGGTCTCGGCCCACCGCCGCTGGAGGACGGCACCCGGCTGCCGCTCGGGCCGGTCGACGGGTCGCCACCGGCCGGCGCTCCGCTACCGGTGTCCTGGCCGCCGGCGGAGCTGGAGGTACCGGTGCTGCTCGGCCCGAGGGACGACTGGTTCACCGACCCGGCCGGCGCGTTGCGGGGCACCCGGTGGACGGTCGGCCCGGCGAGCAACCGGATCGGGCTGCGGCTGTCCGGCCCGCCGCTGGTGCGCACCGGGGAGCGGGACGGCACGGAGCTGCCGAGCGAGCCGATGTGCCCGGGCGCGGTGCAGGTACCGCCGAGCGGCCAGCCGGTGGTGTTCCTCGCGGACTGCCCGACCACCGGCGGCTACCCGGTGGTCGGCGTGGTCCCGGACGAGGCGCTCGACCTGCTCGCCCAGGCCCGCCCGGGCGGCACCCTGCGGCTGCACCCGCGCTGACGGGGCGGCGCGGTCAGTTGGTGTTCGGCCAGGTGTTCCGCTGGGCGGTCGGCCGGGGCGACGGGTAGGGCCTCGGCGCGTGCTCGGCGAGCAGCCCGACCAGCTCGCCCTCGCCGAACCCGGCCAGCTGGGCGACCTGCGCGGCCGTCAGCCCGGACCGGCGCAGCCGGCGCGCGGCGTCCGCGAGCTGCTTGCGCTGGTGCGCCATCGACTCGGTGAGCCGGTCCAGCTGACCCCTGCTCGCCTCCAGGTCACCGACGGCGCGCAGGGCGTGCTCCGGGTCGTCCAGCAGGACCCGGAGCAGCCGGTCCTTGGCGTCGGACGGCTCGGCGGGGCCGGAACCGGACGCGTGGCGCCCCTCGGGGTCGGCGTGCGCCCCGCGGCCGCCGCCGGCGGGCCCGTCGGACCCCGCCGCCGGGGCGCTGACGTCGTCCGGCGAGGCGGTGAGGTGCGCGGGCCGCCCCGGGGTCCCCGCCGGGACGCCCGCCGCGGTGACCGCGCCCGCCGGGAATCCGGCCGGCTCGTGCGGTGGTTCGGCCGCCTCGTGCGGTGGCTCTGCCGCGTCGGGGTGCTCGTCCTGCTCCCCTGCGAAGCCCGGTCCCGCTGACGGCGTAGACCCGTCGGCTGCCGGTCCGACCGCGGCCGTGGATCCATCGCTGGCCGCGGGACCGTCGGCGCCCGCGGGACCGTCGCCGGCCGCGAGCCCGTCGGCGCTCGCGGGTCCGGCCGCGGGTCCGCCTGCGGGTGCCGGCCCGTTGCGGCTGCTGGCGAAGGCCGCCCCGGCGAGCCCGAGGACGCCGGCCGCCCCGGCCGCGAGCCCGCCGGCGCCCGGCAGCCCGGAACCGGCCGCCTCGGCGTGAGCGGCGGCCTCGGCGGGGCTGTCCGGGTGTGCCTGGTCCGGGACGTCCGGCGCGCCGGCCGCGGCGTGACCCGCCCCGGCGGAGGTCGAGGGACCGCCGGCGGGTGCGACCCCGGCGGCCGGCTGTTCCGAACCGCTCTCGGCCGGACCGCCCTCGGCCGACCATCCGGCGGCAGGGAACTTCTCCGTCTGGTCGCCGGCGCCCGCGGCGGGGAGTGCTTCGGTGGGATCTGCCGAGCCGTCATCGGCCGAACCGGCCGCGCCGGCCGAACCGGCCGCGCCGGCCGAACCGGCCGCGCCGGCCGAACCGGCCGCGCCCGTAGCGGCCGCGCCCCCGACGGCCGCGCCACCAACACCGGCAACACCGGAACCGGGACCAGCGGTACCGGGCACGCCGGCCGCCGCGCCTTGCTCAGCTGACGGCGGATGCTGGTCGGCCGCGGCGCGGCGCCGTGCCTTGCCCCGGGCCAGGCGGAGCAGCAGCAGGATCACCAGCAGCGCCACCAGCACGATCACCAGACCGATGCCGACGGCGATCTGGGTGGGGTTCAGGGGCAGCTGCATGGGCGGTCACGGTACGCGTCGAGCGCGCCTCCGATCGGCATTACCGGGGTCAGCGCGCCCCGCTGCCGAACGCGGAACGGCCGCCGTCGGGGTCGTCGCCCCGGCCGGGCCCGTTGCCGTTGCCGCCGTTGATCACACCGTTGCGGACAGGCTGGTCGCCGGCCGTGCGGCCGCTCTGCGGGGCGCCCCCGGAGGAGGGGTTGGCCCTCGGGCGGGGCGACGGGCTGGGGCGGGGCTTGGCGTGCTGGCTCGGGCCGCTCTGCGGGCTCGGCGAGGCCTGCTGCCGGTTGGGCAGCCGGCTGGAGTCGCCGCCGCGCCCGTCGCTCATCGGCAGCGAGCCGGGGCGCGGGCCGGGGTCGGTGCGCGGCCCCGGGTCGGTGCGCGGGCTGCCGCCGTCGCGGGCGGCGGACGTGGGCGACTCCGCGCGGGCGGCGATCGGGATGCCCTCCGGCGGGGTGTGGGTGTCCGGCGAGGCCAGCGAGGCGCCGATGGCCGGCTCCTTGCTGGACTGGGTGAGCAGGCCCTCCAGCTGGCCCCGGACCCGGCTCAGCTCGCCGAGCAGACCCTCGCGGCGGCGCTCCAGCTCGGCCAGCCGGGCGCGCCCGGCCTCCTCCTCCTGCTTGGCGAAGTTGCGCGCGTTGCCGCGCACCTCCTCGGCCTCCTCCTCGGCGGCCTGCAGGATGGACTGCAGCCTGCCGGTGAACGCGGAGATCATGTCGGGGGTGAGCCCGCCGGGCTGGTCGCCGCCGGTGGCCCGGGGGGCGCCCGGCTCGAACAGCCCGGCGGGGCGCGGCCCGGAACTTCCCTTGGTCGCCGCGCGCGCCTGCTCCAACTCGGCGCGCTGGCGGACTACCGTGCGTTCCAGGTTGGAGACGAGCTCGTCGACCTGGCGGCGGTCGTACCCGCGCACCACGATGTCGAAGCGTGCGGCCCCGGCAGCGTGGCCCTCGGACTCGTGGCGGCCCTGGACGGAATGCTCGCCGTGGTCAGCGGTCATCGGTCAACCCCCATGAGGTGGCATACGGCCGAGGCCCGGTACCCCGGGGACCCTCGGTGGTCAGTGCCGAGCGTAGGGAGCCCGCGCTCGCAGGTCTTGCTGGTCACTCTACGGCGTGACCTCCCCGCAGCTCATCCGGGGGAAGCGTACCCGCGCCCGACGGTCGAGGGGGTATTCGGCCGTCGGAACCAGAATCTTCGCGCACCGGCCCGGTGGGACTCGGGCGGGACTACCATCGGGGGCGTGGAGACGCTACGGCGGACGTTGCACGAGCGCGGGTTCCGGATGACGCCCCAGCGCCAGCTGGTGCTGGATGCGGTGCAGGAGCTCGACCACGCCACCCCGGAGCAGATCTGCGCCTCGGTGCAGCGGGTGGCTCCGGCGGTGAACATCACGACCATCTACCGCACGCTCGACCTGCTGGAGAAGCTCGGCCTGGTGCGCCACACCCACCTAGGCCACGGGGCGCCGAGCTACTCGGTGCACGAGCACGAGCATCTGCACCTGGTCTGCCACTGGTGCGGCAAGGTCGACGAGGTGCCCACGGAGCTGCTCGACGAGCTGGCCGGGGTGCTGGAGAAGCGGCACGGGTTCCGGCTGGACGCGGCGCACGTGGCGCTGTCCGGGGCGTGTGCCGGCTGCGCCGAGCAGCATCCCGCCGCGAAGGACGAACCGGAGGAACAGAACGCATGACCGCCCGGAGCCCCCTGCTGGACCTGCCCCGCGTGGTGGCCAACGAGGAGGGCCCCGACGTCGGGATCCCCGCGCACCACGGCGACCCGCTGGCCGAACAGCGCAGGGCCGACCGGTCGGCCGCGGTGGTCGACCGGTCGAACCGCGAGGTGATCGCGGTGCCCGGCGACGACCGGCTGTCGTGGCTGCACCTGCTGCTGAGCCAGCACGTGAGCGAGCTGCCCGACGGCGAGGGCACCGAGGCGCTGGTGCTGGACATGAACGGCCGGGTGCAGCACCACGCGCAGCTGGCGCACGTCGACGGCACGGTGTGGCTGGACGTGGAGCCCGGCACCGGGGCGGACCTGCTGGCGTACCTGGAGTCGATGCGGTTCTGGTCGAAGGTGGAGCCGCGCGCGGCCACCGACGAGATGGCGGTGCTCAGCGTGGTCGGCCCGGACACGGCCGCGGTGCTGGCCAAGGCCGGCGTGCCGGTTCCCGACCGGGAGTACGCGGTGGCGGCGCTGCCCGGCGGCGGGGTGGTGCGCCGGATGCCCGGCCCGTCGAAGGACGCGGCCGACCTGCTGGTGCCCCGCGCCGCGCTCGGCGAGTGGTGGTCGCGGCTGCGCGAGGCGGGCGCGGCGGCGGCCGGCACGCTCGCCTACGAGGCGCTGCGGGTGGCGGCGCTGCGGCCCCGGCTGGGCGTCGACACCGACGAGCGCACCATCCCGCACGAGGTGGGCTGGATCCCGTCGGCGGTGCACCTGTCGAAGGGCTGTTACCGGGGTCAGGAGACGGTGGCGAGGGTGGCGAACCTGGGCCGCCCGCCGCGCCGGCTGGCCCTGCTGCACACCGAGTCGGGCGACGACGAGCCGCTGCCGCCGGGCGATCCGGTGCTGCTGGGCACCCGCACGGTGGGCCGCATCGGCACCGCGGTGCTGCACCACGAGCTGGGCGGGGTGGCGCTGGCGCTGGTCAAGCGGTCGGTGCCGGTCGATGCGGAGCTGGTGGCCGGTGGCTCCGACGAGCGGGGCGACCGGTCGACGGCGGTCCGGATCGATCCGGCGTCGGTGGCCGAGGACGACGACGGGGAGCGGCCGGTCCGGGCGGCGCGGGCCAGGGTGGGCCGGGTCCGCTGAGCCGGCCTCGGGTCAGCGCCGGGTCGGCGCCGAGTCGGCCGGGCGGCGGCAGGCGGCGGCCCGGCCCGGAGGTACGCCGTACGGGCGAGTCGCGAGATCACCCGATCGGCGTTCCCGGTCGCTGCCACGCGTCCGACGTGCGGGTTGGTTCACCCCGCACGGGGTGAGATGTGGCGGGCGGCGCGTGCCGGTGGTGCCACGTCGCGCTGAGGGCCGCGGGCAAGGTACGGTAGAGGGCAGGACATTCAAACGAGATGAACGGGGCCGCCGCTTAATTGCTGGCCGCCCCGTCCCTGCTGTGAGGGGGGTCGAGCCATGGGGCGCGGCCGTGCCAAGGCCAAGCAGACCAAGAAGGCCCGGGAGCTCAAGTACAGCTCGCCGGGTCTGGATGCTGACGCTTTGCAACGTGAACTCGCTGGTATCTCCTCTTGGCATCAGCCGGAGGACAGCGACTCCGAGGATGAGTACGAGGATGACGACTACCGCCGCTGAGCGGTAGTCCCTCGACGCCGTACCCCCGTCCGGTTCGCGCAGATCCGGCCCACCACACCGCACCCGTCGAGGTCGGTGCGGCGGTGCAGCGCACCCCGGCCGTGCGGGTGGTACCCGTCAGCTCCCCGTCCGGACAGCACGAGACTCGAGGACCGCCCCGCCCCGCGCATCGTCGCGGGGCCGATCTGTCGGGTGGCCGTCGTGCCCGGAGAGGCGGTAACCCCCGGAAAGGGCGGTAACCGCCCGGAAGGGGCGGTAACCCCCCGGAAGGGGGCAGGCTCAGAAGCGGGCGTGCTCGCCGCGCAGCAGCACCCGGACGTCGTCCGGGGCCACGTCGACATCCGGCGCGCGCCGGACGTCGCCGAGCACCCAGGCGGGCACGTGCCGGGCGGTGAGCACGGCCATGGCCCGGTCGGCGTCGTCCGGGGCCACCACGGCCACCATGCCGACGCCCATGTTGAACGTCTTCTCCATCTCGGCGCGCTGCACCCGGCCCCGCGCGGCGATCATCTTGAACACCGGGGCCGGCGTCCAGCTGCCCCGGTCGCAGACGGCCACCAGGCCGCGCGGGAGCACCCGGGACAGGTTGCGGGCCAGGCCGCCGCCGGTGATGTGCGCGAACGTCCGCACGTCGGCCTCGGCGGCGACCGCGAGGCAGTCGGCGGCGTAGATCCGGGTCGGTTCGAGCAGTTCCTCGCCGAGGGTGCGGCCGAACTCCTCCACCTGCTCGTCGAGCGGCAGCCGGGCCAGGTCGAGCAGCACGTGCCGGGCCAGCGAGTAGCCGTTGGAGTGCAGCCCGGAGGACCCCATCGCGACGACCACGTCGCCGGGGCGCACCCGGTCGGGGCCGAGCATGTCCTCGGCCTCGACGATGCCGACCCCGGAGGCGGACAGGTCGTAGTCGCCGACCTGCATGAGGCCGGGGTGCTCGGCGGTCTCGCCGCCGAGCAGCGCGCAGCCGGCCCTGCGGCAGCCGTCGGCGATGCCCTTCACGATGGCCGCGATCTTGTCCGGGACGAGGTCGCCGCAGGCGATGTAGTCCTGCAGGAACAGCGGTTCGGCGCCGCACACCACGAGGTCGTCGACGACCATGGCGACGAGGTCGAGCCCGATGGTGTCGTGCACGTCCATGGCCTGCGCGACGGCGACCTTGGTGCCCACCCCGTCGGTGGAGGCGGCCAGCACCGGCTCGGTGTACTTGCCGATCTTCAGCGCGAACAGGCCGGCGAACCCGCCGATGCCGCCGAGCACCTCGGGCCGGGTGGCCTTCTCGGCCCACGGCCGGAACTGCTCGACCGCCCGCTCGCCTGCGTCGATGTCCACGCCGGCGCCGGCGTAGCTGGCCCCGCCGTGCTCGACGGGACCGGGGCTCGGGCTGGGGACGGCCATGACGGGGTGACTCCGGTCGTTCGGCGGTGGCTCAGGCGGTGGCCCGCCCTTCGGGACGCGGGGCGTGCGTCACGGTTGGCGCATGGCCCCGGCGGCACCGTACCCGGCGGTGAGGGCTCCGTCGTCGACCATGATGTCTTCCAGCAGATGTTTGCCCAACTGGGCGCTGTCCGGCAGCGGGATCGGGTACTTGCCGTCGAAGCAGGCCGCGCAGAGCCGGCTGGCCGGCTGCTCGGTGGCCTTGATCAGCCCGTCCAGCGACACGTAGCCGAGCGAGTCGGCGCCGATGGAGCGGCGGATGCCGTCCATGTCGAGGCTGCCGGCGACGAGCTCGGCGCGGCTGGCGAAGTCGATGCCGTAGAAGCACGGCCAGCGCACCGGCGGCGAGGCGATCCGCACGTGCACCTCCAGCGCGCCGGACTCGCGCAGCATCCGCACCAGGGCGCGCTGCGTGTTGCCGCGCACGATGGAGTCGTCGACCACGACCAGCCGCTTGCCCCGGATGACGTCGCGCAGCGGGTTGAGCTTGAGCCGGATGCCGAGCTGGCGGATGGTCTGCGACGGCTGGATGAACGTGCGCCCGACGTAGGCGTTCTTCACCAGCCCCTGGCCGTAGGGCAGCCCGGAGCCCTGGGCGTAGCCGATCGCGGCCGGGGTGCCGGACTCCGGGGTGGGGATGACCAGGTCGGCGTCGACCGGGAACTCCTGGGCGAGCTGGCGGCCGATGGCGACCCGGGCGGCGTGCACCGAGCGGCCGGCGATGGTGGTGTCCGGCCGGGCGAGGTTGACGTACTCGAACACGCAGCCCTTGGGCTCGGGCGCGGCGAACCGGCGCGAGCGCAGGCCGTTCTCGTCGATGGCCAGCAGCTCGCCGGGCTCCACCTCGCGGACGAAGGAGGCGCCGACGATGTCCAGCGCGGCGGTCTCGCTGGCCACCACCCAGCCGCGCTCCAGCCGGCCGAGGACCAGCGGGCGGACGCCGTGCGGGTCGCGGGCGGCGTACAGGGTCTGCTCGTCGGAGAAGGTCAGGGAGAACGCGCCGCGCACCCGGGGGAGCAGCCGCACGGCGGCCTCCTCGACGCCGATGTCGGCGGAGGTGGCGGCGAGCAGCTCGCAGATCAGGTCGGAGTCGGTGGTGGCTTCCTCGAACTGCCGGGACCGCCCGGGCAGCGCGGAGACCTCGTCGCGCAGCTCGGCGGTGTTGACCAGGTTGCCGTTGTGGCCCAGCGCCAGGCCGCTGCCGGTGGCCGTGGTGCGGAAGGTCGGCTGGGCGTTCTCCCAGGTGGGCGAGCCGGTGGTGGAGTAGCGGGTGTGGCCGATGGCCAGGTGGCCGCGCAGCGATTTCAGCGTCTGCTCGTCGAACACCTGGCTGACCAGGCCGAGGTCCTTGAACACGACGACCTGGCGGCCGTCGCTGACGGCGATGCCGGCGGCTTCCTGGCCGCGGTGCTGCAGCGCGAACAGCCCGAAGTAGGTGAGCTTGGCGACCTCTTCACCGGGTGCCCAGACGCCGAAGACCCCGCATTCCTCTCGCGGCTCTGCTTCGGGCTCGTCGGTGACGGTCTCGGCGGACGCACGCGTTTCCAACAGTCGCTCCCGGGCGCGGTTGCGGTGATCTCGGACGTTGGGGTACTCGAGGATCTGACTCGATCGTCGGACGCAGACTGCATCCGAGTCTAGACCAGTTCAGGGGTAGCAACAGCGTGCGAGCGCTCACGGCCGCCCGGCCGGCGATCAGGGAGACGATCAGGAAAGCGATCAGAAGGGCGATCGGGGGGACGGGGGGTACGCACCCCTTCCCACTCTCAACGTATAGCGCACCGGGGGGCTTGCGGCAAGACCCGGGTCGTGCCGCAAGATCTCCGGCCGTGGCCGGAACCTGCGGAAACGGGGGATGCGAGATGCGAGTGGTGTGGTCGACCGGCGAGCGGGCGGCGGGGGTGCGGCGATGAGCGGGCACGCGGTGGTGATCGCCGGAGGCGGTCCGACGGGGCTGATGCTGGCCGGCGAGCTGGCGCTGGCGGGCGTGGACGTGGCGATCGTCGAGCGGCGTCCCGGCCAGGACCTCGCCGGCTCGCGCGCGGGCGGTCTGCACTGCCGCAGCATCGAGGTCCTCGACCAGCGCGGGATCGCCGACCGGTTCCTCGCGGAGGGGCAGGTGGCGCAGGTCGCGCGGTTCGCCGGGGTCTCCCTGGACCTCACCGGCTTCCCCACCCGGCACCCCTACGGGCTCGGGCTGTGGCAGAACCACATCGAGCGCATCCTGGCCGGCTGGGTCGCCGAGCTGGCGGTGCCGATCTACCGCGAGCGGGAGGTGACCGGCCTCGCGCGGGACGGGACCGGCGTCGACGTCGGGCTCTCCGGCGGCGGGTCGCTGCGGGCGGAGTACCTCGTCGGCTGCGACGGGGGGCGCAGCCTGGTCCGCAAGGCGGCCGGGATCGGCTTCCCCGGGTGGGACCCGACCGTCAGCGGCCTGCTCGCCGAGGTCGAGGCGACCGGGGAGCCGGAGCTGGGCATGCACCGCAACGAGTTCGGCGTCCACTCCTTCGGCAGGGTCGACTACGAGATCCGGGACGGCGAGGTGGTCTACTCCGACGGCGGGCCGCTGCGGCTGATGGTGACCGAGCGGCAGGTCGGGGCCACCCGCGAACCGACCCTGCACGACCTGAGCGAGGCGCTCATCGCCGTGTACGGGACCGACTACGGGATCCACAGCCCCACCTGGATCACCCGGTTCACCGACATGACCCGGCAGGCCGAGGCCTACCGCGCCGGGCGGGTGCTGCTGGCCGGCGACGCCGCGCACGTGCACTCCCCGGACGGCGGGTTCGGCCTCAACACCGGCCTGCAGGACGCGGTGAACCTGGGCTGGAAGCTGGCCCGGGTGGTCGGCGGGACGTCCCCGGACAGCCTGCTGGACTCGTACCACGCCGAGCGCCACCCGGTCGCCGCCGGCGTGCTGCGGACCACGATGGCGGCGGTCGCGCTCCGCCGCGCCGACGAGCGCACGGCGGCGCTGCGCGAGACGGTGGCCGAGCTGCTGGGCACGGACGAGCCGCGCGACCGGCTCGCCGCGATGATCTCCGGCCTCGGCATCCGGTACGACCTGGGCGAGGGGCACCCGCTGCTCGGGCGCCGCATGCCCGACCTGGACGTGGTCACCGCCGACGGCCCGCTGCGGGTGTTCACCCTGCTGCACCGGGCGCGCCCGGTGCTGCTCAACCTCGGCGCGCCCGGCGCGGTCGACATCGCGGGCTGGGCCGACCGGGTGGCGCTGGTCGACGCCAAGTACGCGGGGGCCTGGGAGCTGCCGGCGCTGGGGGAGGTGGCCGCTCCCACCGCCGTGCTGGTGCGCCCCGACGGCTACGTGGCCTGGGTGGGCGACCGGACCGGCCCGGGGCTCGAGGCGGCGCTGAGCACCTGGTTCGGGCCGCCCTCGGCGGCGTAGCCGGTCCCCAGGGGCGGGGACGGCACCAGACGGCACCAGACGGCACCGGGACGGCACCGGGACGGCACCGGGCCGGCTCAGCCGGCCAGCGGGCGGCGCAGCAGCGGTTCCAGCTGCCCGGCGGGCACCGGGTCGCCGTACCAGTGGCCCTGGGCGATGTCGCAGCCCAGCGAGATCAGCCGGCGGGCCTGCTCGATCGTCTCCACCCACTCGGCGGTGACCACCAGGCCCAGCGCGTGCGCCATGCTGATCAGCGCGGCGACGATCTTGCCG
>DASXJJ010000229.1:0-1649 GCA_036497465.1 Pseudonocardia sp. | reverse complement strand
TGCTGCCGTTCGCCCGGCTGGTCGCGCCGCGGCTGACCGCCGTGCTCGGCGGGCCGGGGCGGGTGGCGGTGATCGGGTGCTTCGTCAACGCGCTGGCGCAGGCGCTGTGGCTGTGGCGGATCCAGGTCGCGCCTGGTTACGCGGCCCATCTGCTGCCGGCCCAGCTGCTGGGCGGGGCGGGAGTGGGGCTGACGATCCCGTCGCTGCTCGGGGTGGGGAGCCTGTCGCTGACGCCCGCGCGGTTCGGGACCGGGAGCGGGATCCTGAACACCGGGCGGCAGGTGGGGACGGTGCTCGGGGTGGCCGGGCTGGTGGCGATCCTGGCGCGCGTGTCGCCGGCGAATCCGCTGGCGGCTTTCCGGGGCGGGCTGGTGCTGGTCATCGCGTTCTTCGCGGCGGCCGGGGTGGTGTCGGCGGTGCTGCTGACGCGGCGCCCGGTAGTGGCCGCGGCTCCGGCTCCGGCGGCTCCGGCCGCGGTGGCTCCGGTGAACCCGATCGTGATCACGTTAGGTTAGTGGCATGAGCTACGACGTCGCGGCGGTCCGTGCCCACTTCCCGGCCCTGAAGCAGGGCGCGGCGCACTTCGACGGCCCCGGCGGCTCGCAGGTGCCCGACGTGGTGGGCGACGCGGTGCGCGCCACTTTGGTCGCGGCGATCGCGAACCGCGGCCAGGTGACCGCGGCCGAGCGGACCGCCGAGGACACCGTGGTGACCGCCCGCCAGGCCGTCGCCGACCTGCTCGGTGCCGAGCGGCAGGGCGTCGTGTTCGGCCGGAGCATGACCCAGCTGACGTTCGACTTCTCCCGGGCGCTGGCCAAGACCTGGCGGCCCGGGGACGAGGTCGTGGTCACCCGGCTCGACCACGACGCCAACGTCCGGCCCTGGGTCTACGCCGCCGAGGCGGCCGGCGCGACGTTGCGCTGGGCGGAGTTCGACCCGGCGACCGGTGAGCTGAGCCCGCGGGCGGTGGCCTCGGTGCTGACCGAGCGCACCCGCCTGGTCGCCGTCACCGGCGCGTCCAACCTCATCGGCACCCAGCCCGACCTGCGCGCCGTAGCCGACCTGGTGCACGCGGCCGGAGGCCTGCTCTACGTGGACGGGGTGCACCTGACCGCGCACGTGCCGATCGACGTCAGCGCGCTCGGCGCGGACTTCTTCGGCTGCTCGCCGTACAAGTTCCTCGGCCCGCACTGCGGCGTGATCGGCGCCCGCCCCGACCTGCTCGAGCAGCTGCACCCGGACAAGCTGCTGCCCGCCACCGAACAGGTCCCCGAGCGGTTCGAGTTCGGCACGCTACCGTACGAGCTGCTGGCGGGGACGACGGCCGCGATCGACTTCCTGGCCGGCCTGGCACCGTCGCCCTCGGGCGACCGGCGGCCAGATCTTTTTCATGCGATGACCGCTATCGAGTCGCACGAGGACCGGCTCAGGGACCGGATCGAGCAGCACGTCCGGACCCTGCCCGGGGTCACCGTGTGGTCCCGGGCCGCGAAGCGCACCCCGACCCTGCTGCTGACCTTCGCCGGCCGGGAGGCCCGGGACGCTTACCAGTACCTGGCCACGCGGAACGTGAACGCGCCGGCCGGCTCGTTCTACGCGCTGGAGGCGTCGCGCTGGCTCGGCCTGGGCGACGACGGCGGCCTGCGCGT
>DASXJJ010000228.1:0-50340 GCA_036497465.1 Pseudonocardia sp. | reverse complement strand
TTCCGATGCCGGTTCCGACTCCGGTTCCGGTTCCGGTTCCGGTTCCGGTTCCGGTTCCGGGGACGCCGCCACGCCGGCGGCCCCGCTGCCCACCTTCGCCGCGCCCAGCCCGATGTTCCTGCCGCCCTCGCCCGCCGCGGCGCCGGTGCGGTCCCGCCGCGCTCCCGACGCCGACCAGGCGACCGAGGCCGGCGGTGCCGACGACAGCGCCGGGAGCGACCCCGCCGAGGACACCGACGACCGGTCCGACGACCGGGCCGACGACCGGTCCGACGATCGGGCCGACGACTCGGACGACGGCGGCGACACGAAGCGTCGCCGCAGGCGCGGCCGCCGGGGCCGGGGCCGGGGCAAGGGCTCGGACGACGACGCCGACTCGGCCGACGGCGACGACACCGACGACGACGAGGGCGACCGCCAGGGCGCGAAGCAGGATAGGACCGACCGGGCCGACACCGCCGAGTCCGCCGACTCCAAGGACGGGGACGAGAAGTCCGGCGACGACGCCGACACGGACTCCGGGGGCGACTCGGGCGATTCGGCCGAGGGCTCCGGCGGGGGATCGCGTCGCCGCAGGCGCCGCAGGCGGCGCAAGGACGGCGACGGCGACGGTGAGGCGGAGGACCCGCCGAACACGGTGACCCGCGTCCGTGAGCCGCGCGGCGGTGGCGGCGGGGGTGGTGGCGGCGACAGCTCGGACAACCAGATCCAGGGCGTGCGCGGCTCCACCCGGCTGGAGGCCAAGCGCCAGCGCCGCCGCGACGGCCGCGACGCCGGCCGCCGGCGCGCCCCGGTGCTGTCCGAGGCGGAGTTCCTGGCCCGCCGCGAGTCGGTGGACCGCACGATGGTCGTCCGCCAGCACGGCGAGCGCTCGGAGATCGGCGTGCTCGAGGACTCGGTCCTGGTCGAGCACTTCGTGACGAGCTCGGGCGGCTCCTCGCTGGTCGGCAACATCTACCTCGGCCGCGTGCAGAACGTGCTGCCCAGCATGGAGGCGGCCTTCGTCGACATCGGTCGGGGCCGCAACGCGGTGCTCTACGCCGGCGAGGTCGACTGGGACGCCGCCGGTCTCGCCGGCAAGGCCCGGCGCATCGAGCAGGCGCTGTCCAGCGGCGACAACGTCCTGGTCCAGGTGACCAAGGACCCGGTGGGTCACAAGGGCGCCCGGCTGACCACCCAGATCAGCCTGCCCGGCCGGTTCCTGGTCTACGTGCCCTCCGGCGGCACCCACGGCATCAGCCGCAAGCTGCCGGACACCGAGCGGCGCCGGCTCAAGGACCTGCTCAAGGAGATCGTCCCGGAGGACGCGGGTGTGATCATCCGCACCGCGTCCGAGGGGGTGGCCCAGGAGGCGCTCGAGCGCGACGTGCGCCGGTTGCAGGCCCAGTGGGACGTGGTGAAGACCAAGGCCGACGCGGCGAAGGGCTCCGGGCGCTCCAAGGCCCCCGAGCTGCTCTACGAAGAGCCGGACCTGATGATCAAGGTGGTCCGGGACCAGTTCAACGAGGACTTCGCCCGGCTCGTGGTGGAGGGCGACGACGCCTGGGACACGCTGCACGCCTACGTCGGGCACGTGGCGCCGGAGCTGACCGAGCGGCTGCACCGGCACGTCGGCACCACCGACGTGTTCACCGAGTACCGCATCGACGAGCAGCTGGCCAAGGCGCTCGACCGCAAGGTGTGGCTGCCCTCGGGCGGCACGCTGGTGATCGACCGCACCGAGGCGATGACCGTGGTCGACGTGAACACGGGCAAGTTCACCGGCTCCGGGGGCAACCTCGAGGAGACGGTCACCCGCAACAACCTGGAGGCCGCCGAGGAGATCGTCCGGCAGCTGCGGCTGCGGGACATCGGCGGCATCATCGTCGTCGACTTCATCGACATGGTGCTGGAGTCCAACCGCGACCTCGTGCTGCGCCGGCTGACCGAGTGCCTGGGCCGCGACCGCACCCGCCACCAGGTCGCCGAGGTCACCTCGCTGGGTCTGGTGCAGATGACCCGCAAGCGGGTGGGCACCGGCCTGATCGAGGCCTTCTCCACCCCGTGCGAGCACTGCCGGGGCCGGGGCGTCATGGTGTCCACCGACCCGGTCGAGCCGAAGGCCGAGCACAGCCACAGCTCCGGGGGCGGCGGAGGCCGGCGGCGCGGTCGCGGCGGTGGCGGCGACTCGGACGGCGGCGGCAACGGCCAGCAGGGCGGCGCCGGCGGCCAGAGCACCATCAACGGTGGTGGCAGCGGCAGCGGCAGCGGCAGCGGCAGCGGCAGTGGCGGCAGTGGTGGTGGGAACGGCCGGCGCAACCGGGGCGGCAACGGCTCGCCCGCCGACCAGCGGGACTCCGGCGGCTCGCGCGACTCCGCGCCCTCGGCCAGGGACGGCGGTTCCGGCGACGGTGGCCCCCGGAACGGTGGTTCCCGGGACGGCGGCGGCCGGGACGTCGGTCCGAAGAACGGCGGTCCCAGGAACGGTGGGGCCAACGGCGCTCCCGGGGACGGCGGTCCGAAGGGGCGCGACGACCGCGCCGGCGACCGGTCCGGGGCCGCCGAGGCCCGCCCCGCCGAGCCGGCCAACGGACACGCGGTGGAAGACCCGGTCGCGGAGCCGGCCGTCGGGGCCGGCGCTCCGGCCCAGGCAGCGGCTCAGGCAGCGGCCCAGGCAGCTGCTCCGACACCGGCCCCGTCGGCCGAGGCGACCGCCGCCCCGGCCGGGACGGCGGCGGACAGCGGGACGGTGACGGACAGCGGGACGGTGACGGACAGCGGGACGGTGACGGACAGCGGGACGGTGACGGACAGCGGGACGGCGGCGGACAGCGGGACCGCGGCGGCCAGCGGGACGGCGGCGGAGAGCGGAACGGCGGCGTCGACCCCGGCACCGGACGAGCCCGCCACCGGGACGTCCCCGCCGAGGACCCGGTCGGTCCGACGGTCGGTCCGCAGGGCCGCGGGCCCGCCGGCCGGCACCGACGGGAGCGCCGCCGCCGAGCTGACCCTGGAACAGCCGACCACCCCGCCGGCACCTCCGCCGGCACCGGCAGCGGCGGGCGTCGACGCCGAGCCGGTCTCGCGGGACGACCGCGAGCCGGTCCCGGTGGGGGCGACGGCCGGCGAGCCGCCGGCCCGTCCGGCCCGGCGGCGGCGGCGCGCGGCTTCCCGCCCGGCGGGTCCGCCGGCACCCGAGGACGGTGCGACCGACCCGGTTTGACCCTCTGAACGGCCGGCCCGTACCCTGGGATCTCGACAGCCGCGTCAGCCACGAGCTGATGCTGGCGGCGGACCGCCCGGGGTCGGCCCGGAGTACGTGTCACGCGAGCCCGTAACGAAATGTCTAGGAGTCGTGCGTCAACGATGTACGCGATCGTGAAAACCGGCGGCAAGCAGTACAAGGTCGCGGTCGGTGACGTGCTCACCGTCGAGAAGCTGGACGTCGCGCCCGGCGCCGAGGTGAGCCTTCCGGCCATCCTCGTCGTCGACGGTGACGACCTCACCACCGATGCGTCGGCGCTCGCCGCCTACTCGGTGACCGGCACGGTGGTCGAGCAGACCAAGGGTCCGAAGATCCGGATCCACAAGTTCAAGAACAAGACCGGTTACCACAAGCGGCAGGGCCACCGCCAGAAGTTGACCCGCGTCGAGGTCACCGGAATCTCGAAGTAACGCTCCAGGTCGCGAGAAGAGGCAGAGATGGCACACAAGAAGGGCGCCTCCAGCTCCCGCAACGGGCGTGACTCGAACGCGCAGCGGCTGGGTGTGAAGCGGTTCGGCGGGCAGAACGTGAGCGCCGGCGAGATCCTGGTCCGCCAGCGCGGCACCAAGTTCCACCCGGGCACCGGCGTCGGCCGCGGCGGCGACGACACGCTGTTCGCGCTGGTCACCGGCGCGGTGGCGTTCGGAAGCAAGCGTGGCCGCAAGACGGTCAACGTGGTGCCGGCCGCGGAATAGGCCCGCACCGCACAGCGTCTCCCGAGGGGCGGGTCCGGCAACCACCGGCCCGCCCCTCGTGCTGTGTCCACCCCCCTGACAACCAGACCGACCTGAGGAGGTGCCCGTCCGATGTCCCGGTTCGTCGACCGCACCTCGCTGCGGGTGATCGCCGGCAACGGCGGCAACGGCTGCGCCTCGGTGCACCGCGAGAAGTTCCGCCCGCTCGGCGGCCCCGACGGCGGCAACGGTGGCCGCGGCGGCGACGTGGTGCTCGTCGTCGACTCCGGGGTGCACACGCTGCTCGACTTCCACCACCGGCGGCAGGCCAAGGGCGGCAACGGCACGCAGGGTCGCGGCGACATGCGCAACGGCGCGAACGGCGACGACCTGATCATGGGCGTGCCGGACGGCACGGTGGTGCTCACCGAGGACGGCGAGCAGCTGGCCGACCTGGTCGGAGCGGGCACCCGCTTCGTGGCCGCGGCGGGTGGCAAGGGCGGGCTGGGCAACGCCGCGCTGGCCTCCACCGCGCGCAAGGCCCCCGGGTTCGCGCTGCTCGGCGAGCCGGGGGAGGAGCGCGAGCTCGTCCTGGAGCTGCGCTCGCTTGCCGACGTCGGCCTGGTCGGGTTCCCCTCGGCGGGCAAGTCGTCCCTGGTCGCGGCGCTCTCCCAGGCCAAGCCGAAGATCGCCGACTACCCGTTCACCACGCTCGTGCCGCAGCTCGGAGTGGTCAGCGCGGGCGACCACACCTTCACCGTGGCCGACGTGCCGGGCCTGATCCCGGGCGCCGCCGAGGGCAAGGGCCTCGGGCTGGAGTTCCTGCGGCACATCGAGCGGTGTGCGGTGCTGGTGCACGTGGTCGACTGCGCCACGCTGGAGCCCGGGCGCGACCCGGTGTCCGACGTGGACGCGCTGGAGGCCGAGCTGGCCCGGTACCCCCCCGGCCTGGGCGGCGACCTGGCCGATCGGCCCCGCATCGTCGCCCTCAACAAGATCGACGTGCCGGACGCGGCCGATCTGGCCGACATGGTCACCGAGGAGCTGGCCAAGCGCGGCTGGCCGGTGCTGGCCATCTCCACCGCGAGCCGGGCCGGGCTGCGTGAGCTGACCTTCCTGATGGCCGAGCGGGTGGCCGGGTACCGGGCTTCGCTGCCGGTGCTGGAGCCGACCCGGACCGTGCTGCGGCCGACCGCCGTGGCCGGCCGCTCCGGCGACCGGGAGTTCACCATCAGCGCCGACCCGACCGAGGACGGCGGGTTCGTGGTGCGCGGCGACAAGCCGGAGAGGTGGGTGCGGCAGACCCAGTTCGACAACGACGAGGCCGTCGGGTTCCTGGCCGACCGGTTGGCCAAGCTCGGCGTGGAGGACGGGCTGGCCGCCGCCGGCGCGGTGCCCGGGGCCTCGGTGACCATCGGCGACGTCACGTTCGACTGGGAGCCGTCGACCCCCTCCGGGACGGTCGTCGCCCTCGGCCACCGGGGCACCGACCCCCGGCTGGCCCGGTCCGACCGGCCCACGGCCGCCGACCGCAAGTCGGCCAAGCACGCCCGCCGCGCCAGCGACGACGAGGCCGACGAGGCGGATCTCGGCGCGGCGAGCGACGGCGTGGCCGATCTCGACGGCGGCGACCTCGGCGACCTCGGCGACTTCGGCGACTTCGGCGACTTCGACGACCTCGACGGCGATCACGGCGGTGCCCTCGACGACCTCGACGGCGATCACGGCGATCACGGCGGTGCCCTCGACGACGAGCCGTCCGGCGGTCCCGCCGCCGGCGACGGGGAGGACCACGGCGCGGACGGCCGGCGGTGAGCACCCGAGCCCAGGTCGCCGCCGCGGCCCGGATCGTGGTCAAGGTCGGGTCGTCCTCGCTGACCAGCCTCGACGGCGGGCTGGACCACGGCAGGCTGGATGCGCTGGTCGACGCGCTCGCCGGCCGCCGGGCCGCCGGCTCGCAGGTGGTGCTGGTGTCCTCCGGGGCGATCGCGGCCGGCCTGGCCCCGCTGGGCCTGCGGGTGCGTCCCCGCGACCTGGCCACCCAGCAGGCGGCGGCCAGCGTCGGCCAGGTGCAGCTCGCGCACGCCTACGCCGCCTCGTTCATCCGGCACGGGCTGACCATCGGCCAGGTGCTGCTCACCGCCGACGACGTGGTGCGCCGCGCGCACTACCGCAACGCGCAGCGCACCCTGGCCCGGCTGCTCGCGCTCGGCACCCTGCCGGTGGTCAACGAGAACGACGCGGTGGCCACCGACGAGATCCGGGTCGGCGACAACGACCGGCTCGCCGCGCTGGTCGCCCACCTGGTCGGCGCGGACGCGCTGGTGCTGCTGTCCGACGTGGACGGGCTCTACGACGGCGACCCGCGCCGGCCGGGGGCGCGGCTGCTGTCCGAGGTCGCCGAGCCGGCGGAGCTGGCCCGGGTGGACATCGCCCGCCCCGGGGCGGGCGGCCTGGGCCGGGGCGGGATGGCCACCAAGATCGAGGCGGCCACCATGGCGGCGGCCGCCGGCATCCCGGTGCTGCTGGCCGCGGCGGAGGAGGCCGGGCCCGCCCTGGACGCCACCGAGGCCGGACCGAAGGTGGGCACCGCGTTCCGGGCCGGCGGCCAGCGGCTGTCCGCCCGGCGGTTCTGGCTGCGGCACGCCGCCGACGTGCGCGGCCGGCTGGACCTGGACGAGGGCGCCGTCGCGGCGGTGCTGGAGCGGCGGCGGTCGCTGCTGGCGGCCGGGGTGCACGGGGTGTCCGGCGACTTCGTGGCCGGCGACGTGGTCGACCTGGTCGGCCCGTACGGCGTGGTCGTCGCGCGCGGCGTGGTGGCCTTCGACGCCGTCGAGCTGCCCGCGCTGATCGGCCGACGCACCCGCGAGCTGCCCCCGGAGTTCCGCCGCGAGCTGGTGCACGCCGACGACCTGGTGCCGCTGCGATGATCCGGCCGGAGCGCCCGGTCGGGCGAGCGGCTGGACCTGGGTCGGCGGGGGGTCGACACTGAGCCGGATGCGGGTGGAGCAGCTTCGGTCAGCCATGGTGGCCGGGCTGCTGGCCGGCGGGCGGATCGTGTCGGCGCCGGTGGAGCAGGCCTTCCGGGCGGTGCCCCGCCACCTCTTCCTGCCCGAGCTGCCGCCCGACCAGGCCTACCGGGACGAGGCCGTCGCCACCAAGTGGGCCGACGGCGTGGCGATCAGCTCGGCCTCCCAACCGTCGATGATGGCGATCATGCTGGAGCAGCTGGACCTGCGTCCGGGGCACCGGGTGCTGGAGGTCGGCGCCGGCACCGGGTACAACGCGGCGCTGATGGCCCGGCTGGTCGGCCCGACCGGCCGGGTGGTGGCCGTGGACATCGACGCCGACCTGGTCTCCGGCGCCGCCCGCAACCTGGCCGCCGCCGGGTTCGACGAGGTCGCCGTGGCGACCCGGGACGGCGCGCTCGGCTACCCGGAGTTCGCCCCGTACGACCGGATCGTGCTCACCGTGGGCAGCTGGGACATCCAGCCCGCCTGGTGGCGCCAGCTCGCCCCGGGGGGCCGGCTGCTGCTGCCGCTGTCGGTGCGGGGCAGCCAGCTCGCCGTGGCGCTGGACGCCGACCCCGGTCCGCCTCCGGGGCTGCGCAGCACGTCGGTACGCGGCTGCGCGTTCGTCCGGCTGCGCGGGCGGGGCGCCGGGCCGGACAACGGCGGCGCGCTCACCAGCGCGGACGCCGACGTCGGGTTGGACGGTGTGAGCGTGCAGCACGCCGACGATCCGCCCGCGGACACGACCGCGCTGCGCACGCTGCTCGGCCAGCCCGGGCACGTGCTGGCCAGCCCGGTCCGGCTCGCGCCGGTCGACCTCTGGGACGGCCTGGGGCTGTGGCTGGCGGTGCGCGAGCCCGGGGCCTGCCGGCTGCTGGTGACGGCGTCGGCCGCCGCCCGGGTGCCGTCGCTGCTGCCGGCCGGGATGGACGGCGGCACGATGGCGCTGCTGGACGCGGGGGGACTGGCGGTGCTCGCCCCGACCGGCCCGGTGGGCGCCGAGCTGGAGCGGCCGTTCCCGGTCGCCGTACGCGCGTTCGGCCCCGGCGGTACCAGGGTGGCCGACCGGCTCGCCCGGCTGCTGGCCGAGTGGCACGCCGCCGGCCGGCCGGCCGCGACCGAGCTCTCCGTGCGGGCGCACCCGGTGGACACCGACCCGCCGCTGCCCGGACCCGGAACGGTGATTCGCAAGCGCCACAGCGCACTGGTGCTCGACTGGCCCGGCAACCCGGTGGTCGACGCCCCTATCCTGGAGCGGTGAGCACCGTCACCGAGGACACCGCCGAGGACACCGCCCGTCAGCAGCCGGACTCCGGGTCGAGCGCCCCGGACCGGGAACCGACCGACGCGCTGCGCGACCAGGTGCACGATGCGGCCCGGCGCGCCCGGGTCGCGGCCGACCGGCTCGGCCAGCTGCGCCGCTCGGAGAAGGACGCCGCGTTGCTAGCGATGGCCGAGGCGCTGCGCGAGCGCACCGCCGAGATCCTTGCCGGCAACGAGAAGGACGTGCGGGCCGGCCGCGACGCGGACATGGACACCGGCCTGCTCGACCGGCTGACGTTGACCGAGGAGCGGCTGGCCGGCATCGCGGGTGGGCTGACCAAGGTGGCCGGCCTGCCCGACCCGGTGGGCGAGGTGCTGCGCGGCGGCACGCTGGCCAACGGCCTGGAGCTGCGCCAGGTGCGGGTGCCGATGGGCGTGGTGGGCATGGTCTACGAGGCCAGGCCCAACGTCACCGTCGACGCGGCCGGGCTGGCGCTGAAGTCGGGCAACGCGGCGCTGCTGCGCGGCTCGTCGTCCGCGGTGCACACCAACACCGCGCTGGTCGAGGTGCTGCGCGACGCGCTGGCCGGGGCCGGGCTGCCGGCCGACGCCGTGCAGCTGCTGCCCTGCGAGGACCGGGCCAGCGTGCACCACCTGATCACCGCGCGCGGCCTGGTCGACCTGGTGATCCCGCGCGGCGGGTCCGGGCTGATCTCCTCGGTGGTGGCCGAGGCCACCGTGCCGACGGTGGAGACCGGCATCGGCAACTGCCACGTCTACGTCGACGCCGCCGCCGATCTCGACATGGCCGAGCGGATCGTGGTCAACTCCAAGGCCCGCCGGCCCTCGGTGTGCAACGCGGCCGAGACGCTGCTGGTGCACGCCGACATCGCCGAGACGTTCGTGCCCTCGGTGGCGGCCGCGCTGCGCAGCGTCGGGGTCACCGTGCACGGCGACGAGCGGTTCGCCACCCTGGCCCCGGGCGCGCTGCCGGCCACCGACGAGGACTGGGACACCGAGTACCTGTCGCTGGACATCGCCGCCGCGGTGGTCGACTCGCTGGACGAGGCCGTCGCGCACATCGCGGCGCACGGCTCCCGGCACACCGAGGCCATCGTCACCCAGGACCTCACCGCCGCCGGGGCGTTCACCGCCCGGGTGGACGCGGCCGCCGTGGTGGTCAACGCGTCCACCGGGTTCACCGACGGCGAGGAGTTCGGGATGGGCGCCGAGATCGGCATCTCCACCCAGAAGCTGCACGCCCGGGGCCCGATGGGGCTGGCCGAGCTGACCACGACCAAGTGGCTGGTCTGGGGCGACGGCCAGGTCCGCCCGGGCTGAGCCCCGGAGCCCCGTCGTCGAGGCCCGGGTGAGGGCGGGTTCACCCCGGGCCGCGTCCGGACCGGTCACCGCCGCGGCCGGGCCGCCGTCCGTGCTGGTCAACCGGCCGCGGCCGGGCCGGCCGGCCGATCGCGACCGCCCGGGGCGGGCCCGCCACGCGCGGACGAACGGCCCCACCAGGTAGTCGGCGGCGCGCTGACAGTGCAGGATGGGCGGGTGAGTGCAGAGCAGCCAGCCATGCGGCAGTCCCCGCTGTTCGGGTCCGTCGACGACGTGACCGAGCGGCTGGCCGGTGTCGGCTACCTCGCCTCGACGGCGGCCGCGACCACGGTGTACCTGGCCGACCGGCTCGGCAAGCCACTGCTGGTCGAGGGCCCGGCCGGGGTCGGGAAGACCGAGCTGGCCAAGGCCGTGGCGGCGGCCACCGAGTCCGGGCTGGTGCGGCTGCAGTGCTACGAGGGGATCGACGAGGCCCGCGCGCTGTACGAGTGGAACCACGCCAAGCAGCTGCTGCGGATCACCGCCGGTCAGGGGCGCGAGTCCTGGGACGAGACGCGCGACGACGTGTTCTCCGAGGAGTTCCTGCTGCCCCGGCCGTTGCTCACCGCCATCCGCCGCACCGAGCCGACGGTGCTGCTGGTCGACGAGATGGACAAGGCCGACGTGGAGGTCGAGGGCCTGCTGCTGGAGGTACTGTCCGACTTCCAGGTCACCGTGCCGGAGATGGGCACCATCGCCGCCGCCCGCCGGCCGTTCGTGGTGCTCACCTCGAACTCCACGCGCGAGCTGTCCGAGGCGCTCAAGCGGCGCTGCCTGTTCCTGCACCTGGACTTCCCCGACCCCGAGCTGGAGCGTCGGATCGTGCTGACCCGGGTGCCCGAGCTGCCGGAGTCGCTGGCCGACTCGCTGGTGCGCACAGTGCGGGTGTTGCGCGGGCTGGAGCTGCGCAAGTCGCCCTCGGTGGCCGAGACGATCGACTGGGCGCGCACGCTGCTCGCGCTGGGCCTGGACACGCTGGACGACGACGCGGCCAGGGCCACCCTGGGCGTCGTGATCAAGCACCACTCCGACGCGCAGAAGGCCGCCGCCGAACTGCGGCTGAACTGAGTCCACCGGACCCGGAGGAACGCGCATGGTCTCGCCGCCCCCGCACGGCCTGCCCGGCCACCTCGTCGACTTCGTCGGTGCCCTGCGCACCCATCACGTGCCGGTCGGGCCGGGGGAGACCGTCGACGCCGCGGCGGTGCTGACCGCCGTCAACATGCTGCGCCGGGACGAGCTGCGCGAGGGCCTGGCCGCCGCGCTGCTGCGCCGCTCCGGCCAGCGCGCCACCTTCGACACGCTGTTCGACCTGTACTTCCCGATCGCGCTGGGCCGCAGCCAGAGCGAGGTCGAGGTGCCGTGGAGCAACGACGGTGAGGTCGACCTGGACGCCCTGCGCGACATCCTGGCCGACCTGCTGCGCGACGGCGACGACGCGGCGCTGCGCGAGCTGGCCAGGGCCGTGGTGGACGCGCTCGGGCAGGCGGGCACCCGAGGCAGCGGTGGCGGGGCCGAGGGCAAGCAGGGCGCCAAGCCGAACTGGTCGGCCTACCAGGCGCTGCGCCAGGTCGCCCCGGAGACGCTGCTGGCCCGCATCCTCGCCGATCTGATGGCCGACAACTCCGACGCGTTCGCCGAGGAGGTCGCGCGCCGGGAGATCCGGCAGCGCATCGCCGACTTCCGTCGCATGATCACCGAGGAGGTCCGGCGGCGCACCGCGGAGACCCGGGGCAGGGAGAACGTGGCCAAGACCGCCGTGCCCAAGCAGGCCGAGCAGGTGGAGTTCCTGTCCGCCTACGCCGACCAGCTGGCCATGCTGCGCCGCACCGTGCACCCGCTGGCCCGCCGGCTCGCCAGCCGCCTGGCCGTGCGCCGCAAGCACGCCAAACGCGGCCAGATGGACCTGCGCCGCACGCTGCGCCGCTCGATGTCCACCGGCGGCGTGCCGATGCGCCCGGCCTACCGCACCCGCCGGCCGGGGCGTCCCGAGCTGGTGGTGCTGTGTGACGTGTCCGGCTCGGTGGCCGGCTTCAGCCACTTCACCCTGCTGCTGGTGCAGGCGCTGCGCGAGCAGTTCAGCAAGGTGCGGGTGTTCGCGTTCGTGGAGCGCTCCGACGAGGTGACCCACCTGTTCGCCCCGGGTAACGACCTGGCCGGGGTGATGAGCCGGGTGCTCAGGGAGGCCGAGCTGGTCACCTTCGACGGGCACAGCGACTACGGCGGCGCGCTGGCCAGCCTGGTCGAGCACTGGCCCGACGCGGTCACCTCGCGCAGCTCGCTGCTGATCCTGGGCGACGCCCGCACCAACTACCGCGACCCCAACCTGGCCGTGCTGCGCCGGCTGATCGGCCAGGCCCGGCACAGCCACTGGCTCAACCCCGAGCCACGCAACCAGTGGGGCAGCGGCGACTCGGCGGCGCTGCGCTACGCCGACCTGCTGCCCATGCACGAGTGCCGCACGGTGGCCCAGCTGGCCGAGGTGGTCGAGGCGCTGCTGCCGGTGTGACCCCCGGCCCCGGGCCGACGCCGGCGAGATGGTCGCCTCATCCGGGGCAGTCGGCCGGTTGCGCCGGCCGAATCGCTATACCCTGCGCCGATGGATGGAGGCTGCGGCGCGGCGGCACGCATCGGCGTCATGGGCGGCACGTTCGACCCGATCCATCACGGCCACCTGGTCGCCGCCAGCGAGGTGAGCGACCGCTTCGAGCTGGACCAGGTGCTGTTCGTGCCGACCGGCGAGCCGTGGCAGAAGAGCAACCGGGTGGTCAGCTCCGCCGAGGACCGCTACCTGATGACGGTGGTGGCGACCGCGTCCAACCCCCAGTTCTCGGTGGACCGCGCGGACATCGACCGCGCCGGCGCCACCTACACCGTCGACACCCTGCGGGAGCTGCGCGTCCGCTACCCGGCCGCCGAGCTGTACTTCATCACCGGCGCCGACGCGCTGTCCCAGATCCTGTCCTGGCACCGGGTGGAGGAGCTGTTCGAGCTGGCTCACTTCGTCGGCGTCACTCGCCCCGGCTACGAGCTGGCCGACACCCACCTGCCGAAGGGGTCGGTGACCCTGGTCGAGGTGCCCGCGATGGCGATCTCGTCCACCGAGTGCCGGCAGCGGGTCGCCGAGGGCCGCCCGGTCTGGTACCTGGTGCCGGACGGTGTGGTGCAGTACATCACCAAGCGGTGCCTGTACCAGGAGTAGCCGAGAGCCACTCGGGGAACTCGCCACCTGCTCGGGAAAGATCAGCCCCAACCGCCGGCCGCCCGCGATGACCATGTACCGCTCGGTTGACGGCACGATGAACGGCTTCCAGCTGATGTACGTGGTCGAGCCGCTGTGGGACGAGCCGAACGCCTGGGTCGAGCGGGCGGCGCGGGTCAAGCGGGAGATCGGCATCCCGATGGCGGCCAGCTGGAGCCTCGGCATCCCGGAGAACGCGTACGCCGCCGTGCGCGCCGGCGCCCTGGACGTGGTGCATCGGCTGGCCGCACGCCGCCGAGGCGTCCCCGAGTACGGCCTGACGGTCCGGCCGTCGATGCGGCGGCGACCCGGCGGCGACCCGGCGGCGACACGGGGGCGACAGGGCGGCGACAGGGCGGCGACCCGGCGGCGACCCGGCGGCACCCGGAGCCCGACCCGCCGTGTCGACGGTTCCGTACCGCTCGGCCGCCGATAAAGGCGCGTATCCCGGCTGAGCAGCACGGGAGGAGGATGCCGCCCGCGTCTCCGTTGCTGGTGAGGCGACTGTGGCGGCAGTGGCGCCATTCTCTCCCTGATCGGGGGTCGCCGAGAAGAGTGAATCGTGTCGATGTCGATTCGACACCGTGATCTAGCCGTGACTAGCGTGTGCCCCTCGCTCCCCAAGTGAAAGGACGAAACATGTCGCGCACTGCACGAATGATCATCGCTTCCGTCGCCGCGGGCGGCGCCCTCATCGCGGGCGCCGGTGTTGCCTTCGCCGACGACAGCTCCGACTCGTCGGGCACCGACTCGGTCAGCAGCCAGAGCTCGGACGGCTCGGGCAGCTCGGACAGCGCCGACAGCTCGGACTCCGAGGGCGGCGACAGCTCGGACGCCGACAGCTCGGACTCCGAGGGCGGCGACAGCACCGACTCCGAGGGTTCGGAGTCCGGCAGCTCGGACGACCTCAGCTCGAGCTCCCCGGACGCCGGCTCGGTGCCGGCCGCCCCGAGCGCCCCGAGCAGCGGCCTGCTCAGCGGCCTCGGCCTCTGATAGCGGTACGACGTTCGTCGGCCCCGCTCATCCGTGAGCGGGGCCGACGTCTGTCCGGGGCAGGTGTCCGGCCGGGCTCCGGCCGGGTGGTGTCCTCACGGATCTCCTAGGCTGGCCGGTCAGTAGGGTGAGAGCCCGGACGAGCAGAGCTGGGTCGGTTGGGCCACCCGGTGGAGGGAGAGCGGTGAGCGCATCCGACGAAGCACGCGAGATGGCGCGGGTCGCCGCGGTGGCGGCGGCGAACAAGAAGGCCCGGGACATCGTGGTGCTCGACGTCTCCGACCAGCTGGCCATCACCGACTGCTTCCTGATCGCCTCGGCGCCCAACGAGCGGCAGGTGCAGGCGATCGTGGACGAGGTCGAGGAGCGCCTTCGGCTGGCCGGCAGCAAGCCGATCCGCCGCGAGGGCGCCAGGGAGGGCCGCTGGGTCCTGCTGGACTTCGTCGACCTGGTCGTGCACATCCAGCACGCCGAGGAACGCGGCTTCTACGGGCTGGACCGGCTCTGGAAGGACTGCCCCCGGATCGACTTCCCCGAGGCACGGATCGACCCCCTGGCCGACGACGAGCCCGCCGACGGGTACGCCGGGTGACCCTGGCGCGGCTGGTGCTGGTCCGGCACGGGCAGACCGACTGGAACGTCGAGGGCCGGATGCAGGGCCACTTCGACTCCCAGCTCACCGCGACCGGGCTGGCGCAGGCGCGCCGGGCCGCCCCCGAACTGGCCCGGTTCGCCCCGGCCCGGCTGATCAGCTCCGACCTCAACCGGGCGGCCCGCACCGCGGAGGAGGTCGGAACCGCGTGCGGGCTGCCGGTGAAGCTGGACGCCCGGCTGCGCGAGACCGACCTGGGCCGGTGGCAGGGCCTGACCGCCGACGAGGTCGAGGAGACCTGGCCCGGCGCGATCGCCACCTGGCGCTCCGACCCGACCTGGGCGCCCCCGGGTGGTGAGTCCCGCGTCGACGTGGCGGCCCGGGCGACACCGCTGGTGGCCGAGCTGGACGCCGAGTTCGCCGACGAGCCGGGCGCCACCGTGCTGATCTGCGCGCACGGCGGCCTGATCACCGCATTGACCTGCGCGTTGATCGGGCTGGAGACGGTGAGCTGGACGGTGTTCGGCGGCCTGGGCAACGCGCGGTGGGTCACCGTGCAGCACCGGCCCACCGGGCACGCGTCCTGGCGGCTCACCGGCTTCAACGTGGGCGTGCTGGACTGAGATGACCGGCACCGCGGCCGCCGGGGATCCACAGGCGGGCGGGGATCCGGCCGACGGCGGATCGTCCCCTCGCGGCGGCCCGGTGGTGCTGGTGCTGGCCGACTCGCTGGCCTTCCACGGCCCGGAACGCGGCGAGCCGGCCGACGAGCCCCGGCTGTGGCACAACATCGCCGCCGACATGATCGGCGGGCGGGCGGAGCTGCTCGCCGGCTACGGCTGGACGGCCCGGCACGCCTGGCGGGCGCTGTGCCAGGACCCGCGCGCGTGGTCGATGATGCCGCACGTCGACGCCCTGGTGCTCGGCGTCGGCGGGATGGACACGTTGCCGTCCCCGTTGCCCACCGCCCTGCGCGAGCTCATCCCGTCGGTGCGCCCGGACTGGCTGCGCGGCCGGGTGCGCAGCGGATACCTGGGCGCCCAGCCCGCGCTGTCCCGCGTGCTCGCCCGGCTGCCCGGCGGCGGTCCGGTGGCACTGCCGCCCCAGCTGACCGTCCGCTACCTGGAGTCCTGCCGCCGGGCCGTGACGCTCATCCGGCCCGGGATCCCGGTGGTCGCGCTGCTGCCCAGCGTGCACCGGGCGGCCGGCTACGGATTCGTGCACGCCGGGCGGCCGGCCGCCGAGCACGCCACCCGGCGGTGGTCCGCGCAGGCCGGGGTCAGCACCCTGGACACGGCCGAGGTCGTCGGTCCGCACGTGCTGGCCGGCGAGGGCAACCCGGACGGAATCCACTTCGGCTGGGCCGGTCACCGGCGGATGGGTGAGGCACTCGGGGCGCTGCTGGGCGAGCTCGTCCAGCGCTGACCACGCTGCATCGTTCCGTCCGAACCGAGTTCGGCTGACGCACGCTCACCGCGGGCGGCACACGCCGTATTGGGCTGGCGCACGGGCGCACTGGCCGGCACACGATCGTCGCGGGCGGCACACGCCGGCTCCGGGCGGCACGCGCCCGGACCGGCTGTCGCACGCCGACCGCGGCCGGATGAGCTGGACACACCCGGCAGACTAGGGTCGGTCGGGGATGACGGAGGTGACCGACCGTGGTGCTGGACCTGATGCACCGGATCGGCGAGCACGTCGGCGGATGGCTGTACCTGATCGCGGGGTTCTTCGCGTTCGCCGAGGCCGCGATCATGATCGGCATGGTGCTGCCGGGGGAGGCCGCGCTGCTGGTCGCCGGCTTCGGCGCGCACCAGGGTTGGATCAGCCTGTGGCCGATGGTGCTGGTGGCGGTGGTGGCGGCGATCGTGGGCGACAGCGTCGGCTACGAGGTCGGCAAGCACTGGGGGCCCGCGCTGCGCGAGTCCGCGCTCGGCCGCCGGATCGGGGTCAAGCACTGGGCGACCACTGACGCGTTCCTGCACCGGCACGGGGGCAAGGCCGTCTTCCTCGGGCGGTGCACCGCGGTGCTGCGCGCGCTGATCCCGGGGATGGCCGGAATGGCCCGGCTGCCCTACCTCCGCACGTTCCTGCCCTGGAACGTGGTGGGCGGGGTCCTCTGGGGCGGTGGCTGCGTCCTGCTCGGCTATGCGTTCTCCGCCTCGCTGGAGAAGATCTCGCACGCCATGACCTACGGTCCGATGGTGGTCATCGGCGTGCTCCTGGTCGCCTGGGTCGCGCTCAAGCTCGTCCGCAGGCGCAAGGAACGGGCCGCCGCGGACGAGGCCCCGGGGACGTCCCCCGACCAGCCGGCGGAGTTGTCCTGACCCGACAGCGCGCGGCGGACTGAACCGTGGTGGGGTCCGGCCGTGGTGGCGGTCCGACGTGGTGGCGGTCTGACGTGGTGGCGGTCTGACGTGGCTCCCGTTGCGGTGGTCACCGACTCGACCGGATACCTGCCGGCCGGGCTGGCCGAGCGGCACGGCGTGCACGTGGTGCCGCTGCGGGTCACGCTCGGCCAGCGCACCGGCCTGGACGTGGTCGACGTCGGTCCCTCGGAGGTCACCCGCGCGCTGGCCGACCCCTCGCTCACGGTCGGCACCTCCCGGCCGGCCCCCGCCGAGCTCGCCGCCCGGTACCGCGCCCTGCTCGACGCCGGGGCGCCGTCGGTGGTGTCGGTGCACCTGTCCCGCCGGCTGTCCGGTACCTGGGAGGCCGCGCGGCTCGCCGCCGGCGAGGTCGGCCCGGCCCGGGTGCGCGTGGTCGACTCCCGCTCCGCGGCGATGGGGCTGGGCTTCGCGGTGCTCGCCGCGGCGATCGAGGCAGCGGCGGGCGCCGACGGTGCACAGGTCGAGGCCGCCGCGGTACGCGTGGCGGCCCGCAGCTCGGTGTACTTCTGCGTGGACTCGCTCGAGCAGCTCAGACGGGGTGGCCGGATCGGCTCGGCGGCCGCGTGGTGGGGCGGCGCGCTGTCGGTGAAACCGGTGCTGCACGTGGCGAACGGGGAGATCGCGCCGCTGGAGAAGGTGCGCACCAGCGCGCGGGCGACGGCCCGGCTGGTCGAGCTCGCGGTGTGCGCCGCCGGCACCGGAGCCGCCGACCTCGCCGTGCACCACCTCGCCGCCCCCGACCGGGCGGTCGAGCTGGCCGACACCCTCCGGCGGCGACTGCCGGACGCGCGCCCCTGCCTCGTGTCCGAGGTGGGCGCGGTGCTGGGGGCGCACGCCGGTCCGGGGCTGCTCGGGGTGGTCGTCGTCCCGGAGGACAACTCCGCGGGGTGACCGGGGCGGCTGCCTCGCCGTCCGGCTCCGGGCCGTGGCGTCGCCTCGGCCGGTGATCATCGGTGCACGGGGACGGACTGTCGCGTCCGGCAGCCGGGCGACTAGCACAACCCCGCGGGGGGGAGCGGGGAGTTGTGCACAACGGCCCGGTTGTCCACATCCGGACCCGTACCCATCCCGCGCACCGGGGCTGGTTCCTAGCGTCGAGGTCGTGGCAGCGGTACTGGCAGGTGGATCGGCCGAGGGCGAGCGGTCCGCAGGTGAGCGGTTGGTGGCCCTCCGGTCCCGGTCGTATTCCGCGGCGCGCGGGGGGTTCCCGCGCGGTCCCGCACGCGACGCGTCGACGGTCGGTGAGGTCGGCACCCCGGGTGTCCAGCGATCCGAGGACGTGGTCATCGCTCGGCGTGCGTCCGCGCGGGCGAGCGGCGGCTCGGCGGAGCCACCCGGAGGAAGTGGTTACGGCGGGCCACCCGGCAGATCGCCCGTTCGACGCCCCGGGCGCGCCGGGTCGGCCGGCGCCCACCGGGTGGCGGTCCCATCCCGGGCGCCGGCGGAGCTGCCGCCCGGGCGCGGGGCGCGCGCGGCGGTGAGCACGGTGCCGATGTTCGACGGGCCGGTCGCGGGTGCGGTGCTCGTTGACGCCGCATCGACGGTCGCGAGCGAGGGCCGGCCGCCCGGGGGTGGCGAGCCCACGACATCGGCCACCGGGCCGCGGTCCCGCCTCGGGGAGCCGGCGGGTTCCCCGGCCGCGCGGTACGCCGATCCCTGGCCGAGGCAGCCACCGGAGCCCCCGGCCGGCCCGCCGGTGATCCCGCGACCGCGTCCCGCCACGGGGAGTGGTGGCCCGGCGTCGGAGTCCGCCACGGAGATCACCGCGCCACTCCCGCTGGTCAGGGCGGTGGACGGCAGACTGGACCGGTTCGTCCAGCGGTGGGTCCCGGCAACCTTGCGGGGCGCCCGGCTCGACCCCGGTCGGCGTGGTGCGGTGGTCCTCGCAGCGGTGGTGGCCGTGGCCGCGATCGCGGCGGCGGTCGGGGTGTGGCGCGACCGCCCGGTCGCCGAGCCCGCGCCGCCACTGGCGGTGGTCGGCGCCGCGGAGGGCGGAGCAGGCACCTCCGACGGGGTCTCCGCCGGCCCTGGCCCGGCCGGCACGGCACCGACGCCCCGTTCGGTGGCGGGCGGTGCGCTGGTGGTGAGCGTGGCCGGCAAGGTCCGGCGTCCGGGGCTGGTACGGCTGGCCGAGGGCGCACGGGTGGCGGACGCGATCACGCAGGCGGGCGGGCCGCTCCGCTCGGCCGACCTCACGCTGTTGAACCTGGCGCGTCGGGTCGCCGACGGAGAGCAGATCCTGGTCGGGGTGGCGCCACCGGTGGGTGGTGAGCCCGCCGGCCCGCCGCTCGCGGGCTCACCGGCGGCGGGCGCGGGCGGCTCCGCTCCGGCCCCGAGCTCCGGCGGCAAGATCAACCTCAACCAGGCGACCGTGGAACAGCTCGACACCTTGCCCGGCGTCGGTCCGGTCACCGCACAGCGCATCCTCGACTGGCGTACCCGGCACGGACGGTTCAGCTCGGTCGAGCAACTCCGCGAGGTCGAGGGGATCGGCGAGCGCCGGTTCGGGCAGCTCCGCGACCAGGTCACGTTGTGAGCCGGGGCGCGCAGGCCGGCGCGGCCGTCGACCTGCGGCTGGTGCCCGCGGCGTTGCTGAGCTGGTCGGTGGCCGTTCTGGGGCTCGCCGTCGGGTGGGTGGCCTCAGGCGTGGCCGCGACGCTGTCGGTCGTGCTGGGCGGCCTGCTCTGGGGGTGGTCACGCCGCGGTCCCGGCGCTCGGCTCGCCGCGGGCGTGGTCGCCGCCGCCGGATGTGTGGCCGCGACCGGCCTGGTGGTCACCGCCGCCGGTTACCAGCTCGCGCATCATCCACTGCTCGGGTCCGCACGCTCGGGCAGCGCGGCCTCCGTCAGGGTCGTGCTCAGCGGTGATCCGGTCCCGGTGCTGGGCAATGCCGGTGCGGGCTACGGCGGCCGGTCGGCGGGGGCGAGCCAGGTCGCGGCTCCCGCCCGGCTGGTGGAGGCCTCGGCCGACGGTGGCCGGTGGACCTCGGGCGGCCGGGTGCTGCTGCTGGCTCCGGTGGCCGGGTGGGCCGAGCTGCTGCCGGGTACCGAGGTGACGGCGTCGGGGTTGCTCGCGCCCGCGACCAGGGCCGACCTGACCGTGGCGGTGCTCCGGGTGCGAGGTCCGCCTCGAGTCCTGGCGGGGGCGCCGTGGTGGCAACGTGGGGCCGACACGTTGCGCGACGGGCTGCGTGCCGCCGCGCGGTCCGCGCTGTCCACCGACTCCGCCGCCCTGCTCCCCGGCCTGGCGATCGGCGACACCAGCCGGATGTCCTGGACCCTGCGGGAGGACTTCCGCACCACGGGGCTGACCCACCTCCTGGCGGTGTCCGGAGCCAACGTCGTGATCATCTGCGGGACGGTGCTCGGGCTGCTGACGCTGCTCGGCGCGGGGCGGCGGACGAGGGTCGTCGTCGCGGTGCTGGCGCTCGTCGGGTTCGTGATCCTGGCCCGACCGTCCCCGAGCGTCCTGCGGGCCGCGGTGATGGGTGGCATCGGTCTGCTCGCGCTGCTCGCCGGTCGGCAGCGCCCGGTGCTGCCGGCTCTGGCGGCCTCGGTGATCGCGTTGCTGCTCGTCGACCCGGCGCTGGCCACCGACCCCGGGTTCGCGCTGTCGGTGCTGGCCACGGGGGCGTTGGTGCTCATGGCGCCGGGCTGGGCGGCGGGGTTGCGCGGGCTCGGGGTACCACCCGGCGCCGCCGAGGCCCTCGCCGTGCCGGCCGCCGCGCACCTGGTCACCGCACCGGTGATCGCCGGGTTGTCCGGCCAGGTGAGCCTCATCGCGGTGGCGGCCAACCTGCTCGCGGCGCCGGCCGTCGCGCCGGTCACGGTGCTCGGGGTGCTGGCCGCCGTCGTGTCACCGGTCAGCTCCACCCTCGCCGGGCTCTGCCTGCGGCTGGCCTCCCCCGCGGTGGGCTGGTTGGTATGGGTCGGGCACCGGGGCGCGGCGGTCGAAGGAGGTGCGCTGTCCTGGCCCTCGGGGCTGCCCGGCGCGTTGCTGCTGGCCGCCCTCACGGTCTGCGGCCTGGTGCTGCTGCGGCGCCGGCGCGTCCGGGTCCTCGCGCTGGCCGCGCTGCTCGGAGCGCTGCTGGTCCTGGTCCCGACGAGGGTGATACCGCCAGGCTGGCCGGCGGCCGGCTGGGCGGTGGTGGCCTGCGACGTCGGGCAGGGTGACGCGATCGTCCTCGCCACCGGCCGTCCGGGCCAGGCCGTGCTGGTCGACACGGGCACCGAGGTCGGTGCGGTGGACGGCTGCCTGAGCCGGCTCGGGGTGCACGCGCTCTCGCTGGTGGTGCTCAGCCATCTGCACGCCGACCACGTCGGAGGTCTGGCCGCGGCGATGGGTGGCCGCTCGGTCGGGGCGGTGGCGGTCGGGCCGGTGCACCTGCCGTCCTGGACGTTCGAGCAGGTGAGGCGGACAGCACTCGGGCGGGGGGTGCCGCTCGTCGGGCTGGGGGCCGGCCAGCGGCTGGCGTGGCCGGCGCTGGGGCTTGACGTGCTGGGCCCGGCCGGCACGCAGGGCGGGCTCGACCCCGACGACGGCACGGACGTGAACAACACCTCGCTGGTGCTTCGCGCGGTCACCTCGGCGGGCACGGTGCTGCTCACCGGCGACGCGGAGCTGCTCGCCCAGGCCAGCCTGCTCACCGGGGGGATCGACCTGCGGGCCGACGTGCTCAAGATCCCGCACCACGGGAGCCGCTACACCTCACCCGCCTTCCTGTCGGCCGTGCACCCCAGGTTGGCACTGGTCAGCGTGGGCGCGGGCAACAGCTACGGCCACCCCAACGCGGGCCTGCTCGACGGAGTGCGTAGCTCCGGCGCACTGGTACGACGGACCGACCAATCCGGTGACGTCGCGGTGCTCGGCTCACCCGGCGGGCCGGTCGCGGTGTCCCGGGGCCACCCGCGCCCGGCGCCGAGGAAGGGATGAACGCCACCGCCGGGAAGCCCACCGCCGGGAAGCCCACCGCCGGACCGGTGCCGCTGGGGGAGGACCTCCGGTCAGCCGTCCAGCGCCCTGCGCACGGCGGCGGTGTTCGACGGGACGGTCGCGGTCGGTCCCACGTGTCCGGCCACCGCGTCCAGGGTCTTCAGCCCGTCACCGGTGATCAGCAGCACGGTGTCCGCCTCCGGGTCCAGCTGGCCGGACTCGACGAGCTTGCGCGCGGTCGCCACGGTCACGCCGCCGGCGGTCTCGGCGAAGATACCCTCGGTGCGGGCGAGCAGCCGGATGCCGTCCACGACCTCGTCGTCGGACACGTCGGCCAGCGCGCCGTTGGTGCGGCGTACGGCGTCGAGCACGTACGGGCCGTCAGCCGGGTTGCCGATCGCCAGCGAGCGGGCGATGGTCTCCGGCCGCACCGGGCGGACCACGTCGTGCCCCTCGGAGTACGCGGTCGAGATGGGGGAGCAGCCCGTGGCCTGCGCGCCGAACACCCGGTACGGGGTCGGCTCGACCAGGCCCAGCGAGCCGAGCTCGCCGAACGCCTTGTCCACCTTGGTCAGCTGCGAGCCGGAGGCCACCGGCACCACGATCTGGTCGGGCAGCCGCCAGCCGAGCTGCTCGGCGACCTCGTAGCCCAGCGTCTTCGAGCCCTCGGCGTAGTAGGGGCGGACGTTGACGTTCACGAACGCCCAGTCCTCCTCCTCGGCGGCCAGCTCGGTGGCCAGGCGGTTGACGTCGTCGTAGTTGCCGTCCACCGCGATCAGCGTGCCGCCGTACACCGCCGTCATCTGGATCTTGGCGTTCTCCAGCGACTGGGGCACCAGCACCACCGAGCGCCACCCGGCGCGCGCCGCGGCGGCGGCCACGGCGTTGGCCAGGTTCCCGGTGGACGGGCAGGCCAGCACGCTGAAGCCCAGCTCACGCGCCGCGGCGAGAGCCACGGCGACGACGCGGTCCTTGAACGAGTGCGTGGGGTTGCCGGTGTCGTCCTTGACCCACAGGTTCTTGAGCCCCAGTTCCTTGCCGAGCCGATCGGCCCTCACCAGCCGGGTCAGGCCGGGCTCGGTGTTGGGGTGGCGCTCCACGTCGGTGGGCACCGGCAGCAGCGATGCGTAGCGCCAGATCGACTTGGGGCCGGCTTCGATCCGCTCCCGGGTGACCCCGGTGAAGTCGTAGGCCACCTCGAGCGGTCCGAAGCACTCCGGGCAGGCGAACTCCGGGGCCAGCGGGATCTCGTGTCCGCACTCCCGACAGGACAGGGCGCGCGCGGGGCCCAGGTCGAGCGAGGTGCTGGTGGCAAGGGTCGAACTAGTCATGGCGATGTCTCCTCATCTGTCCCGCACCGTGCGGGTCGGAATTGGCACCGTGATCGTCGACGACCTCGCCCTCTCGGGCGTGCTGCGCGGCGGCACACGCGCAGGTCGGCAGACGCCGGTTGCCGGGGCTTCGCAGGGCCGTTCCCTCTACCCCTCTGGATGAGCCGTATTCGATTGTGCTGTCCGTCTTCACGGACGAGACACAGGTTACGGCAACGTTGCCCGGCCCGCCCAGTCCCAACGGATGATCTGAGATCGGGCTCACCGGTGGACACCCCACCCGGGACCGTCCCGCGGCGTGGGCTGGGAGGATGGCGGGATGAGCAGCCGAGGCTCGGGAACAGCCGCGCGGACCGGTGGGCCGGAGGTGACGCCGGCCCGGTTACGGCTGATCGTCGGCGACGAGGAACTGCTGGTCCAGCGTGCGGTGGAGCGGGCGCTGGCCTCGGCAAGGGCGGCCGACCCGACGGCCGAGCTGCGCCGGGTCACCACGTCCACGCTGTCCCGGGCCGACCTGATCGAGCTGGTCAGCCCGTCACTGTTCGCCGAGGGCCGGGTGGTGGTCCTGGAGAGCGCCCACGAGGCGGGCAAGGACATCGCCTCGGCGATCGTCGATCACGCGAAGGACCCGGCGGACGGGATCAGCCTGGTCGTGCTGCACGCCGGGGGAGCACGGGGCAAGGCACTGGCGGATGCCCTGCGGGCCGCCGGTGCGGAGGTCACCGAGTGTGCCCGGGTGACCAAGTACGACGAGCGGGTCGATTTCGTGCGGGCCGAGGTCCGCCGCCGCGGCGGCCGGGTCACCGCCGAGGGGGTCCGGGTGCTGATCGACGCGGTGGGCAACGACCTGCGCGAGCTCGCCGCCTCGGCCAGCCAGCTGGTCGCCGACACGGAGGGCGAGATCGACGAGACCGCGGTCCGCCAGTATCACCGAGGGCGGGCCGAGGTGACCGGGTTCGCGGTCGCGGAGAAGGCCATCACCGGCGACCGGGCCGGCGCGCTCGAGGCGTTGCGCTGGGCCGGCCAGGTAGGCGTGCCCGCGGTGCTGGTGGCCGACGCGCTGGCCGATGCCGTGCGCACCGTGGCCCGGGTCGGTGCCGCCGGGCGGGGAGACCCGTACCGGATGGCCGGCGCGCTGGGCATGCCGCCGTGGAAGGTGCGCAAGGCCCAGGGGCAGGCGCGGGGCTGGCGTCCGGCCGGCATCGCGATCGCAATGGCCGCGGTCGCCGAGGTCAACGCCGACGTCAAGGGCGTGGCGGCCAGCGCCGAGTACGCTCTGGAGCGCGCGGTACTGCGCGTGGTGGAGGCCCGAGGCGTGGAGTGAGCGCGCCGCGAGGCACCGTGTCCGGACGCTACGGGCTCCATGCCGCCCCACCGCGCGAGGGCGACCACGGGGCTCGCCCGGACCCCGACCGGGGGGCTGGTGGGCGGGTGCGGTCACACCTACTGTGCGAGCCATGGCGAGTGCGTTGCTGGTGATCGACGCCCAGGAGTCGTTCCGACAGCGGGAGAACTGGGCGGTGGCGTCCAATCCCGACATCGCGCGGCCGATCGGTGAGCTGGTCGCCTGGGCCAGGGCCGAACAACACCTGGTGGTGTGGGTGCTGCACACCGAACCCGGTACCGGCACCGTGTTCGACCCCGCCAGCGGTCACGTCCGGTTGATGCCGGGGCTCGACCCCGAGCCGGACGAGCCGATGCTCACCAGACCGCACACAACGCGTTCACCACGACGAACCTGCAGCGGCTGCTGACCGAACGGGGAATCGGGGAGCTGCTGATCTCAGGGGTACGGACCGAACAGTGCTGCGAGACCACCGCGCGCATCGGCTCCGACCTCGGCTACCGCGTCACCTTCGTCAGCGACGCGACCGCCACCACGCCACTGCCGCACTGGGAGGCGCCGGCCGACCGTGACCTCGCCGAGGTGCTCGCCGACCCGCGCACCATGGCGGTGGACGAGATCGTGGCGCGCACCGAGTACGTCCTCGCCGGCCGCTTCGCCACGATCGCGCGGGTGGCCGAGGTGACCGGTTCATCCGCCGAGAACGCCCGGGGCTGAGCGCCCGGTGAGCCGCCGGGCCTGGCCCGACCCCGGGCGCACAAACGGCGGTGGGCACACAAAACGGCGGCACTGCCCCACGGGAGTGGGCAGCGCCGCCGATGCGTGCGGGGCGGGCCGGCCACCCGCCGGTCCGCGGGCCGGCTACCGCCGGCCCGACGCGGCGATCAGCTCGCGTTGACCCGGCGGGCCATCGCGGCCTTCTTGTTGGCGGCCTGGTTGCGGTGGATGACGCCCTTGCTGGCCGCCTTGTCCAGCGCGCGGCCGGCCCTCCGCTGCCGTTCGGTGATCTGCTCGGCGTCCCCGGCCTCGACAGCCTCGCGGAACCGACGGATCGACGTACGTACCGCCGACTTCACCGACTTGTTGCGCTGCCGGCGCTTCTCGTTGGTCTTGACCCGCTTCATCTGGGACTTGATGTTGGCCACGCGACTGCCTCTGGTCTTTCTGTTCGTTGTGTCCGCCGCGCGCCGCTGCCTGGCGCCGGACTGCTACGGCCCAGCGGAAGCTCACGCCGGGCGTTCGACGTACCAGGGTAACAGCGGCCCTCGGCATCAGGGTTCCCGGGGCGAACCTGGGTAACTTCCCTGATGTCCGGGGGTGGGCCGCCGAGCACGATCGTCCGGTATGAGGGGAACTGACAAGCAGCGAACGGTGCACCGGCTCCACGGCGCTCCGACCGGCGCCGACACGGTGAGCGAGACGTCCGGCCCGGACCTCGCCATGCCGTGCGCCGATGCCGACCCGGACCTCTGGTTCGCGGAGCGGCCCGCCCAGCTCGCGCTGGCCAAGGCCCTGTGCGCGCACTGCCCGATCAAGGCGGCGTGCCTGGCCGGTGCGCTGGACCGGCAGGAGCCGTGGGGCGTGTGGGGCGGCGAGATCGTCCAGCAGGGCGTGGTGCTGGCCTACAAGCGTGGCCGGGGCCGCCCCAGCAACGCCGACCGCCGGCTCGGCCTGGTCACCCGGGTCGCCGACCGCGCGGAGTCAACGGCTGGCCGGGCAACCGGCGCGCGAGCCCGGCACACCGACGGCACCGCCGGGCCGGCGGCCCTCAGGTCCTCCGCCGATCAGCCGGTCACCACACCCGGTAGGGCAGGAACTTGCCGTTCAAGGTCAGCTTGACCCGGTCGCCCTTCGGGTCGGCGACGCGCTCGACGGCCAGCTCGAAGTCGATGGCGCTCATGATCCCGTCGCCGAACTCCTCGCGGATCAGCTCCGAGATCGCGGTCCCGTACACCTGGATCGCCTCCTGCAGCCGATAGACGATCGGCTCGGAGGTGTCCACCGCCGCGGCCCCGCGCACCGGAGGCAGTTGCAGGGCCTCGATCACCGCGATGTCCAGCTCCAGGGCGGCGCCGGCCGCCGAGGCCTGCTCGGCGGTGAGCGGCTGCTGGCCGAGCAGGGCCGAGGTCGTCCACTCGGTGGAGTGGCCGACGGTCGAGGCCAGCGTCGCCCAGCTGAGGCCGAGGCGCTGCTTGGCGGCCAGGACCGCGGTGGCGGCGTCCCGGCGGGTCACGGTGGGCAGGGGGGTGAAGGTCATCGCACGCTCCGGGATCGGGTTCCCGGTGATCGTCGCGTTCCGCCGGTGTCCCGGCAAGCTGCTCAGAGTGAACATGATGTTGCGTAGCCCGTGAGTCCCGTCAGGACCCGGGTGTCGGGCCGCCGGCCGGCCGCTCCGGCGATTCCGCCGGCGACTCCGACCGGTCCGGCGACTCCTGGGCGGAGGACGGGGGACGGCCGGGGCGGCGGGTCGGGCGGGCGGTCGAGGGCAGCCGCCCGGCGTCGGCCAGCGCCCGGCGGACCAGGTAGTCGATCTGGGCGTTGACGCTGCGCAGCTCGTCGGCGGCCCAGCGGGCGAGGGCGTCGTGCACGGACGGATCCAGCCGGAGCAGGAAGCTCTTGCGTTCGGCCATCGCTCGGGTCAGTGGTACAGCGAGCTCGCGTTGACCACCGGCTGCGTGGCCCGGTCGCCGCACAGCACCACGAGCAGGTTGCTGACCATGGCCGCCTTGCGCTCCTCGTCGAGGTGCACGACCTCCCGCTCGGCCAGCTTGTCCAGCGCCATCTCGACCATGCCGACGGCGCCGTCCACGATGCGGGTCCGTGCGGCCACCACCGCGCCGGCCTGCTGGCGCTGCAGCATCGCGCCGGCGATCTCCGGGGCGTAGGCGAGGTGGGTGAGCCGGGACTCGACGATCCGCACCCCGGCCGCCTCCACCCGTGCCGCGATCTCGGTGGACAGCCGGTGGGTGATCTCGTCGGCGTTCTCCCGCAGCGACAGCACGCCGTCCCCGGCCCCGTCGTAGGGGTACGTGGTGGCGATGTGCCGGATCGCGGTGTCGGTCTGGGTCTGCACGAAGGCGACGAACGAGTCGACCTCGAAGACCGCCCGCGCGGTGTCCTCCACCCGCCACACCACGACCGCGGCGATCTCGATCGGGTTGCCGTCGGCGTCGTTGACCTTCAGCGCGGCGCTCTCGTGGTTGCGGATCCGGGTGGACACCCGCTGCCGGCTGCTCAGCGGGTTGACCCAGCGCAGGCCGGAGGTGCGCACGGTGCCGGTGTAGCGGCCGAACAGCTGCAGCACCGTGGCCTGACCGGGGGCGACGGACGTCAGGCCGCGCAGCCCGACCAGCCCGAGCAGCGCGCCGACCACGATCAGCGTGGCGTTGCCCGTGCCGGCGCCGGTCAGTACCAGGCCGATCAGCACGGCCAGGCTGATGAGCAGGCCGAGGAAACCGTTCAGCTGCGCGGCCGGGCGCTCGCGAACCTCGGGGTCGGGCATCCGGACGAGGGCGGGATCGAGCTCGGTGGACATGGTCGACTCCCGGGTTCGGCGCTCCGGCGGTCCCTGTGCGCTCTATCAAAATGATATCACTTTTTTCGGAGGTGTGACCGGATCGCCGCCGTCCACGGGGCGTGACCAGCAGGGCCGCCGGGTGTGCGTGCGACCATGGAGGGGGGACGCAGGCACGAACAGGCGCCGGACAGGCGCGGAGCAGGGCCGAGCCGGTGCGTCAGCCCGACCCGAGCAGTGAAGGATCTCCAGTGAGCACGTTCGCCGACCGCACGTTCACCGTGCCCGAGCGCATTCGCAACTTCTGCATCATCGCCCACATCGACCACGGGAAGTCCACGCTGGCCGATCGGATGCTGCAGTACACCGGAGTGGTCGACGAGCGCAACTACCGCGCGCAGTACCTGGACCGGATGGACATCGAGCGCGAGCGTGGAATCACGATCAAGGCGCAGAACGTCCGGCTGCCGTGGAAGGTCGGCGACACCGAGCACGTCCTGCACCTGATCGACACCCCCGGCCACGTGGACTTCACCTACGAGGTGTCCCGCGCGCTGGAGGCCTGCGAGGGCGCGATCCTGCTGGTCGACGCGGCGCAGGGGATCGAGGCGCAGACGCTGGCCAACCTGTACCTGGCGCTGGAGAAGGACCTGACGATCATCCCGGTGCTGAACAAGATCGACCTGCCGGCCGCCGACCCGGACCGGTACGCGGGCGAGCTGGCGCACATCATCGGCTGCGAGCCCGGCGACGTGCTGCGGGTCAGCGCGAAGACCGGCTCCGGCGTGCGCGAGCTGCTCAACGAGGTGGTGCGCCTGGTGCCGCCGCCGGTGGGGGACTCGGACGCACCGCTCCGCGCCATGATCTTCGACTCCGTCTACGACACCTACCGGGGCGTGGTCACCTACATCCGGGTGGTGGACGGGCGGATCACCCCGCGCGAGCGGATCAGGATGATGTCGACCGGAGCCACCCACGAGCTGCTCGAGGTGGGCATCGTCTCGCCGGAGCCCAAGCCGTCCGAGGGCCTCGGGGTCGGCGAGGTGGGCTATCTGATCACCGGGGTGAAGGACGTCCGGCAGTCCAAGGTCGGCGACACGGTGACCGCGCTGAAGCACGGTGCCACCGAGGCGCTAAGCGGGTACCGGGAGCCGAGGCCGATGGTCTACTCCGGGCTGTTCCCGGTGGACGGCTCGGACTACCCGGAGCTGCGCGAGGCATTGGACAAGCTGCAGCTCAACGACGCCGCACTGACCTACGAGCCGGAGACGTCGGCCGCGCTGGGCTTCGGCTTCCGGTGCGGCTTCCTCGGCCTGCTGCACCTGGAGATCACTCGCGACCGGCTGGAGCGCGAGGCGGGGCTGGATCTGATCTCCACCGCACCCAACGTGGTCTACCGGGTCCTGCTGGACGACGGCACCGAGCTCACCGTGACCAACCCGTCGGACTGGCCGACCGGGAAGGTCGCCGAGGTGCACGAACCGATCGTGAAGGTGACCATCCTGGCCCCGTCGGAGTTCATCGGGGCGATCATGGAGCTGTGTCAGAGCCGCCGCGGGCAGCTCGGCGGGATGGACTACCTGTCCGAGTCGCGGGTCGAGCTGCGCTACACGATGCCGCTGGCGGAGATCATCTTCGACTTCTTCGACGCGCTCAAGTCGCGCACCCGCGGCTACGCCAGCCTGGACTACGAGGAGGCGGGCGAGCAGGCGGCCGAGCTGGTCAAGGTGGACATCCTGCTGCAGGGCGAGCCGGTGGACGCGTTCTCCGCGATCCGGCACAAGGACTCCGCCTACGGCTACGGCACCGCGATGGCCACGAAGCTGCGCGAGCTGATCCCGCGCCAGCAGTTCGAGGTGCCGATCCAGGCCGCGATCGGCTCCCGGATCATCGCCAGGGAGAACATCCGCGCGATCCGCAAGGACGTGCTCGCCAAGTGCTACGGCGGTGACATCAGCCGCAAGCGCAAGCTGCTGGAGAAGCAGAAGGAGGGCAAGAAGCGGATGAAGACCATCGGGCGGGTCGAGGTGCCGCAGGAGGCCTTCGTGGCCGCGCTGTCCACCGACGAGTCGGGCGACAAGGCCAAGTCGAAGAAGTAGCCGCCCCGGCCGAGGGCGGCCGCCGTCCTCAGCCGAGCCGGTAGTGCAGCGCGTAGCTGTGCGTGCCGTCCGGGTGCCGGGTGATGTCCAGCTCACCGCGCAGCGTGCGCAGCTCGTCGGCGCCGGAGTCGGGCAGCACGACGACCGTCATGTCGCCGCCGTCGCCGGACATCATCGCGGCGTGGCGCAGCACGAACGTGCCCGCGCGCCCGTCCAGCGTGCCGGTGAACCGCTCGATGCCCACGTACGCCGCCGAGCCGGGCACGTCGGCGGTGGCGGTGAGGAGCTCGGCGGCGCTGGAGCCGGACAGCGCGCCCCGGAAGGTCTTTCCCACCGTGACCCGACCCAGGGTGGCGCCCTCGGCCTTGTCGTAGGGCGCCTCGTCCCAGCGGGTGATCTCGAACGTACCGGTTGCGTCAGCCATGCCGCACAGCGTGCCCGAGGCCCCCGACAGGAGGCGACGGGACTGCGCTCACCCCGCCGTGACGTCCTCGGAGAGCCGGGCCAGCAACGCGCCCAGCGCGGTGCTCCCGGTGGCCAGCTCGGCGAGCGCGCCGTCGACCCGCTTCTCCAGCTTGCGGCTGACCCGCTCGACCAGCAGCCGACCCTTCGGGGCCAGGTGCACCAGCACCCGCCGACGGTCGTTCGCGTCGTTGCGGCGGAAGGCGAGCGAGGCGGCGACCAGCCGGTCGATCACGCGGGTCGCGGTCGGGTTGGGCACCGCGGCGTGCTCGGCGATCTCGCCCATACTGCGGCCGCTGCCCCGGGACAGCAGCAACAGCACCCGCCATCCCTCCCTGCTGATGCCTTCCTGCGCGGTCACCGGCGTGAGCACCGCGTCGACCGCCCGATCGGCGTGGTCGAGCAACTCAACGACACTGCGGTAGTCCGCGGGGGTGCGCGGCGCAGGCACGGATGGACCAATCACGTCAAAAGAGTGTACGTACCGACGTCCTTAAGCAAGAGTGACGCCCCCCGCACCCGATGATTCCGGTCATTTCGACCGGTCACGGGTGAACACGATCTTGCCGGCCGTGTCGCCCGCCAGCATCGCCCGGAAGCCCTCCTCGGCCCGCTCCATGGGCAGCACGGCGCCGATCTCGGGGGTGATCGCGGCGGTGTCCACGAAGGCCAGCAGGTCGCGCAACTCGTCCAGCGTGCCCATCATCGAGCCGACCACCCGCAGCTGGTAGTAGAAGATCCGCTGCAGGTCGGCGGGCGGGTTCGGGCCGCTGGTCGCCCCGGAGACGACGATCGTGCCGCCCGGCTTCGTGGACCGGATCGAGTGGGCCCAGGTGGCCTCGCCGACCGTCTCGAACACGCAGTCCACCTTCTCCGGCATTCGGGCGTTCGACTCGAAGGTGGCGTGCGCGCCCAGCTTCTCGGCCAGCGCGCGCTTGTCGGCGGTCCGGCCGGTCACCCAGACCCGCAGGCCGGCGGCCCTGCCGAGCTGAACCAACGCGGTGGAGACCCCGCCCGACGCGCCCTGGACCAGCATCGTCTGCCCCGGGCGCAGCTCGGCCCTGGTGAACAGCATCCGGTAGGCGGTCAGCCACGCCGTGGGCATGGTCGCCGCCTGGACCCAGGACATGCCGGGCGGCTTGGCCACCACGTTGCGGGCGGGGACCACGACGGTGTCGGCGAAGGTGCCCTGCAGGTTCTCGGTGAGCAGCGTGCGGTTCGGGTCGAGGGTCTCGTCGCCGCCCAGGTCGAGGTCGCTGATCACGCCGTGCACGACGACCTCGGTGCCGTCGGCGAGCGTGCCGGCGCCGTCGCAACCGAGGATCATCGGGAACTTCTCCCCGGTGATGCCCACCCCGCGCAGCGTCCACAGGTCGTGCATGTTCAGGGTGGCCGCGGCGACGTCGACGGCCACGTAGCCGTCCGGCACCTCCGGGTCGGGGCGCTCGCCGACGACCAGGGCCGCCAGCGGGTCGTCGGGGCTGGGCTCGGCGGCGTACACGGCGAACATGGTCGAGAATCTAGTGTTCCGAGCTCCGGTTTACCCTGTGAGACGTGTTGCGCTCCCTGGCCGACTGGTGGGACTCGGTCGAACTCTGGATCACCCAGCTGGCGTTCCCGTTCCAGGTGGTGCTGGCCATCGTGATCCTGCTGCCGCTGTGCGCCGGCGTGGCCGCCCTGACCGACCGGGCGTCCGACCTGCTGGACCGTTTGCTGGCCCGGCGGGTCGAGGCCCGCAGGGCCAGGGCCGTCCGCGGCAGGCCGGGGAGCTGAGCGGGATGCCGGGGCGGGCACCGGAGCCGGGGCGGGAGTCGGCGGCGGTGCGCGAGTCGGTGGCGGTGCGCGGTCGGGTGTCCGTGCCGGGGCGGGCGGCGCCGGCCGGACTGCTCGCGCTGCTGGCGCTTCTGGCGCTGCTGCTGGCCGGGTGCGGCCTGGTCGGGTCGGGCGCCGGCTCGGGTTCCGGAGGCGTGGCCTCGGCGGCCGGCGCGTCGTGCCCGGCACCGTCGCCGACCGCACCGGGGGCCAAGGAGTCCCACCTGCAGGTGCGCTCGCTGTGCGCCCTACCGCCGCAGGCCGGGCAGGTGTGGCACACGATCGACACCGGCGGGAAGCCGGCGTACTCCCGGGACGGGATCGTGTTCAACAACGCCGAGCGGCTGCTGCCCCGGCACGACCGCGGCTACTACCACGAGTACACGGTGCCCACACCGGGCTCGAAGGACCGAGGCGCGCGCCGGCTGATCACCGGTCAGAGCCGCGAGGTGTACTACTCCGGCGACCACTACCGGTCGTTCGTGGTCGTCGACGCGACCGCGGTGGGGAAGTGACCGAAGGGCCGTGACCGTCCCGGCCCCGGGGGGCGTAGGCCGGGACGGTCACGACCGTCTCGTCGCGGGTGGCCATGCCGAGCGGACGTGGCACCCGTGACGTCCAAGGCGCGCCGAGGGGGCGCGGTAACCCGGTCCCGAGCAAGGACGACTCCAGCGACTTCCCGCCGGTCGAGCCACCGGCTCCGCACGGCGCGGAGCGCACGCCACACCGTACGGGCACGTGGGACACGACTGGAAGAAGCCCCTGGACGGTCGTCGTCACGCCGGGACCACCAAGCCGGGCCGGCGGGATGCGCGTGAACAGCACCGAGCCGGACCGAACTTCGTCGTTGACGGTAATTCGACCGTTGCGCTGCGTCAATGGGATCAATCTCGCACACCCGAGTGGGTGAGTGGCGTGCGTCAGGCGGTGTCAGACCGCCCAGGACGGTGGCCGCTTCTCGCCGAACGCGGCGATGCCCTCCTGACCCTCCTCGGAGGCGAACCGCTCCGCCGACATCGCCGTCATCGCGGCCAGGTCGTCGGCCATGGTGGCGGTCACCGGCCCGCGCAGCAGCTCCTTGGTGGCCGCGAGCGCGCCGGGAGCCCCCAGCCGCAGCATCCCGGCGAACCGGTCGACCTCGGTGTCCAGCTCAGTCCCGGGCACCGCGCGGGTGATCAGCCCGATGGCCTCGGCCCGTCGCGCGTCGAACGGCTCGCCGGTCAGGAACAGCTCGTACAGGGCCGCCGGGTCGACCTTGGGCACCAGCGGCACCGAGATCACCGCCGGGATCACCCCGATCCGCACCTCGGAGAACGCGAAGGTCGCCCCGTCCACCGCGACCGCGAGGTCGCACGCGGCGACCAGGCCGACGCCACCCGCCCTCGCCGGGCCGGCGAGGCGGGCGATCACCGGGGTCGGCGAGCTCCAGATGGCCTGCAGTGTGCCCGGGAAGTCCTGCACGCCCTGCTTGTCCGCCGAGGCGCCGCGGGACTCCTTGAGGTCCATCCCGGAGCAGAACACCGGTCCGGTGTGGGTGAGCACGATGACCCTGGCGTCGGGGGAGTCGATCGCGGTCCGCAGGTGGGCGGCCAGCTCGCCGCGCAGCTGGGCGGACAGCGCGTTGCGGTTGCGCGGGGAGTCCAGGGTGATCGTGGCGACGCCGGACTCGATCCGCAGGTGGACCAGCTCGGCGGTGTCGTCGGCGGGGGCGGTGTCGGTCATGCTCCCGGACGCTAGTGCCCGGCCGGTCCGGTCGTCGTGCCGACCCGCAGGGACACCGTGAGCAGCACGTCCTCCGGTCGCCGCCCGGCCAGCAGCTCCACCACGGCCCGGCCCGTCGCACGGCCCTTGGCCTCGGTGGGTTGCACGACGGTGGTCAGCACCGTCGGTGACAGCCACGGCAGGTCGGCGCCGTCGAACCCGGCGACGCTCACGTCCTCGGGCACCCGCAGGCCCAGCTCGGCGGCGGCCCGCAGCACGCCCGCGGCCAGGATGTCGCTCTGCGCGAGCACGGCGGTCGGCCGCCGCTCGGGCGGGACGTCGAGCACCGCCCGGCCGGCGCGCGCGCCCTCGTCCACCGCGTTGCTCGGTGTCTCGTAGGCGGGCACGTCGCCGAACACGTCGGCGACCCCCTCCAGCCGGTGCCGGACGTCCCGGTACACCCCGCCGGCGCGGCGCTCCGGGCTGATCGGCCCCTGCGTGCCGTCCAGGCGGAGCGGCATGGCCACCGTGGCGACCCGTCGGTGGCCCAGCTCGCGCAGGTGGCGGGCCAGCTCGCCGATGCCCGCGCGGTCCGGGATGTCCACCAGCACGACCCCGTCGGCATCCGGCCCCTCCACGGCCACCAGGGGCACCCCCCGGGCGCGCAGCAGGTCCAGTGCCGGGTCGTCCTCGAGGCCGCAGGTGGCGAAGATCGCGGCGTCCAGCGGGATCCGGGCCAGCTGCTCCAGCCCCGGCCGGCCGGCCTCCCCGGGAAGCAGCAGCAGGCCGACGCCGTGGGCGCCGAGCACCTCGGTGATGCCGTCCAGCAGCTGCACGGCCACCGGGTCGCGGAACGCGTAGAGCAACCGCTCGCCGACGAACGCCCCCACGATCCCGCTGCGGCCCCGGCGAAGGGAGGCGGCCAGCGGGTCCGGGCCGGAGTAGCCCAGCTCCGCCGCGGCGACGAGCACTCGCTCCCTGGTGCCCGGGGTGACCCGGGGGCTGCCGGCGAACGCCAGCGACGCCGTCGACGCCGACACGCCGGCGCGTGCGGCGACCGAGGCCAGGGTCGGCCGGTCATGGGCGGGCACGGCGTCGACGGTAGCCGCCCGGCGGGACGTCCCGTCGGACCGCCGTTCGTGGATGTCGCTCGTGCTCGGCCGGCGCCGACCCCGTGAGGCCGGCACAGAGGGTGTGGGGCCGGCGGAGAGGGTGTGGGGCCGGCGTAGAGGGTGTGGGGGCCGGCGCAGAGGGTGTGGGGCCGGCGCAGAGGGTGTGGGGCCGGCGCAGACCCCGTGAGGCCAGCACTGACCGCGCGACGCCGGCACAGGGTCCGCAGGCTCTGTGCGGCCCGCAGGCGGTCTGTGCGGGCGCGTTCGGGGGGAACCCCCGGGGAGGGCGCCCGGCGTGCGGCTCAGCGCCGTTGTGCGGCCGGCGGCGCCGTGCGTGGGTGGGGGCGCCGTGCGCAGGCGGCGGATCGGCGTTGTGGCACCGGGGGCGAATGCGTATCGTCGACCCCGGATCGAATCGATTCGACAGCCACTGGCGCGGCGCGGAGGGGGAGGCGATGACCGGCGTGCTGCCGACCGCGGGGACGGTTGACCTGGCCCGAGCCCGGACCGCCGTGGTGCTGGCGTTCGGGATCAACGGATTCTGCTTCGCCTCGTGGCTGTCCCGGACCCCGTCCGCTCGGGACGCGTTGCAGCTGTCTCCCGTGCAGCTGGGTCTGCTGCTGTTGTGCCTGTCCGGCGGGGCCTGTGTCGCGCTGCCGTTCTCGGGTCCGCTGGTGCAGCGGATCGGCCCGGCGCGCACCGTGCTGCTCGGCTCCGTGCTGATGTCCGTCGGGCTGCTGGCCATGGCGGCCGGGCTGGCCGTGCGCTCGGTCTGGCCGGTGGCGGGCGGGTTGCTGGTCACCGGCCTGGGCAACGCGAGCTGGGACGTGGCGATGAACGTCGCGGGCGCGGACGTCGAACGCCGGCGCGGCCGCTCGTTGATGCCCAGGCTGCACGCCGCGTACAGCCTGGGCACCGTGGCCAGCGGCGGCGTGGGCGCCGGATCGGCGGCACTGGGCGTGCCGCTGGCCGCGCAGCTGGTGTTCGCGGGGGCGCTGGCCCCGGTCTCCATGGTGTTCGCGGTGCGCTGGTTCCTGCCGCCGCACGAGCCGGAGCCGCTGGAGGCGTCGGCCTCCCCGTGGGGCGGCCTGAGCGTGTGGCGCGAGCCGCGCACGCTGCTGATCGGCGTCCTCACGCTCGGCTTCGCATTCACCGAGGGCAGTGCCAACGACTGGCTGGCGGTCGCCATGGCGGACGGTCACCATGCGGGCGAGGTGCTGGCCGCGGTGGGGTTCGCGGTGTTCGTGACCGCCATGACGATCGGCCGGATCTGCGGCGTCGCGCTGCTGGACCGGTTCGGCCGGGTCGCCGTGCTGCGGGCCACCGCGACCGTGGCGGTGGCCGGGCTGCTGCTGGTGATCCTGTCCGGCTCCGTGCTCTGGGCGATGGTCGGCGCGCTGCTGTGGGGCCTGGGCGCCTCGCTGGGGTTCCCGGTGGGGATGAGCGCGGCGGCCGACGACCCGGCCCGGGCCGCCGCGCGGGTCAGCGTGGTCAGCACGATCGCCTACACCGCGTTCCTGGCCGGGCCGCCGCTCATCGGGCTGCTCGCCCAGCACACCGGGATCCTGCCCGCGATGTACGTGGTGCTCGCCGCGCTGGTGGTGGCCGCCCTGGTCTGCCCGGCCACGCGCCCACCCGTCGACCGGACGTGACCGGCCGTGACCGACCCTGCCCGGTCGTACGGCCGCCCGGCACTCAGTAATCGGCCGCGCACCGCCAGAAGTGCCGCTGCAGGGGCGTCGTGGTCGGCCCGGCAATCACCACCTGGGTGAGCAGGATGCTGACGGCGTCGCCGGACGGGGTGATGTGCGCGGCGGTCCCGGTGCCGCCCACCCAGCCGTAGCGGCCCGGCACGCTCCACGGGTCGCGGTCCTCGAGGTCGACCGAGCCGCCGAAGCCCCAGCCCCAGCCCCAGCCCCAGCCCCGGCCCTCCAGGAACAACGCGCCGCCCGCGCGCTGGGGCCCGGGTGAGGTCGTTGGTGGCCATCCGCCGCACCGACTCGGGCGACAACAGCCGGCGGCCATCGGCAGACCCCTCGGCGAGCACCATGCGGGCGAAGGCGTACCAGTCGTCGACGGTCCCGGCGAGGCACCACCGCCGGACGGGAGCGCCGGGACGGTGCTCCGCTGGCCGTCGGGCGCGTCGGCCAGCCGGAGCGCGCCGGACGGGTCGGTGCGGTAGTAGCTGGTGAACCGGTCGCGCTTGCCGGCCGGCACCTCGAACCCGGTGTCGACCATGCCGAGCGGCTCGAACAGTCGCTCGGCCAATCAACCGGGGATCGGCCGCCGGGCCGGATCAGCCGGGTTCAGCCAGGGATCGGCCAGGGGTCGGCCAGGGGTCGGCCAGGGGTCGGCCAGGGAACGGCCCGGGCTCAGTCGGCGGTGTTCAGGCCCCGCGCGGCGAGCACCCGCCGCTCTACCGGCCGGAAGACCAGCAGCTCGACGCCGATGCCGACGAGCAGGATCAGGAAGATCGCCGCGATGACCTCGGGCATGCGGTTGTAGTCGCTGCCCTCCTTGAGGTAGGCGCCCAGGCCGAAGCCCAGCAGCGGCCCGGCGGCGATGATCTCGGCAGCCATCAGGGAGCGCCAGGAGAACGCCCAGCCCTGCTTGCAGCCCGCGAGGTACCCGGGCAGCGCGGCGGGCAGCAGGATGTGCCGCGCGCTGGCCAGGCCCCGGGCGCCGAGCACCTGGCCCACCCGGGGCAGGATCGGCGGGATCTGGTCGATGCCGGCGACCAGCCCGTTGGCGATGGACGGGATCGAGCCCAGCAGCACCACGAAGTAGATCGTGGCGTCGGTCAGCCCGAACCAGAGCAGCGCGGCCGGCACCCAGGCCACCGACGGCAGGCTCTGCAGGCCGGACAGCAGCGGCCCGATCGCGGAGCGCACCACCCGTACCTTGGCCACCAGCAGACCGAGCGGCGTGGCGATCACCAGCGCGACCAGGAAACCGAGGACCGCCCGGCTGATCGAGGTCCACAGGATCGACCACACCCGCCCGGAGTCGATCTCGGCGGTGAACGCCTGCCACACGGCGATCGGGGCGGGCAGCTTGAACTCCGGCCAGAACGCGGCGGCCCATAGCAGCTGCCAGACCACGATGAACAGCACCAGCGCGACCAGCGGCGGCAACCAGGCGGCCACCGCGCGCCGCCACCACGGGGTGCGGCGGACGGTCGGGCTGTCCAGCGCGTCGAGCCCGGCCAGCGCCGCGGCCGACGGGTCGATCCCGGTCCGGACGTCCGGCCCGCTCACCGGGGCACGGTCAGGCGGCATGGCGGGTGATGACCTCGCGCAGCCGGCCGGTGATCTCGTCGAGCAGCTCGTCCGGCTCGCCCACCCTGGACAGGTCCCACTCGCCGACGACCGTGCCCGGCCGGGAGGACAGCAGCACGACCCGCTGGGCCAGCCGCAGCGCCTCCCGCACGTCGTGCGTCACGAACAGCACCGTGGTGCCGGTGGCCCGCCAGACCCGCAACAGCTCGCCCTGCAGCACGTCGCGGGTGATGGCGTCCAGCGCGGCGAACGGCTCGTCCATCAGCAGCAGGCCGGCGGCGTCGGCGTCGTCCGGGTTCGTGGTCGCGGCCAACGCGCGGGCCAGCGCGACCCGCTGGCGCATCCCGCCGGACAGCTCGTGCGGCCGCTTGCCGCCCTGACCGTCCAGCCGGACCAGCGACAGCAGCTCCCGCGCGCGGTCCTGACGTCCTGGGCGGGAGACCCCGCCCAGGCGCAGTGGCAGCTCGACGTTGCGCGCGGCGTCCAGCCAGGGCAGCAGCGCCGGCTCCTGGAACATGAACGACGGTCGGCTGGTGGTCAGCTCGACCGCACCGGTGGACGGCGTTTCCAGGCCGGCCACCAGGTTGAGCAGCGTGGACTTGCCGCAGCCGGAGGCGCCGAGCAGGCAGACGAACTCGCCGCGGTGCACGGCGAGGTCGACGTCGCGCAGCGCGGTGACCGACGCGGCCCCGGTGCCGAACGTCTTGGCGACGCCGGTGAGCCGCACGGCGGGGGCCTGCTCCGCGTGCCGGTCGAGCCGCTGTCCGATGGTCATGGTCATGCCCGGATCACCTCTGGGATTTGTCCAGGCCGGCGGCGTCCACCGGCGGCTTGCCGGCTGCCTGCAGCACCTTGTTGAGGTCTGTGACGTCCACGAAACCGCCCAGCGGCGTCTCGGTCTGCGCCGCCCCCGCGGTCACGCTGTCCTTGGCCAGCTGCGGGAACGTGGCCGCCAGTGGGTCGATCCCGAACGACAGCTCGGTGAACGACCGGTCCAGCACCTGGGGCGTCAGCGCGGCCCCGGTGAGGCGCTGGACCGCACCGTTGGTGACCGTCTTCGCCTCCGCCGGGTTGGCGGCGATGAAGTCGAGGGACTTCTGCTCACCGCGCAGCAGCGCCTGCACGGTGTCCGGGTGCTGCCGCAGGAAGTCGGTGCGCACGATCAGCACCGTGGTGGGGAACTGCCCGCCCGGCCACAGCGTCCTCTCGTCCACCAGCACGGTCGCCCCGGCGCCGACCAGCCGGGAGCTCCACGGCTCGGGCAGCCAGCCCCCGGCGACCTGGCCGCTCTTGAACAGGTCCAGCGTGCGGGGGTTGTCCAGGTTCTGCACGGTGACGGCGTCCGGGCCGGTGCCGACGGGCAGGTTGTGCTCCTTGAGCCACTTCTTCAGCGCCACGTCCTGGGTGTTCCCGGCCTGCGGGGTGGCGATGGTCTGGCCCTTGAGCTGCTCCGGGCTGGTGATTCCCGGCTTGACCACCAGCTGCGCGCCGGCCGAGGTGGACCCGGCGATCAGCCGGACGGACTCGCCGTGCGACTGGGCGAAGGCGTTGATCGCGGGGCTGGAGCCGATGAACCCGGCGTCCAGCGAGCCGCCGAGCAGGGCGGTCACCTCGGCGGGGCCGGCGTTGAACTGCTGGGTGACCAGCTTGGTGGTGCCCAGCTCGCCGGCGAAGAAGCCCTTGTCCAGAGCGACCAGCGCGGGGGCGTGGGTGATGTTCGGGAAGTACCCGAGACGCAGCGTCTCGGCGGGGCCCTGGTTGGCCGGCCCGGCGGCGGCACCACCGGTGCCGCCGCCGGAGTCGGCTCGGGAGCAGGCGGACAGGGCGGCGGTCGCGGCCAGAGCCACGGCCAGGATACGAATCCAGCGCGTCATGTAGGTGTCCTCGGCGGGGTCAGTGGACCGGGTCGAGCTCGCGCTCGGCGGGCGTGGTGGGTTGTGGACGGCGGGGGCGGCCGACCAGGGCCATGGCCAGCGCTCCGGCCGCGGCGGCGACGAGCAGCACCGGGGTGCTCACCTTGAGCAGGGCCAGCGCGGAGGCGAGCAGCACGCCGGTGATCACCGGGCGGATCACCGCGGCCGGACCCTGGGCGGACAGCCGGGCACCGAGGTAGACCCCGGGCAGTGCGCCGAGCAGCAGGAACGCGGTCAGCGCGAAGTGCACGTCGCCGAAGATCAGGTGACCCAGCGTGGCCGCCGCGACCAGCGGGATCGCCTGCACGATGTCCGTGCCGACCAGCTGGGAGGGCCGCAGGGCGGGGTAGGCGAGCAGCAGCAGCGCGATGATCACCGAGCCGGCGCCGACCGAGGTGAGGCCGACGGCGAAGCCGCCGATCACCCCGATCGCCAGGGTGCGCAGCGGACGGACCCTCGGCTCGGCGGCGGGCGGGCCGCCCCGGGCGTCGCGGCGGCGGTTCCGCCGGTCGAGCAGCTGCCGGACGATCATCATCGCCACCGACGCGCACAGCGCCACGCCGATGACCAGCTTCAGGTCGGACTGCACCCCGGACCGGTGGCCGATCGCGCCGATCACCACCGCGCCGGCGAACGCCGAGGGCACCGAGCCGGCGCTGAGCAGGCCGACCAGCCGCCAGTTCACCGTGCCCCGGCGCAGGTGCACCGCACCGCCGACCGGCTTCATCACCAGCGAGGTCAGCAGGTCGCTGGAGATGGCGGCCAGCGGGGCGACCCGGAAGAACAGCACGAGCAGCGGGGTCAGCAGCGCGCCGCCGCCCATGCCGGTGAGCCCCACCAGGAAGCCCACCAGGAGCCCGGCGACGGACAGCGAGAGATCGGGGTGCACGATCGGGGGTGCCTCCACAGCTGGATGCGGGCGGCCGGTGCTACGGCCGGCGCGGGACGGACCGGGTCAGCGACCGGCCGAACAACACGCGGTGAAGATCCGCATCAGGTCGACGTGCAGGCGGCGCACCAACATGGGCCGGACGAGCCGTTCGGCCACGAAAGGGGTACGCACCCCACGATGCTCACATTGCTGAGCCGCATAGTCAACAAACTGTGAAATGACCGAGGGGCGGAAGAAGCTGCCCATGCGCGAAGATGTCGGGGTGCAGATCTCGGCGAGGGCGGACTACGCGCTGCGGGCGCTGTGCGTGCTGGCCAGCGCGCCGGAGCAGTGCTCGACCAAGGCCGACGAGATCGCCGCCGCCCAGGGCATCCCGCGCACCTTCCTGGACGGCATCCTGGTCGAGCTGCGCCGGGCGGGGCTGGTGGAGAGCCGCCGGGGGCCGGACGGCGGCCACCGGCTCGCCCGGCCGGCCTACGCGATCTCGCTGGCCGACGTCGTCCGGGTCACCGACGGCCCGCTCGCGCTGGTGCGCGGCCAGCGCCCGGAGAGCCACACCTACGACGGGGCGGCGCGGCACCTGCAGGACGTGTGGGTGGCCGTGCGCGCCAGCCTGCGCGACATCCTCGAGCTGACCACCGTCGACCAGGTCGTGCGCGGCAGGCTGCCGGAGCACGTGATCGCCTACACCAGCCAGGACCGGTCCTGGCGGTCCGTCTGGCCCACCGAGCACTGACCGCCGCCGGAGGGTGGCGCGCGGCTCAGCCCGCGGCGCGGTCGACCGCGGCGGTCGCGGCGTCGGCGGCGGCGCGGTACCGGTCGAGCACCACGGCGGCGACCGACGGGTCCGCGCCCAGCGGCCGGGCCACCCGCGCGTCCGGGTCGGCGGCCAACGCGGCGGCGGTGACCCGGGACGGCAGCAGCCCCGGGGCGAGGAACCAGCCGGCCACCGCGATCCGCTCCGCGCCGGCGGCGCGCAGCCGGCCGACCGCCTCGCCCACCGACGGCGACACCGCCGTGGCGAAGGCGGCCGAGGCCCCGGCCCACGGGTGCCGCCGGGCCAGGCCGTCGGCGAGCCGGGCCACCGCGGCGTTCGCCGAAGGGTGCGACGAGCCGGTGGCGGCGAGCACCACGCCCAGCCCCGGATCATCCGGCGCGGCCACCTCGCCCAGCCGGCGCAGCGCGGCGTCGACCAGCCGGGGTTCGCCGCCCGGGACGTGGCCGCCCAGCACCTCGGCCACCGTCAGCGACAGCTCGGGGTGCCGGTGGGCCGCCCTGACCACCGCGCCGGGCAGGTCCACCCGCGCGTGGAACGCGGTGCCCAGCAGCAGCGGCACCACCACCGCGCGGCGGTGCCCGTCGCCGGCCACCCCGGCCAGCACGTCCGGCAGCCGGGGCGTGCTCAGGTCGAGGAACGCCAGCCGCACGTTCAGCTCCGGACGCTGCCGGCGCACCTCGCCGACCAGCGCGGCGACGGTCGCCGCCGACCGGGGGTCCCGGCTGCCGTGCGCCACGGCCACCAGCGCGGGGCGGTCGGCGTCACCGCGCCGAGCACCGGTGCCGGCCCGAGTTCCGAACCGCATCAGCTCACTCCGGCGGCGGCACCGGGGCCAGCGGCGTGCCGACCAGCCCGGCGGCCAGCGTGTTGCCGGACGACGGGTCGATCAGCAGGAACGCGCCGGTGGCCCGGCTGTCGGCGTAGTCGTCCACCGGCAGCGCGTCGGCCGTGCGGATCGCCACCCGCCCGATGTCGTTGATCTCCAGCTGCTCGGGGACGCTGAGCGTGAGCGTGTCGGTGTCCAGCCGGTCGTGCAGCGTGCCGACGATCGCCTGGGTGATCCGGGTGCCGTGCTTGAGCAGCAGCCGCGCCCCGGGGCGCAGCGGCTTGTCGGACAGCCAGCAGACCGTGGTCTCCAGCTCGTCGGTGACCCTCGCGGGCTCGGCGGCGTCGACGATCACGCTGCCCCTGGCCACGTCGAGGTCGTCGGCGAGCAGCACGGTGACGCTGCGCCCCGCGCCGGCCTCGGCCAGCGGCCCGTCGGCGGTGTCCACCGAGGTCACGGTGCTGCGCAGCCCCTCGGGCAACACCAGCACCTCCTGACCGGGCCGCACCGTGCCGGAGGCGACCTGGCCCGCGTAGCCCCGGTAGTCCGGGTGCTCGGCCGTGCGCGGCCGGATCACGTACTGCACCGGCATGCGCATCGGCGCACCCAGCTCCGGGCTGCTCACCGGGACCGACTCCAGGTGGTCGAGCAGCGTCGGCCCGGAGTACCACGGGGTGTTCCGGGAGTGCTCCACCACGTTGTCACCGACCAGGGCGGACACCGGGATGGTGACCACCTTGTCCGCCGGGTAGCCCAGAGCGTTGGTCAGCCCGGTGAAGTCCTTGGCGATCGCGGTGAACACGGCCTCGTCGTAGTCGACCAGGTCGATCTTGTTGACCGCGAGGACCAGCCTGGGCACCCGCAGCAGCGAGATGACCGCGGCGTGCCGGCGGGTCTGCTCGACCACGCCGTAGCGCGCGTCGACCAGCAGCACGGCCAGCTCGGCGGTCGACGCGCCGGTCACCGTGTTGCGGGTGTACTGCACGTGCCCGGGGGTGTCGGCCAGCACGAACTCGCGCCTGGGCGTGCCGAAGTAGCGGTACGCCACGTCGATCGTGATGCCCTGCTCGCGCTCCGCGCGCAGCCCGTCGACCAGCAGCGACAGGTCGGGCGTGGCCAGACCCTTGTCCACCGAAGCCCGCTCGACGGCCTCGATCTGATCGGCCAGCACCGACTTGGTGTCGTAGAGCAGCCGCCCGACCAGCGTCGACTTCCCGTCGTCGACGCTGCCGGCGGTGGCGAACCGCAGCAGGTCCTTCGGTACCTCGGGGTGTGACTCCGTCGTCGTCTCGGAAACCTCGGACATTTAGAAGTAGCCCTCCCGCTTACGATCTTCCATGGCGGCCTCGGAGAGCCGGTCGTCCGCGCGGGTGGCACCGCGCTCGGTCAGCCGGGACGCGGTGACCTCGGCGATCACCTCGTCCAGGGTGGTGGCGGTGGACTCCACCGCGCCGGTGCAGGAGCCGTCGCCGACGGTGCGGTAGCGCACCGTCCGCAGCTCCAGGTTCTCGCCGTCCCCGGGGCCGCCCCACGGGCCCTCGGCCAGCCACATGCCGTCCCGGCGGAACACCTCGCGCTGGTGGGAGTAGTAGATGGAGGGCAGCTTGATGCGCTCCCGCTGGATGTAGCGCCACACGTCGAGCTCGGTCCAGTTGGAGATGGGGAACACCCGCACGTGCTCGCCCGGGGCGTGCCGGCCGTTGTACAGGCTCCACAGCTCGGGACGCTGCTTGCGCGGGTCCCACCGGCCGAACGCGTCGCGCAGGCTGATGATCCGCTCCTTCGCCCTGGCGCGCTCCTCGTCGCGGCGCCCGCCGCCGAACACCGCGTCGAACCGGTGGGAGTTGATCGAGTCCAGCAGCGGCACGGTCTGCAGCGGGTTGCGCGTGCCGTCCGGGCGCTCGGTGAGCCGCCCGTCGTCGATCCACTCCTGGACGTGCGCCACCGCCAGCCGCAGACCGAGGCGCTCCACCAGCCGGTCCCGGAAGTCGATGACCTCCGGGTAGTTGTGGCCGGTGTCCACGTGCAGCAGCGGGAAAGGCACCTGGGCCGGCGCGAACGCCTTGACCGCCAGGTGCACCAGCAGCGTGGAGTCCTTGCCGCCGGAGAACAGGATCACCGGGCGGTCGAACTCGCCGGCGACCTCCCGGAAGATGTGGATGGCCTCCGACTCGAGGTCGTCCAGCGCGTCGAACACGCGGACCGCCGGGGTGCGCGTCGGGCTGCCGGTCGGCGCGCTCAGCACGGATGACTCGCTCGCACGCTCGCTCATGCGTGCAACCCGCACTCGGTCTTCGCCGACCCGGCCCAGCGGCCGGCGCGCTTGTCCTCGCCGGGCTGCGGCTTGCGGGTGCACGGCGCGCAGCCGATCGACGGGTACCCGTCGTTCACCAGCGGGTTCACCAGCACGTTGTGCTCGGCGATGTAGGCATCCACGTCCTCGTCGCCCCACGCCGCGATCGGATTGATCTTCACAAGGCCGAACTTCTCGTCGAAGGTCACCAGCGGGGTGTTCGCCCGGGTCGGTGCCTCCACCCGGCGCACCCCGGTGACCCACGCGTCGTAGCGGGCCAGCGTGTTCCGCAGCGGCACCACCTTGCGCAGGAAGCAGCACCGGTCCGGCTGGCGGGCGAACAGGTCCTTGCCCTCGTCGGCGTCCTGCTCGGCCACGCTGGCCTCGGCCCGCGCGTTGACCATCCGCACCCGGTAGACCGCCTCGACCGCGTCGCGGGTGCCGATGGTCTCCGCGAAGTGGTAGCCGGTCTCCAGGAACAGCACATCCACACCGGGCCTGGCCTTCGCGGCGAGATCGACCAGCACGGCGTCCTGCATGTTGGAGGCAACGATCAGGCCGCTGCCGAAGGTGCGCGCGGCCCAGTCCAGCACCGCGTCGGCACCGGCGTCCGGACCGAGCTCCTCGGCGCCCCGGCGCGCGAGCTCACGCAGCCCTTCGGCGCCCAGGGACCGCCCCGGCGTCCCGACCTCGGTACCCGCCACACTCATTCCGACACCGCCCCCTCCGGGACACCGATCCCGATCAGCTTCACCGCGAACGTCCGCAGACATCCGGCGCAACGCCACGCACCGTGCGGTTCTTCCACCGGCCGCAGATCTTCCTCACCGCAGTACGGGCAGTAGAACGGCACCGCACGTTCGTTCACTGAAGATCCGCCTCGTCCGCGCGGGCCACCCACTGCGCGAAGCGCTCGCCGGTGTCGCGCTGCTTGGCGTACTGGCGCACCACCCGGTCGACGTAGTCGCCCAGGCCCTTCGAGGACACCTTCAGCCCGCGCAGCTTGCGGCCGAAACCGGCGTCCAGGCCGAGACCGCCGCCCAGGTGCACCTGGAAACCGGGCACCTGGTTGCCGTCCGAGTCGGTGATGATCTGGCCCTTGAGCCCGATGTCGGCGGTCTGGGTGCGGGCGCACGCGTTCGGGCAGCCGTTGAGATGGATCGCGATCGGCGCGTCCAGGTCGGGGATGTCGGCCAGCCGCTGCTCCAGCTCGGCGACCAGGTCGGCGGCCCTGCCCTTGGTCTCCACGATGGCCAGCTTGCAGAACTCGATGCCGGTGCAGGCCATGGTGAACCGCCGCCACGGCGTCGGGTCGGCCTGCAGCCCCAGCCCGGCCAGCTCGCTGACCAGCGGGTCGACCTTGTCGTCGTCGACGTCGAGCACCAGCAGCTGCTGCTGCACGGTGGTGCGGATGCGCCGCGAGCCCACCCGCTCGGCCGCGTCGGCGACCTTGATCAGCGTGGTGCCGGAGACCCGGCCGGCGATCGCGGCGGCGCCGACGTAGTTGCGCCCGTCGACCTGCTTGTGCACGCCGATGTGGTCGCGCGCGCCGGTCCAGTGCTCCGGGGCGGGCCCGTCGATCAGCGGCCGCTTCAGGTACTCGGTCTCCAGGATGTCGCGGAACTTCTCGACACCCCAGTCGGCGACCAGGAACTTGATCCGCGCGCGGTGCCGCAGCCGCCGGTAGCCGTAGTCGCGGAAGACGCCGACGACGCCGGCCCACACGTCGGCCACCTCGTCGAGCGGCACCCAGGTGCCCAGCCGCTGGCCCAGCTTCGGGTTGGTGGACAGCCCGCCGCCGACCCACAGGTCGAAACCGGGGCCGTGCTCGGGGTGCCGTACGCCGACGAACGCGACGTCGTTGATCTCGTGCACCACGTCGTGCCTCGGTGAGCCGGAGATCGCCGTCTTGAACTTGCGCGGCAGGTTGGAGAACTCCTTGCTGCCGATGTAGCGCTCGACGATCTGATCGATGGCCGGGGTGCCGTCGATGATCTCGTCCTCGGCGATGCCGGCCACCGGGGACCCGAGCACCACCCGGGGGCAGTCGCCGCAGGCCTCGGTCGTGTAGAGGCCGACCGCCTCCAGCTTCTCCCAGATCGCCGGCATGTCCTCGATCCGGATCCAGTGCAGCTGCACGTTCTGCCGGTCGGTGACGTCGGCGGTGTCCCTGGCGTAGTCGCGGGAGACCTCGCCGATGACCCGCAGCTGCTCGCTGCTCAGCGCACCGGAGTCGATCCGCACCCGGAGCATGAAGTAGCTGTCGTCGAGCTCCTCGGGCTCCAGCGCGCCGGTGCGGCCGCCATCGATGCCCGGCCTGCGCTGGGTGTAGAGGCCCATCCAGCGGAACCGGCCGCGCAGGTCACCCGGGTCGATCGAGTCGAAGCCCTGCTTGGCGTAGATGTTCTCGATCCGGGCGCGGACGTTGAGCGCGTCGTCGTCCTTCTTCGCCCGCTCGTTGGGGTTGAGCGGCTCCCGGTAGCCGAGCGCCCACTGACCCTCACCCCGGCGGCGCTTGGGGGGCGCGGGCCGACGGGTCGGAGCACCGGCGCGGTCGGTCGTGGCAGCCGGTTGTGGTGGGACCATCTTGCTCAGACCTCCAGGTCGCGGCCGGGACGCACGGCGGACCTGGGGCAGACACGAGCATGCACCAGCCGACCGGCTCCCCGGCCGATGTCACTCGTGGTGGGATTCGGCGCGGGTCAGGCGGTGGGCCGGCACATCGCGCTGCAGACGCGCTGGAAATCGACGTGGCGGCGGGCCACCAGTCGCATCGTCAGCGCGTAACACACAGCCCCAGGGTGCCATCAATCACGCCGTACTGCCTACCCGCGTTCAGATGTTGGGAGGGCGGTCACAATGGAGGCGATGACCAGGACCACTCCACCCGACACCGTGCCGGCCGGGCTGCCGGACTCCGCGCTGGCCGGGCTGGGCGCGCGGCCGTTCGGGGTGTACGTGCACGTGCCGTTCTGCGCGGTGCGCTGCGGCTACTGCGACTTCAACACCTACACGCCGTCCGAGCTGGCCGGATCCGGCGCTTCACCGGCCGGTTGGCTGGACGCGTTGCGCGCCGAGCTGGCGCTGGCCGCGCGGGTGCTGGGCGCACCCCCGGCGGCGGACACGGTGTTCGTCGGCGGCGGAACCCCGTCGCTGCTCGGGGCGGCCGGGCTGGCCGACGTGCTCGCCGCCGTGCGCGGCACGTTCGGGCTGGCCGCCGGGGCCGAGGTGACCACCGAGGCCAACCCGGAGTCCACCTCGCCGGAGTTCTTCGCCGGGCTGGCCGAGGCCGGGTACACCCGGGTCTCGCTGGGCATGCAGTCCGCCGCGCCGGGGGTGCTGGCCGTGCTGGACCGACGGCACACCCCCGGCCGCCCGCCCGCCGCCGCCAGGGAGGCCCGCGCGGCCGGGATCGGCCAGGTCAGCATGGACCTGATCTACGGAACGCCGGGGGAGACCGACGACGACCTGCGGCGGTCGCTGCACGCCGTGCTGGACGCCGGGGTGGACCACGTGTCGGCGTACGCGCTGATCGTCGAGGACGGCACCGCGCTGGCCCGCCGGATCCGCCGGGGCGAGCTGGCCGCGCCCGACGACGACGTCTCCGCCGACCGCTACGAGCTGGTGGACGAGGTGCTCGGTGGGGCCGGGCTGACCTGGTACGAGGTGTCCAACTGGGCGCGCGACGACGCCGCCCGCTGTCGGCACAACCTCGGCTACTGGCGGGACGGCGACTGGTGGGGCGCCGGCCCCGGCGCGCACAGCCACGTCGGCGGGGTGCGGTGGTGGAACGTCAAGCACCCGGCCCGGTACGCGACGCTGCTCGGTTCCGGCGGGTCGCCCACGGCCGGCCGCGAGGACCTGACCGAGGCCGAGCGCTACGCCGAGCGGGTCATGCTGCGGGTGCGGCTCGCCGAGGGGCTGCCGCTGGACCTGCTGGACGAGGCCGGGCGGACCGAGGCGGCGTCGCTGGCCGACCGCGGCCTGCTGCGCCCCGACGCGCTGGCCGCCGGCCGGGCCGTGCTCACCGACCGGGGCCGGCTGCTCGCCGACGCCGTGGTGCGTGACCTGCTGACCTGATCCGACCCGCCGACCCGCCGAGCCGACGTCGCTCGGGCCTGACGCCCGGAGCTCACTGGCAGTCGGACCGGGGGTGCACGGACGCCTCGGCGATCCGGGGGGAGATCACCTGCAGGGTGACGACCGGATCGGCGGGCTGGCCCGGCGACGCCCCCCACCGGCTGCTGACCCGCAGCTCGGACTGCCCCTCCGGGATCTCCTCGGTGCGCACCGCCCCGTCCCGGCCGTCGCCGATCCAGCCGAAGGAGACGCTGCCGGAGGCACCGTTGGTCAGGATCACGGCCTCCAGCGTGCACGCCGGCCCGCGCGCGACCGCCTTCATCGTCACCGACCGGACGTCCAGGTCGGCGCTGCCGTCGCGGGCCATCAGGAGGCCGATGTCCGCAACGATCGCCAGCACCGCGACCGCCGCCAGCCCGATGAGCGCGATCAGGTAGCCCCGGGACACGCCCACGCGAGCGTCGGTCCGCCTGCCGCGCGCGTCCGCCGGGGGACGGTGGCCGTACATCGGGGGACCCGGGCGGTCCGCCGGCGGGGCGGGGATCGGCGCGGAGATCGGGACGGGCTGCGTCACCGGCTCGGCCGGACCGGGCGCGTCACCCTCCCGGGTGGCGGTGTCGGTGAAGACTTGTGGGGCTGATGAGCCGATAAAGGCGACTGATCGCCGGTGGCCGGCAGGGGCGGGCGCCGGATCCGGTGCCGCGTCCGGTGGTGCCGGTGCGGATGCGGCGGGGGTGGCCGCCGCCGGCGCGAACGGCGCTCCTGTCGGGGTGGACGGTGGCGCGGGCATGGACCGCGCGGGCATGGACGGCGCGGACGGCGCCGGCGTGGGCATGGCCGGCGTGGGCATGGACGGCGCGGACGGCGCCGGCGTGGACGGCGCGGACGGCGCGGACGGCGCCGGCGTGGACGGCGCGGACGGCGCCGGCGTGGACGGCGTGGACGGCGTGGACGGCGCCGGCGTGGAGGCCGCGGGTGCCGGTGGTGTCGACGCCCCGGGTGGTGTCGACAGTGTCGGTGGTGCAGTTGGTGCGGGCGGTGCCGGCGGTTCGGATGGTGTGTCCGGTCCCGACGTGCCGATCGGGGTGGCCGGCGCGGGCGGGACGGCGGCGAGCGGCGACCTCGGGTCCGCGATCCGGGCGGCGGCGACGGCGGCGAGCGTCGCGCGGGGTGCGCCGGCCCCC